>JAKQYF010000324.1 GCA_023356535.1 Trichodesmium sp. MAG_R03 | reverse complement strand
GCATTAAATAATCCAATAAATTTTCAGCAGGTTGTAAAATATCCAGAGGAATATAACCATCAGACTCAGTTAAATCACTCAAACAAACAAACCCTAAAATATCCCCAAAATCCAAAGATTCATCAAAACCAACAGCCACATAAGCCAGCCTATTTTCTCTGACAAAATCAGGAATTAAAAAACCAGTTTCCCCCGGTAAAACTCGTCGAAACTCTATAACACCCAAATTGGGAATAATTACATCAGCCGGATCCTCAATCATCCGCAAAAAACTATTAAAACAGTCAGCATTATCCAAATCTGTTTCAAAACCTAAGCCATCCAGAAAATCCTGACCAATATGTACAGCCAGAGTATTAAGATAAACTCCTTTTGCCCGTTTTTTAACCAATTGTTGTTGAGCAAATTGTTCAGCCAGAGCGTGACTTTTTGGAGACAAAGGAACTCGAAAAACCAATGATTCCGTAATATTATCCATAGTTAAAATTAGTAAAATTTAGTTAAAAATTAAGACAAAGATCGACAGACACATTATGTAGAAAATTAATAGAGAAATTGAGAAACATTAATTCCCTAATTCTAACTCCCTTATTCCATATTATTTTCGGCAATAATTTGATTGATACATTTCAGGCATTTCTCCCTCCAATGTCGACTAATCTTAGATTTATGAACACCGAACTTTTTAGCAACTTCCGTTTGGTTATAACCTTTAGCTCCCAGCACTGCAATTTCCAAACAATCAACCTTTTTAGAACAATTACGCAACTTCTCCCTAGAATCATTAAAAATAGGTAACTTATCCATAGCTTCCTCAGACAAATCTCCCAGATTAAAATGATCTAAATCGTTTAAATTTTTGTGGTCTGGAATTTCCTCCTTATAATTTTGACTATCATCATTTTTATCCTGGTCTAAACTGAAAACAATGCGCCCATTAATGTTACTTTTCCTTTGCCATTGTCGATATAAATCGCAAGCTTTATTGTAATGAGCCATATTAAAATAATTAATCCAAGAAGACCCTAATTGTTCCTCAGAAATATTCTCAAGTTTCTCAAAAGTAATTTGATATTTCACCAAAAACTTTTCAATAATTGAGTCAAACTTTTCGAAAGTTTCCTGTAGAGAATCGTGATCAAACTCCTCTGAGTCATAAAAATTAGTATGAGAGAAGTTTCTCTTAACTTTCATGCCACAATTCGGATGTTCCCAGAGCCATCTTGACAACTTATCCTTAGCTCTTTTGTGAGTATCAAAATTATCGCTAAGAATACCCTTAAATAACTCCCTCAAATCTGCCGATCTTCCATGCATTTGTTCGCCTTTTAATTGTACTTTTGTCATATTACTACTTAAAATTTAAAGACAAAGAAAAAATGAAAATTGGGCCACAGCAATCCTTTTGCGCGCCTCTATTCATTAAATCTGTTACTCTATGCCCTATGCCAAAAATTGCAACTTAGGAAAAATCTAAAATCTAAAATTTGGGAAGCCCTATTTAGGGTTTGCTGAAAAAGTCTTTTGCCGGAGTAGGGAACCCACTCCTCACCTCTCCCAGAAGGAGAAGTGAATTTAGAATTTAGAATTTAGAAGGGTTTTTTTTCTGAATTAGGCATACAACAATAAGCCGTTTAAATGCACAAAAGCTTACCCACTCCTAATCCCTCCTTCTAGCTGATAGCTGATAGCTGACTGCTGACAATTTTATTGGCAAATATTTAAGCAATTTTTTTCCATCCATTGCTTATTAATTTAAGCTAATACTCATTTAAAATACATATTAGCTTAGTTCTAAATACTATTGCTATATTAACTGAAAATCAATTCTAGGAAATGTTTTCTCTTTCCTAATTCCACTGTAAATTCACATCTAGGGGACTACTAAAATATGACTAACAAATTGAATAGACGTTCATTTATTGGATATATGTCAACTGCTTTAGCAACTAGCTTCTTCTTAAAAGCTTGTGCTGATTCTCCTTCTACAATCACAGAAAATCCTGATAATAACTCTACAGATTCCAGTAGTAGTTCTGAAACCTTTAAAATTGCCATTGCTTTGCCTGGAGTTATAACCGATGGAGGATGGAATCAATCTGGTTATGAAGGAATAAAAAAAGCCGCCGAAAAACTTAATGGTGAAATGATTTATGTAGAAAATGTTGCTCAATCAGACCAAACAGAAACCATCTCAGATTTTGCCAGGAAAGGTTATAATTTAGTAGTTGGTCATGGGGGACAATTTGATGCTGCTATTGAACAAGTAGCTAGTCAATTTCCAGATACATTTTTCTTAGGAGTTAATGGTAATATTGCCGGAGAAAATTATGCTTCAGTAACAACAAATTACTTCCAAGTTGGTTATCTTGCTGGTGTGACTGCTGGTTTGATGACTAAAACTAATAAAGTTGCTTATCTTACTGGTTTATCTTTTAAGGGAACTAACTTACAAGGTCGGGCATTTGAGTTAGGAGCTAAATCTGTAAATTCTAGTGTTGAAGTTGTGATTAGTTACACTGGAGATTTTAATGATATTGCTAAAGGAAAAGAAGCAGCTTCAGCCTTAATTTCTACAGGAGTTGATGTGATTTATAACTTATTAGATAATGCTGCTCCGGCAGTTTTACAAACTGTACAAGAAAAAGGAATTTATGCAGTGGGTAATATTACAGATCAGTTAGATGTTGCTCCAAAAGCAGTTCTCACTAGTGCAGTTCAGGATGTGGGAGGAGCGATCGCCTATATTGCTAATCTAGTTAAAAATAATCAAGTTAAAGGAGAAACATATATTTTAGGAATTGAAAATCCAGAAATTACTAAGTTGGGTCGTTTTAATGATATTTTGCCAGAGAAAGTTAAGCAAACAATAGAAGAAACTCAGCAGAAAATGTTGGATGGAGAATTGCAATTTGAAGACTGTTCCGAAGGTGGTCAAGAAAAAGTTTGTATAAAAGAAAGTCAGGAATAATTAGGAAGAAATAGTGTGAAGCTGTTATCCATTTAAACGATGAATTGGCTATCTGGGCGAGGTACACCTATGGCGGGCATTTTGCCCGCACTGGGAACATTTAATTTTTAATATTTGTGCTTCCTATACTTGGAATTTCCTGTAACTAATAACTGATAACTGAAATGACATACTTACGCCTAGAAAACATCACAAAAAGCTTCGGAAACTTTCTCGCCAACGATAATATTAGTATTTCTATTGCTCCTGGTTCTATCCACGCCATTCTTGGAGAAAATGGTGCAGGAAAAACTACTTTAATGAATATATTATCAGGACTATACCAACCAGACTCAGGTCAAATTTACCTAGAAGATAAACCGATAAAAATTTCTTCCCCCAATAGAGCAATTAATTATGGTATTGGTATGATTCATCAACATTTTATGTTAATACCACAATTAACAGCAACAGAAAATATTATCTTAGGAACTGGCGGAAATTTTTCTCTAAATTTATCGGCAAAATCTAGAGAAATTAACACTATGGCAAAAGCCTATAATTTAGAAATTCCAACTAATGTTAAAATTGAAGATTTACCAATAGGTACTCAGCAACGAGTAGAAATTCTCAAAGTAATTTATCGCCAAGCTAAAATTTTAATTTTAGATGAACCAACAGCAGTCTTAACTCCAGTAGAAGTAAATTCTTTGCTCAATATTTTGCGACAATTAGCAGGAAAGAATCATACAATTATTTTTATTAGCCATAAATTAGAAGAGGTAATTAATGTCTGTGATACTGTGACAGTTTTACGCCGGGGTAAAGTTGTAGATACTATGGCAACAGCAGTAATTACTACTCATAAATTAGCCGAAATGATGGTAGGGCGAAAAGTCAATATAATTCCCCAAAAAATCCCTGCTGAAAAAGGTAATATTGTTCTGGAAGTCAAAAATATAGAAGTGAAAAATGACCAAGGTTTATCTGCTGTGCATGATTTATCTTTTCAACTCCATAGTGGAGAAATTTTGGGAGTGGCAGGAGTAGATGGCAATGGTCAAAGAGAATTAGCTGATGTGATTAATGGTTTGCGTTCTCTAGAAAAAGGAGAGATAAATTTTGCTAATAATTTAACAGATAAATTCAAAGTAGGATATATCCCAGAAGACCGCCAGAAAATGGGGTTAATTCTGAATTTTAGTATTGCTCGGAATTTGATTTTAAAATTGTTTAAGTTTTGGCCTTTTTGTCGTTATGGTTTTTTGCAGTCTGGGGTAATAAATAATTATGGAAAAAAGGCAATAGAAAAATTTGATATTCGTGCTAGTCATCCACAGTTAAAAGCAAGTCAACTCTCCGGGGGAAACCAGCAAAAAATTATTTTGGGGCGGGAACTTTCTGGAGAACCTAATTTAATTGTGGCGATGCAACCTACCCGTGGCCTAGATATTGGTGCTACGGAATATGTACAACAAGTTTTACTTGCTCAGAGACAAAAGGGAGCAGCTATTTTGTATATCTCTACAGAATTAGAAGAAATAATGGTAATGAGCGATCGTATTGCCATAATATATGAAGGTAAGTTTGTTGATATTCTAGATGCTACAACTGCTAAAGTGGAACAAGTGGGGCTGTTGATGACATCCGGCGCTAAATAAAAATCTGATTTAACGAGTAAGTGTTTTTGGAGATTATCATAGATAATACCAGATTATAGACAACAGTTACTAGCCCCATTATTGTAAAATCACGAATTCAAAATTTCATCATCAACAGAAAAATCTACCTCTACTTTGTCACGACCAGAGGCAATAAAATCATTTTCAAATGAATCTTTTAATCCAGAAATTAAGTCATATTTTGGCTGCCAATTTAATTCCGTTATCGCTTTATTTATACTGGCAAAAAAATGTTGAGTTCGTAACGGAAAAGCTTTCTTTTTCCCAAAGTCAAATTTTTTCGGATCGTAATGTACTAGCTCAATAGAGTCAGGAGATTTTCCAGCAGCTTCCGCACAGGAGCGAGCTAAACCATCAAAAGTAACAAAACGCTCCCCAGAAATATTATAAATTTGCCCAATTGCTTTGTCATTTCCTAAAATATTTACCATTGCCATTGCTAAATCTTTGACATGACCTAATTGAGTAATATGAAGTCCATTACCAGGAATA
>JAKQYF010000323.1 GCA_023356535.1 Trichodesmium sp. MAG_R03 | reverse complement strand
TCTATTAGCTAGCCCATCTGTCACTTCTTGACCAAGAAATATAATTCTTTCCTGACCAAGACGGGTATAAATATCTATCCATCTTTCATACTGACTACCAGGAAGACGATAAGGAACACTAGGAACACCTATAGGCATAATACTTTTTTCCGTTTGATTTGATTGAGGACTTAAAAATAGCAGGTCATTGCAGTTATCAGTTATCAGTGCCTCCTAAGTGAAGTAAGAAGCTTAAAATACTGAAGTCGTTTTTTTCATCCCCTTAAATGGGAAGGCTTGAAACCTAATTTTATGTTCAAGATATTGGTAGTTTTTTACGAATTGCCAAAATTTGTTGATTTTTATTGAAAACTTAAAGATTAGTAGGTAAAGATTTTGGTAGTTCTTTTTGACTTGCCAAAACTTGATCTATTAGACCATATTCTTTAGCTATTTCAGGGGTCATATAGAGCATTCTATCTGTATCTTTAGCAATCTTTTCTACTGATTGACCTGTGTTTTTAGAAAGAATATTTAAAAAAGTTGTCTTATTAGCTAAAACTTCTTTTGCTCTAATTGAAATATCTGTTGCTTGACCTCTTGCTCCTGTTTTGGCTTGATTGAGAACTATTGTAGCATGAGGTAAACTTGCTCGATATCCTTTTGTACCTGCTGACAAAATCATTGCCGCTGTACCCATAGCTTGACCAATACATATTGTATGAATTGGTGGTTTTACATAACTCATGGTGTCACAAATAGCAAATGCTTCTGTTTCAAAACCAATTGCATCTCCTGTATACCAAGAAGTGCCAGTAGAGTTGATATAAAAATAAATTGGTTTTTCGGAATTATCAAATTGTAAATAAAGTAGTTGAGCAATAATTAATTGTGTGACATCAATGCCAACATTTCTTTTGACTTCATCTGATGAAAATAGTGGTAACCCCAAATAAACGATTCGCTCTTTTAACATTAAAGATTCTAAATCAGGGGGTGGTGTACGAAAAGAGGCATCTCCATAGTAAGTGCTTGTTTGAACTGCTTTGATTGGTGATTTCATCAGATAATTCCTATAACAATTGTACTATCTTTTAATTATATTAGCTTGGTTGACATCCTCCCCGGCCTCAAGGCACGGGGTTTACTACGGAGCTCTAGCTACTGGGCAGGTTGACTTTTCACAGGTTGCTACAACCAACCCTGCTGCCTCCCACAAAAGGTATGAGGGCTTACAAGGGTATGTTTTTTTATGCCGGTTGTGGGGAATGGGGGAAGAGAAGAAAGTATGAGAGGAATTTTTAACCGACTTTTTGTATAAAAAAACACACTTTTGTTGAGATTTTATACTGAATAAAAGTAGTTACTCACCCCACGTGTTAAAAATATACTCCTTAAAAATATACCCCTTTGAGGGGGATGGGGATGGGCTAAGCTTGCCTTCAGGTCCGTTTTTTCTCGGACTGCCCGCCCGCGACTAATATGTTTATTGCTGCGTTTTCATATCGGTCGTTTTTAATACCACAGTTGAGATATTCTTCTTCTCTTACTGAAAGGTCTGATTTGCCTCTAGGGAAACCCCAGCCTGAAGTATATTTGGGATATTGTTTCCCAACGACTAATTACTCTGAAATCACAATCATATTTTTCTGCTTTTCCTTCTAGCAGCCTCCTAAATTTTCTACAACTTCTGACTAGTTCCTAGATATATATGATATTGTTAAGTATACTTCATAAGTAATACATGCTGAAATTATGTCTACCATAACATGATATTCTATGAAGCTAAAACAAATTTTTTTGTCTAGGTGTGGATTTCACACCAATTATTGGACAAAAATGGCAGATTTAACATTGCTTGATTTTTGAGTCAATATTGAGCAGAGATGGTATTTCTTCTTCTAAGTACAGATTTTCCCAGAATTATCTATCTTGTTAAGCAACTAATTTTCTTGATATTTATATCGAAATTTATCCCTATATTTGTGGAGATATCCTTAGTAGTAAAAAAATTCTTAGTACATTTATGAAAGTTAATCTAAATTCAGCTCTCAACGATACCAATATTGATGCTTCTCAATCTTCATCTCAACGACAAGTGGCCTTGTCTATTTCGGTTATAGCTAATGAGCTAGAAAGGAATGTGCCATTAAACCTCTGTTTAATTTTAGACCACAGTGGATCTATGGAAGGAAGACCACTGGAAACGGTTAAACAAGCAGCAGGACAACTTGTGGAAAATTTGAAGGAAGGCGATCGCCTTTCGGTTGTAGCTTTTGACCATCAAGCTCAAGTAATTGTTCCTAATCAGATGATTAATGATTCTGCTAGTATTAAGGGTAAAATTAATAAATTAAGAGCCTCTGGTGGTACTGCTATTGATAAAGGTTTAAAGTTAGGAATAGAAGAGTTAGATAAAGGTCGAAAAGATTCTATTTCTCAGGCTTTTATATTAACTGATGGGGAAAATGAACATGGGAATAATGATCTTTGTCTCAAACTAGCAAAGTTAGCAATAGACTATAGCATTACTCTAAATTCTCTAGGATTTGGTGATGATTGGAATCAAGATGTTTTGGAAAAGATTGCTGATACTGGAGGAGGAACTCTTGCCTATATTCAACGGCCAGAACAGGCAATAGAAGAGTTTGGAAAATTATTTAATCGGATTCAATCTGTAGGACTTACTAACTCTTATTTACAATTTACTTTAATGCCTAAAGTTAGGTTAGCAGAACTTAAACCTATTGCACAAGTGGCACCAGATACTATTGAATTGCCAGTACAACAAAATGACAATGGATTTATGGTCAGATTGGGAGATTTAATGAAAGATGTAGAAAGAGTCGTTTTAGTTAATATTTATATTGGTCAATTATCAGAAGGAAAACAAGCGATCGCCCAATTACAAATGCGTTATGATGACCCTGCTCAAAGTAAAGAAGGTTTACTTTCGGAATTAATTTTAGTTGAAGCTAATTTCATCCAACAATACCAGCCTCAAGTTAACCCCGAAGTACAAAATCATATTTTAGCTTTAGCAAAATATAGGCAAACTCAAATAGCTGAAACAAAATTACAACATGGTGATAGAACAGGTGCGGCTACAATGTTACAAACAGCAGCTAAAACGGCATTACAAATGGGAGATAGAGGAGCGGCAACTGTTTTACAAAGTAGCGCTACTCGCTTACAAGATGGAGAGGAACTTTCGGAAATGGAGCGGAAAAAAACAAGAATTGTTTCCAAAACAATTTTAAAGTAGAGAAGACTTTCCTATTATTTGAGCCAGGGAAATTTTCCCTGGTTAATAATTAGTTTGATGCAGTTAATACAAGGCATTAATACCAAATTATATCTATGAAGAGCTAGTTTTTTCAAAGCCTTCTGACTCTTTTGCATCCTGCCAGAGAACATAAGTGTCTTACCTTTTTAAGAAACCTTCTATATAAACCGAATCTAGCATAAGTACTATTATTAAACTAATTATATTAGATGTAGTCATCTTAATTATTTCCTATTTCATTGGAATAGGAATCAAGGTATTATTACTATCTCATATTAGTTTAGATATAGGTAGTAAAAAAGTGGTCGATCGCCACAGTTATTATTTATTTAGTCGCAACAACATAATAGTCCTGAACCGAAAATAAAAAAACAACACCAGCATCTCTTAGCAATTACAAATTATGTTATTTCTTCAAAAGAGTAACCTATTTTAAAAGTTTTAGTGATTTAAATCTCAGACAACTCATAGAATATTAGTAAAGCATCAAATTTAGTCCACCCTGTGAATTTAACTTCTAATTTCAGCTATACCTTTCATTGCTGTTTGGGCTTCCTGGCGCAATTTGTCAGCAATTCTAAATAGTTCCTGACCTGTATGTAGATAATAATCATCATAGCTTAGAGTAAATAACCCTAAATCTTCTATTCCATCATTAACTTGATTCAAACAATAATATAAATGAGCTGCTACTCCAGCAAAATTAGATGGGTTTGGCTCAGAAGTAAATAAGTTATGAGCTTTTTTAAGTAGACCTCGAGAAGTTTCTAAATAATCTTGAAAAGATTCAAGCAATTGATCATCAAATGGATCCGCAGCTAAATCATCAATTTCACTTTTTAGAGGTTTCAGTATTTGAATTATAATTTTATCAACTGGTCTATAGACATGATTTATCCATCTTTGCAGATGTTCGTCAACATTCTGTCTTCTTTTATTGTAATTATGATAATCTTGGCTAACATTTCTATATCTCTGATAATTTTGATTAAGTTGCCAATCATAAGATTTCCTTCTTTGAGGATCCCCTAATACTTCATAAGCTTCATTAATACTAATAATACGTTCATGGTTTGCCACTCCTGTATTAGTATCTGGGTGAAATAACTTAACTAAACGACGATATGCTTGTCTAATTTGTCCCTGCGTTGCAGTGGGATTAACATCTAAGATTTTATAATAGTTAGAAGTTACCATTGAGCCATTTATATTCAATAACTACAATAACAAATATAGCGACTATAGATACCTTCTGAATAAGTGTTATTATGTTCCTATGCCATACATAGAATAGCTATTTTGTCAATATGTTAATTGATGACCAAAAAATCAGGTCTCAAGCCTGCCCTTTCAAAGGGATGAAACAAGTATTCGTCATATTAAATCCGGTTTATACAAGAGCTTTATTAAACACCAAGGCACTTATGTTACCGATATTTATGTTGAAGGGTTGAAAGGATTAAAAAAACAAGAAGCTTTTCATAAGCGGATTTAGTATCATAAATATTTCAAGCCTCTGGCTTCATATCAAAATACTAGTAACTGATAAATTAAATGAAATGCCTTAGAAGCAATTAAATTGATCCGTTCTGGTCTTGGAAAACTTAGGGATAATAGAAGTCTAATACCCAGTCCTTTCTTGATTAAATTAGAGTTTGATAAATGGAAAAATTTTTACCTAATAAAAAAAATTGGTTTGAACATTTAGCAGAGGGAGTCAGCGATTTTTTTTGGGGAACTAGGTCTGCAAGAATGTCATCGGAAACTCTGCGGATAAATAATGATAATTTAATTGAATATTATGAAAAAAGAGATAGTATTCAACAACAAATACAGATTGCTCAAATACAGTTAAAAACTGTTATGGAGGAGAGGACTTTTCAATTTCAGTATGAGCAAGGTAATCTTAATAGACAGT
>JAKQYF010000322.1 GCA_023356535.1 Trichodesmium sp. MAG_R03 | reverse complement strand
TGCTGGTTCCGGTGCTGGCTCCGGCGCTGGTTCCGGTGCTGGTTCCGGTGCTGGCTCCGGCGCTGGTTCCGGTGCTGGTTCCGGTGCTGGTTCCGGTGATGGTTCCGGTGCTGGTTCCGGTTCTGGGCTTATATTGTCTGGAGTAGGAAAGAAATTGTTAGAATTAAAAGCCCTACTATCAACTCCAATTAAAATAGCTAAATCATCACCATTGGCATTCCGAATAACAGTGTTACCACCCTCATTAGATATTGCTAAGTCTTCAAACCTAAGACCACCTTCCAAGCTAATGAGGTCTTCTGCAGTATTAAAGTCAGTAACAGTATATAAATTATCAGATTCCTGAAAATCTACAATTACAAAACTATCTTCACCCTCACCTCCAGTCAAAGTATCATCACCTCGACCACCTATCAAGAGATCGTCACCCTGACCTCCATCAAGAGAGTCATTTCCCTTACCCCCTGAGAGGAAATCATTTTCTTCCCCACCATCAAGGATATCGTTTTCTCGCTCGCCATTGATAGTATCCCTACCTTCACCTCCTAATAACAAATCATCATCTTTACCTCCGGATAAAAAGTCATCCCCTGTACCACCATCAAGAGTATCATTACCTTGGTTTCCTGATAGAGAGTCATTATCTTCATTTCCTGAAATACTATCGGCATCTTCACCACCACTGATGACATCCACACCTGAACCACCAGAGATTGTATCGAGGCCACTCTGACCAAAAAGTGTGTCATTCCCGGCATCACCGACTACAAGATCATCACCAACATCTCCTGAAACAAAGTCGTTATCTTCTCCTCCTGCTACATCATCGCTTTCTTTACCACCATAAATAATGTCTCTACCTTCTCCTCCCCGGACTGTATCTGAGTCGCGATCGCCTAATACTGTATCATTCCCAGCATCACCAAAAACCGAGTCAGCACCTCTGCCACCCCATAGACTGTCATTTCCGAGACCACCACTAATAATATCATTACCCCGGTTGCCGTTAATTTGGTCATTACCATCTTGGCCAAGTAAAGAGTCACTTTCTCCTTGGCCAAATACAGTATCATTTCCTCCAAGTGCGAAAAAGGTATCGCTGAAGGCACTACCAAATACCAGATCACCTTCCTCGGTACCCACTGCTTCTCCCCCTGGCAGCAAAATACCTCCTCCTATTGCTGTGGGTGTAGGAGTTGGCGTTGCAACAGGTGGTACTGTTGTAACTGGGGGTGTTGTCGTAACTGGCGGTGCTGTCGTAGCTGGAGATTCTGTTGGTTCTACTATGTCTATTATTACAAAGTCACCATTTTCATCAAATACACCGAAATTATCATCTAGTTTAATTATTTCTCTACCATCTGGTCTTGTTGGTACTGGTGTTGGTACTGGTGACGGTGATGGTGTTGGTGCTGGTGTTGCTGTTGGTGTTGGTGCTGGTGTTGCTGTTGGTGTTGTTGTTGGCGTTGGTGTTACTGTTGGTTCTGGTGATGGTGTTACTGTTGGTTCTGGTGATGGTGTTGTTGTTGGTGTTGTTGTTGGCGTTGGTGTTGGTGTTGGTGTTGGTGTTGGTGTTGGTGTTGGTTCTGGAGATTCTGTTGGTGATGGTGATGGTATTGGTTGTAATGATACAAACTCACCATTATCATCAATGAAACCTCGTAGGGAAAAACCATTTATTTCCCTTGTAACTATCTCAACATTTGTCACTATTCCTGCTTGTACCATTTTTCTACCTCTTAATTAAAATATAATCAGGACTTACGCAAATTCACCTTAAAACGCTACATGTCGTGGCGAATGACATTCGCCCTCACTGAGTGTAGTGCCAGTACGTCAGTTCTGATAATAATTTTCTTAGTATTAAACAATCTCAATATCATTTGTATTATATAGTAATATTTTTGATCATAAAATTGATATTATTACGGATTCTTGATAATTTTTATAATTCCAAAGTTGCTGGAATTTATATAGTATTCATTGCTGATTTAAGATTTGTTATTGCAAATGGAGTATCAACTATCAAATTAGTAAAGAATACCATATTAAATTGTACAACTTTTTTAGTTTAACAACTTTTTTTCAGTTTGACAATTACAGCGGATTTTATCTCTGTTAGTAATGTCTCAGCTAATATTCAACCCGATAGTATCAGTATAAATACAGCATAGAAACTGGGTTTTTCTTAGATGTTCTACCATACTAATATTTGTCTCCCATAAACCCGATTTATTATAATACTCCACAGCAAATATAATACTAAACGTAACACAAAAATATTACAAAATTCATAACAATAAATAATATTACCTTGAAGATTTCATTCTACATCATAAAAGAGGTAATTTATAGGAGATATTAATAGAATTTAGCTATTTGCATTTTAGCATTTTATTTGATCAATATTTGTAAATTATCACAAATTTATGTTGAATCTTCTATTTTAATAAAGCTTTTCAGAATCCCAATGATTTGACCTAAATTTCCTCAAAAATATTCATTTATATCGATAGTAATAGTTTGACATTCTAGCTCCATAAATTTCCAGAGACTACCCGTGGTAATCACTCCAGAATTTTTTTAATTTCATTTCCTTTTTGCTGATTAAATAACAGAGCAGCAACCATTTCTGCCATACATTGACCATTACCTGTTTCTATATTGTCATTTTTGGCATCCATTAAAGTAACAACGGCAGCTTCTATAATTAATTGTTTAGGGGATTTGCTAATTATAAAATCGCAAAATTCATTTAAACCTCTCTGACTATCGACCGTAAATTATTGCCCATAAAACAAGCTTATTTAATTTGATAATTGTATTTTTTAGTTCTATTAGGATCAGCATAACTATCAGTTATGAACGAGATTTTTCAGAATGAATTTTTAGAGCTAATGGAATATTATAATCTAGATTTTCTGATAAAAATTGGCTGTATTGTGATTCTAAGATTTTGGCAAATATGCCATTATAAGTATCTATTTTTACATCCAAAGTCAACAAGAATAGACAATTACTACTTAATTTAGTGTTTAAACAAATAAATTCTTGCTTTGGAGTGTTAGGATCTTTACGATATTCTAGTGAGAGAATACCATATTCGCGAAAATTTTCTAACTGTCTTTGTATTTCTTCCCATCATTTAGTGGGAGGCCAACCTTTTCCCATAGGTATAACCCACATTCCGTACTTATTAATATTAAATTGATAATTTTTATTAACTGGACTTAGGTCAAAAATAGGTTAAAAACTAAGCCAAAAGCTTATACAGCAATCTTTTTACATGAAATTAACCGTTTTCTTGATATACCTAGGTTTTAGCTATTTTTAGTTCTTTTAGGTATGTCCCCTGCTAATACTGGGTTTCGAGCCATTTTCGGCCTGAAAAATCTAAAAGTCCAGTTAATCTATCGCCCCTAATACTCTCCCTAAAAGCCTTATAGCTATGGGCATCGATTTTCACTGTTATAAAGAATTGTAACTAATCTTCTCATAAAAATTAGTTCAGGACTTACGCAAATTCACCTTAAAAACGCCATATGTAGGGGCGAATGCCATTCGCCCTCACCCTCATGTACTGCCCGTGCGTAAGTCCTGTAGTTATTAAGAAATTTTATTGAAATTGAGTTCTATAATGAGGGTTTTTCCTACAAGCTTCTTTCAAAATGTAAATTATAGATGAAGATAGATGGAGATGTGCGGAATGTTGGGTATAATAATACCTAACCAGGGTTTTTGCTTTGATCATTGTCATAGGTTACTCTCATTGTCATAGGTTACTCTCCAAACTGCTTTACCTTCCTTTGTATCTTGTACAGGACTTACGCCTAAGGTACTATAGAGCCAAGGTCAGTTACCCTAGGGCTTTTCATGTCGCGAAGGGAAACACACCCTATCAATAGCGTTCATTGCTAAGTTCTATTATAGTAATATCATGTCCGGATAATTAGTGATAAAAAACTTCCTCCTCTTCCCTCCTGACTCCTGTAGGGGGGTTTCATGTCACGCAGCGTTAACGAAGTATGCGCAAGCAAAACGGCCGTTCGCCCCTACTTCTCCCTAATTTATTTATATCTATTCAACCGGACATGATATAATTAGCAATAAAAGCGGTCTGTTTTTTTTATGAACAGAGTCAGCCTGCCTTGCACAATATCTATGCTTAAACCTCAAATTTTATACTTGAATTTGTAGTGTAAAAGTACCATAAAATTGGTAGCTTGGTAGATATTTATACTGTATAAATCATCTTCATCGACCTTTCTCAAGAGTCCAATTCTCAGAAAAATTTGAGCTTAAATACTTAGGGTTTGCTGATTAATTATAAAAGTATTGACATATAAATGCTTTAGTCTTATGTGGTCAGCAAAAAGTACCAGAAGTTCGGTGGTAAAAGGCTGAAAAAGTTAGGATTTCGGGCACTCCCATGGCAGAAAAATCAAGGGACAAGTATGTCCGACTACTTCATCTATACCTTCCCTGTTCCTCTGTAGGGACGTTCCATGGAACGTCCCTACCTATTCCTCTGCTCCTTAAAAGACTTTTTCAGCACACCCTATCCAGTGAGGGCGAATGTCATTCGCCCCTACATATGAGGTTTTCAAGGTGAAGTTGCGTAAGTCCTGTTAATAATGAATGTTGAGAGAGCGACTCGAAAACCATAACTTGAATCACTACGAGTTTGTCGCAAAAATCTGCGGTTAGCAGCACGACAATCTTTAGCTTTTGTTTTCCAAGAGCCGCCACGCAAAACCCTTAAAGTTGTATGGTCAACTTCTCCTTCTGTTTCCCAAGCTCGGCTATCTAAAGGAGCGTCTTTATAGTTATCATGTTTTGTATCGACACACCATTCCCACACATTGCCGTGCATATCATATAGCCCAAAAGCGTTTGCTACCCCAAAGCTACCTACAGGTTTTGTTTTCTCATGATACTCACCCATTGGTTCATAATTATACGATTCGGCGCCATCATAATTAGCAACTTTTGTAGTGATAGTATCTCCGAAATGAAAAGGTTTATTATCAATACCGGCTCTGCAAGCATACTCCCATTCTGCTTCACTGGGCAGTCTATAGTTAAGGTCAGTGAGTTGAGATAGTCTGTCACAAAACTCTACAGCTTGACTCCATGACACCTGCTCAACAGGATTATTTTCGTTATTTTTGAAATAAGAGCAATCTGGATTC
>JAKQYF010000321.1 GCA_023356535.1 Trichodesmium sp. MAG_R03 | reverse complement strand
TTATTTACCTTTAGGAAATACAGAAGTTACTCCAATTATTACTAAAATTAAACAAGCTTTACCTAATGGTGGAGTAATTTTTAATAGTCTTAATGGCGATAGTAATGTTGCCTTTTTTAAACAATTGAAAGGTGCTGGTATTACTCCTGAAAAATACCCAGTTATGTCGGTAAGTATTGCTGAGGAAGAAGTTAGACAAATTGGAAAAGAGTTTCTTATAGGTCATTACGCTGCTTGGAATTATTTCCAAACTGTGGATACAGAAGCTAATAAAAAATGGGTGGAAAGTTTTCGAGCAAAATATGGCGCAGAACGAGTAACAAATGACCCAATGGAAGCTGCTTATATTATGGTTTATCTTTGGAAACAAGCAGTAGAGAAGGCTGGTACAGCTGATGATTTAGAAGCAGTAAGAATGGCGGCTATCGGACAAACTTTTGATGCTCCTGAAGGTTTGGTTAAGATGAATGCTAATCATCATATTTCTAAAACTGTAAGAATAGGTCAAGTTCGTGATGATGGTTTATTTGATATAGTTTGGTCTACTAAAGAACCTATTGATCCTATACCATGGAATCAATTTGTTCCAGCAACTAAGGGATTTGCTTGTGATTGGAGTGACCCTAACAAAGGTGGTAAATTTAAAATAGTTAATAATTAATAGTAATAGTAATAGATTAGCATTTAATTGTTAGCAATCTACTGCTGGTTTTTTCATAAATCTTTACTTGATTTACGAAAAAATACTTATACTAATAAATCTAAAATATATAGCATATTTTGGATAAATGAGGTACAATAGAAATTATGGAAATATTGTAGTGTGGGCATCTTGCTCACGAAAGTAAAATCCGCTGTATCAATAATAATTTCTGCTTTTAAGACAATACTTAGTAATTATAATCTGGCTGTATGTTTCTACTGTTTCATTAAAGCTCGGAGGTCAAAAGTCAAAAATTATAAGGCTCAATTTAATCGAATTAAACTTTGATAAAATAATAGTTTGGGGCAATTATTTGACATTCAAAATTGGAACTATTTATAACATCTATTTATTAATATTTACAATAGGGTAAACGCATCTAAGTTTTTTATATATGAGTGTTTATTGAGTTTAATAAACACTACATGTAAAAAATTCATTGTCAATAAGTATAATCAGGTTAGGTTTATTAATGACTATTTCTGATTGATTGACAAGATGCTTTTACCCTATTATATTTATGGCAGTTTTTGGGTTGAGAAAGTACAAAGTTTTACAGTTTTAGATAATAGGAAATAGGGAAAAAGATGGGTATAAAGTTGTACGTCACAATCTTAAAAAGTACTGTAATATTTGATGTAATTTAATTCCTTTTTTGGTTGTCATAAAATAGTAAGAATATCAGAATTATTTGGGGCTTACTGATTCAATATCAAAGGATTAATATATAAAGATTTGAGCTTTTAATCGGCATTATGAATTATGAATTCTATATTCTTTCCCTATTCCTTAAAAACTTATCCTTAAATAGTAATGCAAGAATTATTAATAGCTATATTTAACGGTATTAGCATTGGTTCAGTTTTGTTAATTGTTGCTCTAGGATTAGCCATTATTTTTGGACTAATGGGAGTAATTAACTTAGCCCATGGTGAATTAATAATGTTAGGTGCTTATACGACTTTTGTAGTTCAAAATATTTGCAATAGTATAGGTAAACCTATTGCTAATATTTATATTTTTTTGGCTATTCCTATTGCATTTATAGTTGTAGCGATCGCTGGTTTAATTTTAGAAAAAACCATAATACGTTTTCTCTATGGTAGACCATTAGAAACTCTACTAGCAACTTGGGGAGTTAGTCTAATTTTACGTCAATTTGTTCGGAGTGTAAATGGAGTTTTAATTATATGTATAACAATTTTTTGCATTTTATACTTTGGTAATATTTATTTCCTAAGAAAACGTCGTTATGATTGGGAGAAAATTAAAAATTTAGCAAGAACAATTATTTTTTTCTTATCTTTAGCAATCTCTATTAGTTCCGGTTTTTTATTGACAAATCCTAAATTAATAAAACCATGGTTTAGTGCGAGAAATGTTGATGTTACTGCTCCTGTTTGGTTACAAGGTGGATTACCTATTGGTGATTTTCAATTACCTTATTCTCGGGTATTTATCATTATCTTAACTGCCATATGTTTGCTAGGAATTTACCTATTTTTGAATCAATCAAATTGGGGCCTAAGAATTAAAGCTGTTACTCAGAATAGAAGTATGAGTGCTTGTTTAGGTATCCCAACAAATCAGGTTGATAGTATTACATTCTTTTTGGGTTCGGGGCTAGCTGGAATTGCTGGTTGTGCAATTACATTATTAGGTTCAGTTGGTCCGAATACAGGACAGAATTATATAGTAGATGCTTTTATGGTAGTCGTAGTTGGTGGAGTAGGTAATTTATTTGGTACTGTTATTGCTGCTATGGGAATTGGTATTACTAATTATTTGATTGGTTCAGGAACTATAGCTTTAATTTTGGGAAATACGGCAAGTCTTAAACTAGTGACTGACTTATTTGATTTTTTGGCAACAACTTCTATGGCAAAAGTAACAGTATTTGCTTTAATTATTGTTTTTCTACAACTTAAACCAGCGGGTTTATTTCCCCAAAAAGGTAGGCTTTAGGTGTTAGGTGTTAGGTTTTAGGTTTTAGGTTTAAAGAATTAATAAAATTTACTCTTTTTTCTTTTAATTTCTATTAAACATCACTGGAACACGTAACTTGTCGACTAAGTCTAAACTCTTTATAGACATTGTATGTAACACTTCTACCTATTCTTTCTTTTCTGGAGATACAGCGCTTTCTGTTGTTAGAAATGAGAACAAAATAAAACCGGAGAAAATTAGGAGAAAATTAATTACGCTCAAGATATTTCCTAGGCACAAACTACAAATTTGCAGTCTTATTTAATTTACATTTCTGATGAGGTATACCCACCCAGGTAAGATACCCCCACTACATGTAAAAAAATGATTAATTAAGAAAAAATATGATTTTAAAGCTCAAAAGTAAATATAGAAAATTATTAACTGAATTCTGTATAATAGCAGCAATATCTGTAATATTTGCTATCATAATGCCCTTAGCTTTATCAGGATTTAGACTAAAATTATTAGGGCGTTTTCTTTCTCTAGTAATTGTAGCTTTAGGTATAGATTTAATCTGGGGTTATACTGGTTTATTAAGTTTAGGTCATGGCATATTTTTTGCCTTGGGAGGTTATGGTTTAGCAATGCACCTCAAACTACAATTGCCAAAAGGAGAATTACCAGAATTTTTTACTCTTTATGGTGTAGAAAAACTTCCCATATTTTGGCAGCCTTTTCACTCATTTCCTATAACAATTTTAGCAATTATAATTGTTCCGGCTATCATTGCGGCAATTTTAGGTTATCTTGTATTTAAAAATAGAATTACAGGGGTTTATTTTTCCATTCTTACTCAAGCAGCTTTACTGGTATTTTTTAACTTCTTTAACGGTCAACAAAGACTAATTAATGGTACAAATGGTTTAAAAACAGATACAGAAAAGTTTTTTGGTCTTTTAGCAGGCTCAGAACAAGCACAATTAATATTTTATGAGGTGACAATTGTTAGTGTTATTATCATTTATTTAATTTGTCGTTGGATAACTAGTGGTAGATTTGGTCGTCTATTAATTGCTATTAGAGATGATGAAACTAGAGTCAGATTTTCTGGATATAATCCCACTAAGTTTAAAGTTTTAGTATTTGCTATTTCTGGTGCTATTGCTGGAATTTCTGGAGCATTATATACAGTTCAAAGTGGGATTGTTACCCCTAGTTATATGGAAGTAGCTTTTTCAATTGAAATGGTTATTTGGGTAGCTGTGGGAGGTAGAGGAACTTTAGTTGGTGCAATTATTGGTACATTATTAGTTAATTTCGGACGTACTTTTTTAAGTGAAAAATTTCCTGAAATATGGTTGTTTTTTCAGGGTGCATTATTTTTATTAGTTGTGACAATATTGCCTAATGGAATTGTTGGTTGGTGGCAAGAATATGGTTGGTTAAAGTTGCGATCGCTCCTTGGTTACTCTCAACGACTTATGACCTATCCTAATATAGATAAAAATCCAGAAACTCAGTTAGAACAGGAAGAAGTAAAAAAACAAAAATTAGGTTCAGATGAGGTAAAAAATAAGTGATAGAAAAAATTTTAGAAATTCAAAACTTAACTGTTAGTTTTGATGATTTTAAGGCTCTAAATAACCTAAATTTTTCCATGGATATTGGTGAATTACGATTAATTATCGGTCCGAATGGAGCCGGAAAAACTACTTTTTTAGATGTGCTTACTGGCAAAGTTCAACCAACAAAAGGAAAAGTATTATTTAGGGGCAAAAGTTTAATTAAAACTCCGGAATATAAGATAGCTTGTATGGGAATTGGGCGTAAGTTTCAAACACCGAGAGTATATCTGAACTTAACTGTTAGAGAAAATTTAGATTTAGTTATTAATAGCCATAAAGGAGTAATTGCTACTTTATTTCGTAAGGTTCCTACAGCGGAGACTAGAAGTGTAGTTGGTTTACTGAGAACTATAGGTTTAATTGGAAAAGCAAATATTAAGGCTGCTTTTTTATCCCATGGTGAAAAACAACGTTTAGAAATAGGGATGTTAGTTGCTCAGTCTCCTGACTTATTATTAATAGATGAACCTGTGGCTGGTTTAACTGATGAAGAAACAGAAAATATTGGTTCTATTTTGTTAAATTTGGCTTCTAGTCATTCAATTATTGTAATTGAACATGATATGGAATTTGTGCGTCAAATAGCTGAAAGGGTAACTGTTTTACATCAAGGTTCTGTACTTTGTGAGGGAACTATGGATGAGGTGCAGAATGATCCCCGAGTTAGGGAAGTTTATTTAGGGGTGAGTGAATAAAGGTATTAGCCTTTTTTTGCCGAAAAAACTACAAAGTCCCTACCTATTCCTCTGTTTCCTAAAAAGACTTTTTCAGCAGACCCTATCTTACAGCCCTTTTCAAATTAATGAACTACATCGCCATAACCAAAACCTTGTAGGGACGTTACATCCAAGGTCCCTACTGTGGTCTACCGACATGAAAACTGCTGTAAATTTTATTTTTTTACCTTGGAGGAATGGGTAGCCAATTTCCAGAGGGAATAAAACT
>JAKQYF010000320.1 GCA_023356535.1 Trichodesmium sp. MAG_R03 | reverse complement strand
TTCGGCTTTAAATACACTAATTTTTCGCACTTATTTGGCGTCCATGACTTTTGTCTATTTCTTGATATCTACTGATAGGCTCTTCTACTTTTGCTAAGTCTTTTAAGGGATTAAATAACTTATTTGGTTGGCTTTTACTGTAATCAAATAATCCTTTTTACTTTCAATTATCATCTGAGTTGTTTGTTTATTGCGGCCCAAGTGCATACTCGGTAAATACCTTATTCTCTAAACCGCTATTTCTTATCAGCTCTTGCACTTGCTTGATTTCTGAACTTTTTTTACTCTCAAATGTTTTTGAAACCCTAATTAGTTTTGTTTCCAGACCTTACCCTGATACTGTTACTAATATATTTTGTCCGTTTTGTTCATAATTTGTCAAGGTATTTTTTAAACTTTTCCCATCAACTGCAATCCAATCCTCTTGATGCTCTGAATAATTAGCTAATATTATTTCATCAAAAATTAATTGTATCTCTGATTCTTTGACTCCCATAATAACTCTCCTAATCGTACTATATGAAGGTAATTTTTTTGAGGGTATATTTAATATATTTATTAGTTGCTCCTGATTGTTATTACTAAACATTTCTATTTGTTGATAACTACTATTGCCTGTTAAAATACTTAAGACTATTATGCTTAATGCTACCCAAAATTCATGTCTTTTACCCTGATTTTGGCGGAAGTCCTTGACTTTTTTCAACCTTTCAAGTATAGTATTCATCATAATGTATTTAAAATAAAAGTTAAGTGCTATTTTTTTGATTTTATCAAAAAAAAAGAGCGCTTTTATTTTAAGAGCGATCGCTCGATCTGGAAAAAGCCCTGCTACTTCTCCCTAATGTATTTATGCCTATTCAACCGGACATGATATTACCCATTGAACATTAGCCCCCATACCAAAAAGCGGTAAGATTTTGGGCGCAAATAAAATTAGGAGTGCTTAATGGAATCCGCGGGTAGGCTGTAGCAAAATTCCATAGGGAAAAAGTTTTGGGAAGTCGAAGATTTGACCATCCGCAAAAAACTTAAATAGCCGCTTAACTACTTTAAAAGAACTGCAAAGATAATAGAATTGTCTTATGAAATTTTTAGCTTGCAAGCAAATATCTTCAACGGGATTTTACTAAGGGGCATTTGGGGCAAATTTTGTACAATTTATCAACCATTCTTCTTCTCATAAATCTTGATTAATTGTAATTAAATATTCTCAAAATTCTTGAGAGTTATGGTAAGTTGCTCCATCCCCAAATATTGCTAATTTGTTACCCGGTCTATGAAGTTTGTAAGTAAAAATATATATTGCATAAACTATTGATAGTTATTGGTAATAACAGAGGTTGTAATCAACATTATTCCTTAAAAATATCCTTGTAGTGTATTTGTGGTGCAGAATGTGGGTTCAAAGGCTTGAGAACCTTTTCTAGAGATGTCTACTCAATTTACGATGCAAAGCTTTTGCTCCTAACCATAGTAACCAAATCACTACAAATACTACTACAACCGCTAATATTGGTAGAGCGATCGCCAATATTGACAAGACTGTAGAACTCAATAACTCCATTGTGGAAACACCAGGATTGGCAAAACCTCCTGTAAGAGTTGTAGAAGCAAATCTGGTAACGTCTGTTAAACCTTGCACTGCTCCTGCAGAACCTCCACCCACAATTACAGCGATAGTCCACTGTAGCATTGGACTCATTTCGCTGACAAATGAACCTGTAATTATTGTTCCAGCGATGACTGCTGTTGGGGTGGCAACAATATCTAATAACTCATCTACCCAAGGAACGTAATAAGCAGTAACTTCTAAGAATGCACCTAATCCAAAAGCAACTGTTGCTTCCGGGGTGCTCATCCATGTAAAATCATCAGACAGTTGTAAATGTCCTGATTGCGCGGCAATACTCATCACCAAGGGGGGGACAAATATCCGAAACCCACAAGCTGCACTTAATCCTACACCTAGACAAATACTTAATAGAATTTCCATATTTTTCTCCTAGTTTCTCCTTATACAGCGCTATGCACAAGTTAAAAGCCAACCCAGCCTTGCCCACAAAGGGAGAATTGATACATTTAAAAGTAATCTATGACTGAGTTTGAGAATTTATAAATGTCCGCGCCCTTGGCTTTGACTACTATAAAAAGTATTAATTTTATGATCAAAATCTATCAGTTTACTGATGATTATTTAAGAATTATTAGTTACTTCAATCCTTTCTTTGCTAATTACAGATGTATGAATATATATTATCAAAATTAGCAAATTAGATTTAGTTGTTGATTTTTAAGGTTATTTATCAACAAATACAGACAGAAGACAGAGTCCAGAAGCCAGGAGAGATTTATCTCCACCCTAAAGGCCGAGGCTTTTGGAGGGAAATTCCCCACTGAACCGGAGTTCAGTAACTCCTGAATGTCACCTTCTGCTTTCTACCTCCTACCTCCTGCCTTCTCAATTTTAGGATTTACCAATGTTCCCGTCTTTTGCTTCGACTGCTATGTTACTCAAAGGTAGTTGTTTTTCTTCTTTTCTCTGACTACTGAACTAGAATTACTATTCTCTGCGGGGGTTTTATACAAAGTCCCTGCTTACTCCCGTGGAATAAAGGAATTTTTAACCTCACTTATACCAATTACCATAAACTTTGCTATACTTGGGTTTTCTATTTCTAAATATTATTTGTTGGAGCAAATACTCTATCGAATAGTAACTTCGGTTATGGAGGAAAGTTATTTTTGCAAGCTTCCAACTATAGCAGGACTTTTGATAATTGGTATCATAGATGGGAAATGATCCTCAAATTTTCCCTGAGATATAAGTCAAAACGACAAATATTTGACATAGTATTTTAAATATGGTAGTCAAATATGATCATTGTATATAATATTTAATTAATTCAGATATAAACATAATAGTCTCGTCACTTTAATAATTATTATTGACATTATGATATAAATATGGTAATGTCTAAAAAATAGAGATTCATAAAGCTCTTTGATGGTAGTGATAGCTAAAACTTCTTAAGAGCAATCATTGCTTATATTGAAGAAAGGTAAAGCTTTGCTTGACTTGAAGCTTTGAGTCATTAAGTAAAAATCAGGGATAGCACCAGCGGTACAGAACATTATCGCGCTTCAGAACCTATCACAATAATTCAGGAAATAGAAGCAAAATGTTTCTTATAAATTTGCTGATCTTGAAAATAAACAGAAAAATAATGCTTTGAATTGCCATAGATGAGGACTAAACATATTAAGATCAATTAATTGTGGAGAAAGATAATAATGATAGGGCATGCATTAGAACTAGACGATCTAAAAAAAATTAATAGCCCGAAAAAAATAGTAGCCTTGTTTGAAAAACTTGGCTATAATTTCCAAATGGGACATTTAGATATTGAACAATTAGAACTACCAAATTATTATAGTGAAGTGATTGATAATGCTTACATAATTTATAACCCGAAAAAAAAGGAGTTACAAGTATTTCTTTTTGAGTTAGGAAAAGAAAAATTTCAAACACATCGTAAAGAACAAGAAAAAATAATAACTATTTCTCAGATTATCTCTAGAAACAAAAATAATTTTTTACTAATTGGCACAAAAAAATATAATAAATTAATAATAGTTGCTCCTCATAGTAGAGAAAATACAAAGATTACAAATTCAGTTAAATGGTGGTTAATTGACTGTAAAAATCCTAGTTATTATGATACTTACTGGCTAGAAAATGTAGCTCTAAATAATTGGAAAGATACAGAAGAATTGACAAATAAAGATAATAGTGAAGGAAACTATGACCCAGATAAACAACCGCCGAATGGAACATTTATTGAAGACCCAATTCAACTTTATTATAAGCAAATTAATAACGTTTCTCGCTTGCATCCTGAGGAAGAAATTCATTTAGCTCATCTAATTGATGAGTTATTAGCTTTAGAAAAAATTTATAAAAAATTAAAGGAAAAGCTAAAGCGATCGCCTAATGAAACAGAATGGGCAATAGAAGCAAAAATGAATAAATGGGAACTACATGATCGCCTTCAGCAAGGTAGACGGGCTAAAAAGAAAATGGTGACAGCTAACCTACGACTAGTGACATCAATTGCCAAACGATATCAAAACCGTGGGTTAGACTTCCAAGACTTAATTCAAGAGGGAAGTATAGGATTAATTCGTGCCACAGAAAAATTTGACCATACAAAAGGTTATAAGTTTTCTACGTACGGTATTTGGTGGATTCGACAAGCTATTACCAGAGCTATTTGTGACTATTCTCGGATGATCCGCTTGCCTGTTTATCTCTACGAAACTATTTCCCAAATTAAGAAAATAATTAAGCAAATTTCAATGGAATGTTCTCCCCTAACTGTGGAAGAAGTTGCTACACGGATGGAGATGACAAGGGAGAAATTGCAATTTATTATAGAATGCGCCCAAGAAACTTTATCTTTAGACCACCCTGAAGGTAAAGAAAAAAATATTGTGTATCAAGAAGCGATCAAATTTGATGGGGAAACACCAACAAAATATGTCTTGAAAAATTGCCTGCAAGAAGATATAGAAACTGTTCTGAAAACTTTAACTGAACGTGAAAAAAATGTGTTGCAAATGCGATTTGGTTTGGATGATGGCCAAGAAAAGACTCTCAAAGAAATTGGTGATATGTTTAATTTAACCAGGGAAAGAATTAGGCAAATAGAGGTTAAAGCATTGAAAAAGTTAGAAGATCCGAAGCGAAACCATATCCTCAGAGAGCATATTCGTTAGAACCCAGACTCCGTACTTTAATTTGTAACATGAAAATTAGTATAAAATTTGTAATATGTTGACTCCTATTGACCACTATAATTTACTTCTTACTTCTTACTTCCCTGCCCCTTAGAGGGGGATAAGGGGGGGGTTGACTTTTGACTTTTGACTGATATTTATACTACATTTTGTCGTGCGGACTGTAGGTGAGAAAATGATGTGGTTTTGCCACTTCAACAACCACATAAGCAATATTTATGAAGGCAAGGCACTTATGGTGAGGACTAGAGAAAGAAGGGTTAGAGACGAATAAAAATTAGTCCATTTTTAAGGATTAAGAAAAAAACCTCGATCGCTATTACAAAAACCTGTTTCTATAAATTGTAAACCTTGATAAATTAGTTTTTGAACAGGATCTTGCCTCTCAATAGTATTTTCTAATCTCTCCCACTGAAAA
>JAKQYF010000032.1 GCA_023356535.1 Trichodesmium sp. MAG_R03 | reverse complement strand
AGTACTTAGTATCTAAATTAAATTTATATAACAATTAGAACAAACCTAAATTTTAATCTAGTATTATTATAAATAAAAAAGTATTTTTGTGATCAAATAAATTATGTTACCCAAAGCAAACAAAATCTGGAACCCGAAAATCTGGGCAAGCTGGAAACCATTCGGTATAGGCGAACAATACCCCAATAACTACTGGGAACTCATCCGCGCTGGGATCGAAAACCTTGACCAACTTCCCTACGCCTGGGACATACTCAACAAAGGAGTCTGCGATGGTTGTTCCCTCGGTACAACAGGCATGAAAGACTGGACTCTTGATGGCTTTCATCTATGTAATGTCCGCCTCCGACTATTGCGCCTGAATACTATGCCAGCATTTAACCCAGAAATACTGGCAGATATTTCTCAACTCCAAAATAAAAGTAGTGGAGACCTGCGAGAAATGGGGCGACTACCTTACCCCATGCGCCGCGACAAAGGTGATAAAGGGTTTCGACGAATTAGTTGGGATGAAGCAATGGCAGTAATTAGCGATCGCCTCAAAACTACCCACCCAGACCGTACAGGTTTCTACCTCACCAGTCGTGGGACTGTTAATGAAACCTATTATGCTGCTCAAAAAGCTGCACGGGCGATCGGCACTAATAACATTGACAACGCTGCCCGCATTTGTCATTCCCCTAGCACTGGAGCACTGAAAACTACTATTGGTGCTGCTGCTACTACCTGTTCCTACAAAGACTGGATAGGTACAGACTTATTGGTATTCATCGGTTCAAATGTGGCAAATAATCAACCTGTTACAGTTAAATATTTGCACTGGGCGAAAAAGGCAGGCACAAAAATTGTTGTGATCAACACTTACCGGGAACCAGGAATGGAACGTTATTGGGTACCATCTATTCCAGAGAGTGCTTTATTTGGAACTAAATTTGCGGAAGATTTCTTTTTAGTTAATGTCAATGGGGATATGGCATTTATCAACGGCACCATTAAACATTTAATTGCTAATGACTGGATAGATAAACATTTTATAGATAATTATACTAATCAATTTGAGGAATTAAAAGCTTCATTAGATGCCCAGTCTTGGTCAGAATTAGAACGCTTTTCTGGAGCTACCCGTGATGAAATGTATGCCTTTGCCAAAATGATTGGCAAAGCAGAAAAAGCAGTCTTTGTTTGGAGTATGGGAATTACTCAACATGAGTGTGGGGAAGATAATGTTAGAGCTATTATTAATTTAGCCTTAACTAAAGGTTTTGTTGGCAGAGAAGGCTGTGGTTTAATGCCAATTAGAGGTCATTCTGGAGTCCAAGGTGGAGCAGAAATGGGATGTTATTCTACAGTGTTTCCAGGAGGGAGAAAAATTAATCCTGAAAATGCTGAAGTTATGAGTAAATTTTGGGGTTTTTCTGTGCCGAGTTATCCTGGTTTAACTACTTCAGAAATGATTGATAATGCTTCAGAAGGAAAGTTAGATGTTTTGTTTTCTGTAGGGGGAAATTTTTTAGAAGTTTTGCCAGACCCAGATTATGTAGAAGCTGCTATGAAACGGGTACCTTTGCGAGTACATCAGGATATTATTTTCTCTAATCAAATGTTAGTTGAACCAGGAGAAACAGTAATATTGTTACCTGCTACGACTCGTTATGAAATTCCGGGAGGAGTGACAGAAACTACTACAGAAAGAAGAGTGATTTTTAGCCCAGAAATCCCAGGAAAAAGAATTGGAGAAGCTCGCTCAGAGTGGCAAGTATTTATGGATTTAGCAAAGTTAGTCCGTCCGGAATTAGCTGATAAGTTAGAGTTTAAAAATACTGGGGAAATTCGTCAGGAAATTGCTTTGGTAATTTCTCAATATTCAGGTATTCAACATTTGAAAGAACCTGGAGATAATTTTCAATATGGAGGTTCTCATTTATGTTTTGGCTGGAATTTTCCCACAACTGATGGTAAGGCAAAATTTTCCATTCTTTCTCCACCAATAGAATTGTTACCAGAGGGATATTTTTTAGTAGCAACTCGCCGAGGTAAGCAGTTTAATAGTATGGTGCAGTCTAAGAAAGATGCGATAACTGGTGCTTTACGAGAAGCAGTTTTAATTAATCCTTTTGATGCTGAAAAGTTAGGATTAAAAGATGGAGATAACGTGATTTTGAAAAATGATTTGGGTGAATTAAAAGGGCGGGTTTATTTAGCTCCAATGAAACCAGGTAATTTGGAAGTACATTGGCCAGAGGGAAATGTGTTATTGGATAAGGGTAAACGTTCTGTTGAAGGTGTGCCAGATTATAATACTTTAGTTTGTTTAGAAAAGTTGGATGAAGGTTAGGTTTTTAGGGTATGGGATTTGAGGTTTTTATTTCCGCTGTATTTAATTTTTTTAGATAACAATGATTGATAAATTTTATAGGGATTATCATCTTAAATAATTATATCATGTCCAGATAATTAGTGATAAAAAAACTTCCTTCTCTTCCCTCCTGACTCCTATAGGGGCGTTTCATGTCGCGCAGCGTTAACGAAGTATGCGCAAGCAAAACGGCCGTTCGCCCCTACTTCTCCCTAATTTATTTATACCTATTCAACCGGATATGATATTAGACCATTTCTTATGCATTAATGCTATGGTTGGAAGGTAGTAAAAATCACTCAAATGGTTTCTTATAAGGCTAGCTGTTTGACTAACCTAACACTGGTCCTTGAATCCTTACCTATGAACAATTCGCCAAGTAGCAAAAAAAAAGCACAAATTTGGGTAGTGGAAAACCACAATTTTGTTACTCATTCTGACCAATTAGCAACAGAAGAACCTTTAGAAATTCGGTTGACTTTTCCCAAACAAACTATAGCAGTCACAATGCGAACTCCAGGAGCAGATTTTGATTTAGTTGCTGGATTTCTCTATAGTGAAGGAGTTATCAAAAATCGAGAAGATATTGCAAAAATTAGTTATTGTGTAGATCCAGAAATTGATGGAGAACAACGCCAAAATATCGTTAATATTACTCTTAAATCAGAATTAAACCCAAATTTAACAACCCTAGAAAGACATTTTTTTACAACTAGCGCCTGTGGAGTTTGTGGCAAAGCCAGTATAGAATCTTTGCAAATAAAAGGATTTTTAGCTATTCCTTTAGGATTAGAAGTTTCTGCAGAAATTATCTATAGTTTGCCAGATAAATTAAATACTGCTCAAAGA
Organism: Trichodesmium sp. MAG_R03; assembly: GCA_023356535.1. Lineage (GTDB taxonomy): Bacteria > Cyanobacteriota > Cyanobacteriia > Cyanobacteriales > Microcoleaceae > Trichodesmium. Next base: position 29,031 of record JAKQYF010000032.1, on the reverse strand, counting down.
GTGTTTAAGTCTACAGGAGGTTTACATGCTGCTGGTTTATTTAATAGTCAAGGGGAACTGTTAAAGTTACGGGAAGATGTGGGGAGACATAATGCTTTAGATAAGTTAATAGGTTCAGAATTTTTAGCAGGTCAATTACCTTTAAATAATCTTATAGTTATAGTAAGTGGGCGGTCGAGTTTTGAGATTTTACAAAAGTGTATAACTGTAGGTGTGCCAATAGTTTGCTCTGTTTCTGCTCCTAGTAGTTTGGCAGTAGAAATAGCTAGGGAATTTAATGTTACTTTAGTTGGTTTTTTGCGTGGCAGAAAGTTTAATATTTATTCTGGTGTAGAAAGAATAAAGTAATATCAAGTCCGTTAGCATCAGTTATTATAGAAGCTATTTGGTATTAATGCCCGCGATTAAATTTTGAGGCACGGAGTCTTTCGTCGGAAGAAATAATACAGGAAATAAGGTTAGACAATAGGCAAATATGTCCTAAGCTAATACTCATTTAAAATACGTATTAGTAAGCTAGAATTTATAATTTATAATTTAGAAGGGTTTTGTTTCTGAACGAGGCATACAATAATAAGTCGTTTAAATACACAAAAGCTGATCTCCCTATTACCCAATTATTTTTAAATATATCTAAAATGGGTTTTATATAATAATTTTGACAAAGGTTTTCTGCTTTCTGCACTCTGCCTTTCAGTTAAAATATCTGTATTCTATGTTGATGAAAACTGCTATAAAATATGGGTAAGGAAAAAGGAAACAGCTGGAATAAGCTAATACTCATTTAAAATGCGTATTAGTAAACTAGAATTTATAATTTATAATTTAGAAGGGTTTTTTCTCTGGAGGAGGCATGCAACAATAAGTTGTTGAAATTTACAAAAGCAACAATTCACAGATTTATGAGCTACATTTACGATACCCTAAATCACTCTGAAAAAGTAGGACTTTGAAGTCTCCCTCTTTTTTAAGCCGGGGGGAGGGCGATTCTAAAATCGTACCTCATAGATTAAATATAAATAATGGTTAGTATGATTGGCGATCGCTATTCAAAATTACTAAAGCATTTTTCTACTCCTTGCTCCCTACCCCAAAATAATTTTGTGATTTACTTAAATGAAAAGCACTGTAATGTATAATATTAAGCTAATCTAGTTAACTAGTTGTAAAAATTTATCCTAAACCTAGGGAAATAATCATAATTTCCCTATTAACAAAAATACTGATCAATGAAGTTTTATATTTTATACTCAACTTATTCCCTTTTTCATTAAATATTAATAACAATGAAATACGAAAATTTAAACATTGACAAAAAAGGCACAATAATTAAAAATATCCAAGTGACAAAAGTAGTTGATGGTGATACAATCAAAGTCCTATTAAACGATAAACGAGAATTTATTAGACTCGATTATGTTGATACTGAAGAAAGCTATTCTGAATATTCTAAACCAGTTACAGAAATTGGAAAACAAGCAACAGAAATGGCTATAAAATATTTCACATTACCTAATGGTGAATTTGTCGAAGTTGATCTTGAATTTGATATAGATGACCCTACAGAAAATTGTTTAGAAAAGTATCGTGACCATCAAGGTCGCTTAATAGCTTATGTACATAAAAATGGTGAAAACTTTAATGTAAAACTAATCAAAGAAGGGTGGAGTCCCTATTTTGTTAAATATGGATATTCTCGATTATATCATCAAGAAATGATGGTAGCAGAAATAGAAGCTCAAGCAAATAATCTTGGTATTTGGAATTCTCAAATAAATCAAGGAAAACCCAAAAGAAATTATAATTTACTTGTACCTTGGTGGGTATTAAGAGCTTCCATTGTAAAAAATTATCGTACTTATGGAATAGCTGCGGGAGTCCTAGAAGTGAGATTAGATTTTCCTAAAATTTTAGCAGCAGCAGAAACTGGAGAATATATTACAGTTTTCTTTGATTTACAGAATGGAATTTCTAAGTGGTTAGATAATGGTGCTTTAATTTACGATGGAACTAAAGATCATCGTTTAAAATTATGGATTCCAGATACTAATAGTAAAGAAATAAAGCCATTATTACAGCTATTAAAAAATCGTTATTTTAGTTTAGGTAGAGGATATGTTTATATTAGTGGGCAAGTGAATATGTATCGAGATAAACCAGAAATTATTCTTTCTAATATTAAACAATTATCAGATTTTCCGCCAACAGCCTGAGAATTATTACACCGTAAAAAAGCTGGGAATTTAAATTTCATGTGTGGAATAGAAATAGTTAATTGCTTATATTTTAATCCTCAAATAGAACGATTCTGGATCATAGATTATCGTATTTATCACCCAGAAAGCGATTAAAAGAGTAAAATAGATAAGGCTAAAGCCTTGATATTTCAACTTAACACTGTAATAGTTAATCAGCAAGCCCTACATAGTTTTCTTTTTTCGTACTGACCTCCTTAAGTCCCAATAGTAAATAAACAGAAAGAAAATTATAGGAAATAAACAGGACTTAGGAAGTACCCCTATATATAGTGTATAATTCTAGCATTAGCCTCGATATAGCCACTGCAATTAGTGTTTTGGCGTAAGTCCTGATGAAATAAAGTTACTAGTTTTGACCAAGTTAAAAGTTATGAATGATCTAAGAGAATACCAAATTTTAACAACTCTTAAAGAACAGCTAAAAACAATCACTTATCGTGGCATTAGAAAAAGAGATTTCAAACCAGTTGTCTTAAAAATGTTCAAGGATGAATATCCAGATATAAAAGATATAGCCAAATTAAAACATGAGTATAAAATCATCAAACAATTCGATTCACCTGGAATAGTCAAAGCCATAAGTATAAACAAATGCAAGAACGGTTTGGCATTGGTTTTAGAAGATTTTGGGGGAGAATCTTTGATGGACTTTATGAACAATCAAAAACTAGAATTGAGCTATTTTTTGCCAATAGCTATTAGCCTAGCAAACTGCCTAGCAGATATTCATCAACATAAAATTATACACAAAGATATTAACCCAAGGAATATTATCATTCACCCGGAAACTCGAGAAGTGAAAATTATTGATTTTGGCATTTCAACTTTACTTGAACAAGAAAGACAGACGGGTGATCATCCTAATTTGTTAGAAGGAACATTAGCTTATATGTCTCCAGAACAAACAGGTCGGATGAATAGGTTAATTGATTACCGCACAGATATGTATTCTCTAGGTGCAACTTTCTACGAAATGCTGACTGGAGTTATTCCCTTTTTAGCTCATGATCCAATGGAATTTGTTCATTATCATATTGCCAAAATACCAGTCCCTCCCTACAAAAAAAATCTTGGAATTCCTAAGATAATTTCAAACATTGTGATGAAATTACTATCTAAAACAGCAGAAAAGAGATATCAAACTGCTTTAGGACTCGGAAAAGATCTCGAAATCTGTTTGGATCAATTGCTCAATACAGGCAAAATTTCTCCATTTACTATTGGTCAGGAAGATTTATTAGCTAAATTGCAAATCCCACAAAAACTCTACGGTCGGGAAAAAGAAGTTGCTACCCTAATAGCTACATTTGATCGAGTCAGTCAAGGAAAAACGGAGATGGTACTGATAACTGGTTATTCTGGTATTGGCAAATCCTCTATCGTCTACGAAATTCACAAACCTATAGTGCAACAACGAGGTTTCTTTATTAGTGGTAAGTTTGATCAATATCAACGCAATATTCCCTATGCTGCTTTAATCCAAGCTTTTCAACAATTAATTCGCCAGTTGTTAACTGAAACTGAAGAAAAAATTGCTCTTTGGAAAGAAAAAATTTGTAAGGCCCTGGGGGTGAATGGGCAGATAATTATTAATGTGATTCCTGAAGTAGAATTGATTCTAGGTAAACAACCTTCTATTAGTCAATTAAGCCCGGCCGAATCTCAAAACCGTTTTAATTTAGTCTTTAAAGATTTTATTCAAATTTTTACTCAACCAGAACATCCTTTAGTTTTATTTCTAGAAGACTTGCAATGGTCAGATTCAGCTTCGCTGAACTTTATTCACCTGTTAATGACCTCTGTTGAACAAAAATATTTATTGATTATTGGAGCTTATCGAGATCATGAAGTCAGTCCTTCTGATATCTTAATGGTAATCCTACATGAAATTAAAAAAACTGCAACTACAATTAACACGATATCCATCCAAGCCCTAGCTTTAAATCATGTTAATCAACTGATTACTGATATGCTTCATTGTGACAGGGCAAAAGCTCTACCTTTAGCACAATTATGCTTAGAAAAAACTAATGGCAATCCCTTTTTCTTAAATCAGCTTTTGCAAACTCTATATGTAAATAATCTGCTGGCCTTCAACTTTAATAGTAACACTTGGGAGTGGGATATAGAGCAAATTCACAAAATTGGCATTACCGATAACGTAGTAGATTTAACAATTGGTAAAATTCAGAGACTTAGTGAGAAAACACAAAATTTATTAAAACTAGCTGCCTGCATTGGCAATAAATTCGATTTAGATACCTTATCTATTATTAACGAAAAATCTTCAGAAGAAACTGCATCAGAGCTTTGGGAAGCTTTGAAAGCAGGTCTGATTCTGCCTTTAAATGAGAACTATAAAATCCCTTTAGTCACTTTAGTCATACCACACAAGTCGCTTCTAAATTCAGAAAAAGATTTAAAAATTGAGTACAAGTTTTTGCATGATCGCATCCAGCAAGGTGCTTATGTACTAATTCCTGAGACAGCCAGAAAAAAAACCAATTTAAAAATTGGTAGATTGCTGAAGAATGATATTAGGAAATCTAACTTAGAAGAAAAGTTATTCGCTACAGTGAATCATCTGAATGAAGGAGTGGAGTTAATTGAAGACGAGGGAGAAATCTATGAGTTAGCTCAATTGAACTTAAAGGCAGGAAAAAAAGCTAAAGATTCAACGGCCTATGAAGCCGCTTTAAGATATTTTCAGAAAGCCATAGAAATTATGCCAGAAAATAGTTGGCAAAAAGATTATCAGCTCACCTTTGTTTTATATAGAGAAACCTCAGAATGTCAATATCTTTGTAGACATTTCCCACAAGCAGAAGAAATGTTTAAGTTCCTTTTAGAGCGAACGAAATCTGACTTAGAAAAAGCTGAAATTCAGTGCCTTCGTCTTGTTTTATATGAGAGTCAAGGAGCAATTGAAGAGAACTTGCGGCTTTGCTTGGAAACTTTAAAAATTTTTGGTATTAATATATCGGGATCGAAACGAAAAGAAATTTTCGCCGAATTTGACAGAGAATTAGAAATATACAGAGCCAATTTAAATCGGGTAAAAATAGTAGATTTAATTAATGCTCCAGAGATGACTGACCCAAAAATACAAGCTTGTATGAACCTATTACTTAATGGAATTGGGTCTTCTTACAGGTGTAATCTAGATTTGGGTGCTTTATTAACACTGAAAATGGTCAACTTATCCTTTAAATATGGTCATTCTGATGCTTCAATTGTTGGATATGGAGCCTGGAGTATTTTTGCTATTCAGAAATTAATGGAATATGATTTAGCTTATGAGTTTGGTCAATTAAGTGTAAACCTTGTACATAAGTATCATAATATTAGGTGTGCTAGTAAGGTTTTTAATTCATTTGGTGGCCATGTTAGTCATTGGAAAACTTCTATTAGAAAAAGTGTTATTCTTCACAGGATAGGCTATCAAGCTTCATTAAAAATTGGAGATTTTACTTATGCTTGTTATAATTCTCATCAAATAATTTCCCAGAGAATTGTGGTTGGTGATAATTTAAATAGCATCCTAGAAGAATCTAATCAATATCTAGATTGGGCTCAAAAAATCAAGAACTATGTTTTTGTTAGAAGTCAGCAACTCCATCGGCATTTTATTTTCAACTTACAAGGTTTAACTCAAGATAAGTTTTCATTCAATACAGATGAATTCGACGAAATAGAGTGTATCCAGTTCTGGACAAAAAATCCCTTTTTCTCAGGAATTGCTATCTACAACATCTTCAAAACACAAATTTCATATCTCTATGAAGATTATGTCCGCGCTTTAGAGATAGCAAGAGAAACTCAAAAAACTCTAGATTTTATTTCGACTATGGTTAATGAATCAGAATATTATTTCTACTATTCTTTAAGTTTAACTGCTCTATATCATACTGCTAGTTCCTCAGAACAAAAAGAATATTGGCAAATTTTAAAAACCAATCAACAAAAAATCAAAATATGGGCAGATAATTGCCCAGAAAATCACCTCCATAAATACTTATTAGTGACAGCAGAAATATCCTGTATTTGTGGAAAAGAATTAGATGCAATTGACTTGTATGATCAAGCTATAGAATCAGCTCAAGAAAATAAATTTATTAATAATCAAGCACTGGCTAATGAATTAGCGGGTAAGTTTTGGTTAAAAAGAGGTAATAAGAAAATTGCTAAACTTTATCTGAAAGAAGCCTACTATAACTACCAAGTTTGGGGTGCACAACGCAAAGTGGATAATTTAGCAGAAAAATATCCTCAGATACTGTCAGAAATGTTACAGAAAAATAACGAGGAAAGAATTATCACTACTCTCTTAGACTTAACAACTGTTATTAAAGCATATCAAGCAATTTCTGGTGAAATCGAACTAGAAAAACTCCTAAAAATTTTAATGAAAATTATAATTGAAAATGCTGGAGCGCAAAAAGGTTTTATAATTTTAAACAATCAAGGAAATTGGGTGATAGAAGCTCAAGGAACATTATATAGCGAAGAAACGACTATTTTGCAGTCAATTCCTATTGACTTTGTCAACCCTGAAACATTAATTCCTGTTTTACCAACCAGGATCATCAATTATGTACTTCACACTAAAGAAAATGTTATTCTCAAGAATGCAACCGAGGAAGGACAATTTGTTAATGACCCTTATATTATCGCTACACAAAGTCAATCAATTCTCTGTACTCCTTTAATTAATCAAGGTGAATTAAGAGGAATTATTTATTTAGAAAATAATTTAACCACAGGTGTATTTACTTCAGAACGAGTCGAACTTTTAAAGATGCTGTCTACTCAAGCGGCTATCTCTATTAACAATTCAAAACTTTATTCACAAGTCAAGGAAAATAAAGAAAGGTTGGCTCAATTTCTCGATGCTGTGCCAGTAGGTGTGGCAATTATAGATGCTGCCGGTTTCCTTCTACTAAACCAAGTGGCCAAGGAATTATTGGGTAAGGAAGTAGTATCAGATATAAAATTAGAAGAAATTGCATCAACTTATCAGTTTTATAAAATTAGCACAAATCAAGAATACCGATCAGACGAGCTGCCTATTATCCGAGCTTTACAAGGGCAAAGTTTGATAACGGAAGATATTTCTGTTCACAAAGGTGATCAGGTAATTCCTCTGCAAAGTTTTTCTACCCCTCTTTATGATAAACAAGGAAAGATTATTTATGCTATTAATTCTTTTATAGATATTACAGAACGGAAAAAAGCTGAAGTCGCTCATAAACGTTTTACTAACGAACTATTTCAACTTAACATGGCTTACGAACATTTTATTCCTAGGCAGTTCCTTGAACTTTTGGGAAAAAAAACCATTATTGATGTAGAGTTGGGCGACCACGTACAATTAGAAATGTCAGTTTTATTTTCTGATGTTCGTAATTTTACTACAATGTCGGAAGCCATGACTCCCGAGGAGAATTTTAGCTTTATTAATTTCTTTTTATCAAGGATGGAACCGGCAATTTTAGAGAATCAAGGTTTTATCGACAAGTATATTGGCGATGCAATAATGGCTTTATTTTCCGGAAATGCAGATAATGCAGTCAAAGCTGGAATTTCTATGCTAAATCTACTTAAGCAATATAACCAAGATCGTACTAATTCTGGTTATTGTCCTATAAAAATTGGTGTTGGCATTAATACTGGTCTTCTGATGTTGGGTACTGTCGGTGGTCAAAATCGTATGGATAGTACTGTGATTAGTGATGCTGTCAACTTGGCTTCGAGAGTGGAAAGTTTGACTAAAAGCTATGGAGTGTCTTTGTTAATTACCGAACAAACTTTTTCACGACTGACACAAGTAAGCAACTACGCTATTCGCTCCATAGATACGGTCATAGTCAAAGGTAAATCGCAAAAAGTAACTGTTTATGAAGTTTTTGATGCCGATCCACCTGTAGTTAAGGAAGGTAAATTAAATACCCTAAAACAGTTTAGACAAGCCATGTCCCTTTACAAGTCTGGTCAATCATTGGAAGCTAGAAAAATGTTTGCAGAATGTTTAAAACTGAATCCTTTGGATCAAGTTGCTCAAATATATATCCAACGTCTCTTGAAAACAGGTGAAAAATAACTGCTATAGTAGGAGGCAGAAGACAGAATAAATGATGCATAAAGGTTATAAGGATTTGGACAAAGTAGCAAATCGTGGATCGGAGCATTATACAAATTTCATGAATGTTTGCTACAAATGACTAGGAAACTTTTCTCCTAGATAGATGTCTATTCTTAAAAACAATGATTTATCCTAAAAAACGGGTTTCTTTGCGTAAGTTCTAGGTATCTTTAGTTTGTGTCATATTAATTTCACTTCCATTGTTTCTTTAGGGGGTGCTGATTAAATCTTAAAACATTGAGACATAAAGGTTTCAGCATTTTTAGGTGCGAAAAAAGTGTCTAGTTTTCGGTCCTGAGAGATCAATTTGTTAGTATTTTGGGCGCTCCCTAGGCATAAAAATCAAGGTACAAATATATCCGACTACCTCCTCTATCAATTCCCCGTTCCTCTGTAGGGACGTTGCACAACAAAAATGCGTTTCATGTCCCTAAGGGTTACGTCCCTAAATCTACTCCTGGAAGATTTAGGGGTAGGTCCCCTACTTCTGAAAAAGACTTTTTCAGCAAGCCCTATTTACCTCTTTCAAATAAATTAGACATGAATCTCATATAATCAGGACTGATATCACGTCCGGTTGAATAGGTATCAGGACTTACGCAAAGGTACTATATATAGAGCCTTGGTGCGTTACGAAGTGCGCAATTCAAGCGCGAAGCATTAACGCAGCTTTGCGTCAGCAAAACACACCCAACGAATAGCGTTTATGGGTAAGTCCTAAGGTATAAATAAATTAGGGAGAAGTAGGGGCGAACGGCCGTTTGCTTGCGCATACTTCGTTAACGCTGCCTGACATGAAACGCCCCTACAGGAGTCAGGAGGGAAGGAGAAGAAGTTTGTGATCACTAATTATCCGGACATGAGATGACACAGTAAAGCTATATATAGTGTCTTTTTGATAATTATTTTATTTTTTTACACTATAATTAGCACCTTTGTGCAAGCCCTGATTATAACAAATAATTTACAATGATCTCAACTTTTTTCCGATTATTTTACTTTAGTAATTAGCTCCACTATTACTAATCACCCAACCCATCAACCGTTGCCATTCATCTGTTTTCGCCAATTTATCAGCATCCAAATCATCCCCCATATTCTCAGAAAATCCTGTAAAACTTTCAATCCAATTAATCACTGTTCCCACAGGTAAAAAAGGAGTATATTGCCAAGACTTTTGTAAATACTCCACCATTTCAGAATAAAAGCCCGTATAGTACAAATACCACGAACTCCAAACCAAAGTATTGTAGCGCACCTGTTTTTCAAATAAACTAATTCCCAAGGGTAGAGACTCCGAGGCAAAAAACTTATCCAAAACCCAATTAATAGATCGCGCTTGCGACACTCCATCCCGCATCGTATTCCGGTCATGCTGACGATAACAAACAGTAGACTGTTGCAACCATTCAGCCTCACAACCATTTACAGATAAACGCAATACCAAATCTACATCCTCCGCCTGATCTAATCCTGGCTCAAAACTTCCTACCTTTTGCAACCAATCTCGTCGAAACATCAAAGTACCCATTGTGCCAATTGGCTTCCACCGTAACCAGCCCTCTAAATTTAACTTAGGCACATAATCCCAAGGTGTCTCATCCTTAATAGTTTCACCCTGCTGATTTACTCTGCGCCAACCACTGTGAACAATTCCTAGATTTGTTTGGGTGTCAAATACTCTCACTTGAGCAGTTAGTTTATCGGGTAGAAAAAAATCATCTGCATCCAAAAAAGCGATTAATTCTCCCCGTGCCAAATCAATGCCATGATTCCGGGCAGCTGAAACACCTTGATTTTCTTGATATACATAATGAATCATCTCCATATAAGGTTCCATAGCCTTGCGGGTATTGTCTGTAGAGCCATCATCAATCACAATAATTTCATAAGATTGATAGGTTTGGGCTAAAATGCTCTCTATAGCTTGACTAATATATCCATCGCAATTATATACGGGTATAATTACACTAACTCGTGGTGTGGTAGTAGTAGTGGACATAAATATTATTCCTGATGAATACAAATATATCTATAATACCAAATATCAAAGGTCTTGCTACATATTGGGAGTAAGGAAGTAAGGAGTAGGATTTGACCGCATAAGATATATTTGCTCTTTTGAAATGAATTGTTACAAACATTGCTCTTATATCATGTCCGGATAATTAGTGATCAAAAAACTTCCTCCTCTTCCCTCCAGACTCCTGTAGGGGCGTTTCATGTCGCGTAGCGTTAACGAAGTATGCGCAAGCAAAACGGCCGTTCGCCCCTACTTCTCCCTAATTTATTTATACCTATTCAACCGGACATGATATTACTTATCAGGACTTACGCCAAATATGAAAATATACACCATCCGTAGGGGTTAACGGCCGTTAACCCCTACTAGATATAGTGTTTATGCGTAAGTCTTGACTTATTTATTACTTAATAACTGAAGTTTTGTAGAAGTATAGCATTATTTTTCGAACTTGGTATAGGATATTTTACTTATTGAGATTTTGAGTAAATTACTCAGATTTCTTTCCGGCTAATATTATTTTCCGCTGAATTATTATAAATAAGCATTTCCTGGAGAATGCTGGGCCAACAGCCATTAGCTAGCTTCCTGGGCTGTAACTACCTTTTCATGTCCTGTAGCAAAATATTGATTACTTTGTTTAAGATTTTTTTTGATAAGTTAACCAATGAAGCAATCTTTCAACTTTTTTTGTCTAAATACCCTGACGAAGTTCAATTCCTAAGAAGATAGGATAAAAAATAGTTAGATCAAGGGACAAACTCTGTTTAGCCAACTACTAGATTTTATTATTTATAGTTAATCTTAAGGAATAAAGAAAATTATGAGTGAAATAATAATAACCAATCCAACACCGCCAAATAGTTCGTATACCTTTAACGGTACGACATTTATCAGAGGTAGTGGAAATCTTGATCAATTAGAGGGAACCTCAGGCAACGATAATATTAATGCCCAGGGTGGCAATGATGTAGTTAATAGTGGTGATGGCAATGATATTGTAAAAGGTCAAGCTGGCAATGATAGCATAGGCGGTGATCAGGGGGATGACCGTATATTAGGTGAAGAAGGTAATGATTTTCTTGTAGGCGGGTTAGGCAACGACAATGTAAAAGGTGGCGCTGGTACAGATATAGTAAAAGGTAACGCTGGTAATGACAACCTGGACGGTGGTGAGGGGGATGACATTATAGAAGGTGGTGCGGATAATGATACTGCCCTAGGGGGTGCTGGTGCAGATTTCATAGATGGTGGTAGTGGAAATGACTATCTTAAAGGAGATAATGTAGGTCAAGCTGGTTTTAACGATACAGTGCTTGGAGGAAGCGGTAATGACACTATTTATGGTGGTGCTGGTGCAGATAGTCTCATCGGTGGTGATGGCAATGACTCCATCCGAGGTAGTAGTGGCAATGATACTATTCAAGGGGGTATAGGTGAGGATATCATCGAAGGTATTTCTGGGGAAAATCTAATATTTGCAGGTGAAGGCAACGACACAGTTATTGGAGGTACAGGAAGGGATACTATTTTCGGTGGTGATGGTAATGACTCCCTTCAAGGTAGTCTTGGTAATGACTGCCTCCAAGGTGGAGCTGGTGATGATACCCTGATAGGAGGTCAGGGTCAAGACATCATTATTGGTGGTATTGGCAATGATATCATTGATGGTGGCGGAGGGGCAGATGTTTATATTTTTGATATTAATGCTTCTGGGGGTATTGACACCCTCACAGACTTCAGGGGGACTACAGATAGTGATATCATTCAGATAACTGAGGACATTATTCTTGGTAACACTGGAGGTGACATTGTACTAGCAACAGTGACAGATATTAATAATTTCAGTCCTGATGGTAATACCAATGTAGTTTACGAAGAAGTGAATGGAAATAGTGGAAGGCTTTACTTTGTTCAAGATGACAATACAACAGTACAACAGTTCGCATTCATTGAAACTCTATTTACTCAAGATACTCCCACAGCAGATGACTTTGAAATCATCTAATAGACTACCTGGGTTTTTAGAAAAAATAGGTTAAAAATAAGCTCAAAACCTTATAAATTAATATTTTTTCTGAACTCAACTTTTCTCGCTAGCTGTAGTGGTGTTGTGGTAAAAAAGTACATAGAAAATCAGGACGAACCACGCACATGAACCTCGGCTTTCATCCCAAGGCTTTCCTTCTGAAGAACACGAGACTTCCCGCCGGGGTAGTTAAATCTGGTTGAATACTTATTATATACAGGACTTACCCATGGGCACGTCCTTCCAGTGAGGGCTAATGCCATTTGCCCCTACAGATGGCGTTTTCAAGGTGAATTTATGCAATTTCTGTCATATATATTTTTTTTATTTGTAGAACTTACTGAATAGGGAAAATATTTATAGAATTACTATATAGATTTAGCAAATCAGGGAGAAAAATAATATATGCAAGACCCTCCTGTTATTCAACTAATAGATGAAGCTGAAAATATAGCAATTAAAGGTTCATTGTATCAACAAGAAGGCCAATTGGAAGAGGCAGCTTTTTATTATCAACAGGCACTGAATGATAATCCAAATTTACAACAAGTTCATTATAATTTAGGTATTGTACTGTATCAACAAGGAGATTTATTAGGAGCATATCAGAGTTATCAAAAAGCAATTGCCCTCCAACCAGATGATGTTAATGCTTATTATAATCAGGGCATTGTTTTGCAAAATCAAGGTTTATTTACAACAGCAATTGAGAGTTATCAGAAAGCAATAAATTTATCAAAAATCGAGAATAGTAACCATTTAGATTCTGTAGTTAATTCTTACAGTAACTGGGGTTGTATTTTATTGCAGGACGGTCAAGCTGATGCTGCAATTTCTGTGTTTAAAAAAGCTTTGTTGTTGAAACCAGATGATTTTACTATTCACAATAATATTGGTCAATCCTTTTTACAAAAAAATCAACTAGATCAGGCAATAATCTACTTTGAAAAATCTTTAAAATTAGAACCACGATTTACTATAGCTCGTCATTATATTGGTAAAGTATATCAATATCGGGGATTACATCAAAAAGCAGTTGAATATTTTCAGCAAATAATACAACTAGAACCAGAAAATCTTACAGCTTATACTGAGAGCGGTTATTCTCTCATGGAACAGGGAAAACTCTCAGAAGCAATGACTCATTTACAAAAAGTTATTAATAATAATTCCTTTGTTGAAAGTTATTGTAAATGGGCTAGTTTATTAGCAGAAAGTACAGATGAATTAGACAAAGCAAAAGTAGCCTGCGCCAAGTTTTTAACAGCCTTAAAAAACTATAATTTTCCCAATTTATTATCTCTGACGGAAATTTCTCAATACTTGGTAGAAATATACTTACATCTAGGGAATGTTTCAACGGAATATGGAAGTCATAACCAAGGAGAGTTTTACTATAAAAAAGCTTTAGATATTCAACCAGTAGCAGCAGAATATTATGTTAAGCTAGGTAATAGTTTAGTTGAGCAAAATCGTATAAATTCAGCAATTATTATTTATCATCTGGGATTGGCTATTTATCCTAATCATCCCCAAATATCAGAAAAATTGCAGAGTTTATCAAAATCAACAAAATCTCCGAAAAAGCGGAAATTATTATCATCATCCTGTCAAGGATTAAATTGTCAACCATGCTGGCGACGAATTTTTCAACAGTTTAATCCTATCCACTTAGGAAATAGAATTTATCGCTGTTCAGAAAATCCGATAACTGCAAATATTCCCAGTAAAAATAACTCATTAAAAATATCAGATCCAAAAACATTTGTAAGAAAACTACCAGAAGGTAGGGCATGGGTTGTGCCCCAGAAAAATTCTTGGATGATTTGTAATGCTATAGCAATTATTAATCAAGATAATCAACTTGTAAAAGAGCTTTCCCGGGAATATCCAGGTCATTTACCAGGATGCCAGAATTATGATATAAATAAACATAGAACTTTTGAATTAGGAGAACTACCAGAATTAGAAAAAATAGATGGTACAGTAGCAATCTTATCAGGATTATCTGGCCATGTATATTTTCATTGGATGGTCGATATATTACCGAGGTTAGAAATTCTGAAAATTTATGGCATAGACTTAGAAGAAATAGATGGGTTTTTAGTTAATAGTTATCAACAACCATTTCAACGGGAAAGTTTGAAAATATTAGGTATTCCTGAAGATAAAATTATTGAAAGCGATCGCCATCCTTATATTCAGGCCAAACGATTAATTGTACCCTCATTTCCTGGATATTTAGGTTGGGTACCATCTTGGGGTTTAGAATTTCACCGTCGGGTATTTTTAAAGAGAATAAAACAGGGAGGCTATACAGAAAATCAACCTACCTCGTTTTATCCAGAACGGATATATATAAGTAGAAAAAATTCACGATATAGACGAGTTTTCAATGAAGAGGAAGTTATATCCAAGTTAAGTCAACTAGGTTTTGTTTGTATTCAGCCAGAATTAATGACTTTAACAGAACAAATAGCCATATTTGCTCATGCCAAAGTGATTATTGCTGCTCATGGTAGTGGACTAACAAATATAATGTTTTCTCGTCCAGGAACTAAAGTCATAGAATTGGTTTCACCTAACTATATTAAACATTATTATTGGGGGATTAGCCAACAACTAGGACTTGAGCATTACTATTTAAAAGGAGAGGATTTTACTTGTTATCCCATTCTTCAATTAATGTATCAAAATCCTCTGACAGAAGATATTATTGTTAACCTTAATTCTTTAAAAAAAGTTCTGAAATTTATTAATATTATCGAGAATACAAAAATACTAGAAACAGTTTTCAGTAGTGAGAGTAAAGCATCTATTCAGGAAGACAAACAACTAAGGATCAGGAAAAATTTATCTCAGCAACAGAATAATCAATCTATTAAATGGATAGATCAAAAAATGTCATTAAAAATTAATTCCCAAGAAATGGCTGTTCAGTTAAATCAACGAGCAGAATTATACTTAAAGGAAAAAGAATTAGAAGCAGCCAAAACTACCTGCGAGCAAGCCTTAAAACATCAACCAGATTATGCCCCAGCTTGTAAAACTTTAGGCAATATTTTTCATGCTCAAGGTCAACTAGAAACTGCCTGGTGTTGGTATATAAAAGCAATAGAATATCAGCCCAATTTGGCCGAAGCTTATGTGAATTTAGGCACATTATCTGTTGAAAAAGAACAGTGGCAAGAAGCGATAACTTATTATCAAAAAGCTATAGAAATAAAACCAGATTTAGGAGCAGCTTACCGAAACTTAGCTAGAGCTTATGATAAAATAGGCAATTACGCTGAAGCTGTAGAATATCGTAGACAAGCTTACTCTTTAGAACCTGCTAATCAAAAAATAAATCAACCAAATACAGTCATAAAATCAACTTCAGAGTTATCCAATGAATCAACTAAGATAGCAATTCCTAGTGATGATAAAACTACTTACAAAACTCTAGGCAAAATGTTGCAATCTCAAGGGCAAGTAGAAGCAGCTTGGCAGTCCTATAAAAAGGGTATTGCTCTACAACCAAATGACCCAGAAATATATCTGAATATCGGTAGTTTATATGCTCAGCAGCAACAATGGAAAGAAGCAATTCAATGCTATAAAAAATCCCTTTCTCTCAATCAAAATTATGCCGATGCTTACCGTCAACTAGCTACAGCTTGGACACAAAGTGGCCAGACAACAAAAGCTTATAACTGTTGGTATCAAGCTTACACTTTAGAGCCAGAAAAAGCTACAGCAGAAGAGCATTTAATATTAGGAAATACTCTGCTGCGACAAAAGTTAATTGATAAAGCAATATCCTGTTATTGTCGCGCGATAGAATTAAATCCTAATTTATTGGGAGCTTATGAAAATCTAGGGGAAGCATTAAAAATACAAGGAACAAGGAAGCCTACTACACAAGCATTTCCTAATCATTGGCAAAATCGAGAAAATTCTTTCAATTTACTAACAGCAGAAAATCATCAAAATAGTCAAGGAATAATTCAACAGGTTAGGGCTGAAAATACAATTCATATTATTCAGAAACTCAAAAATGTTGAAAAAGTTGTTAGTGACCTAGTAAATACAGTTACATCAACATTTAATTTAAAAAATGACTTATCAGACAATTATCTAGAATCATCTTTATCTCTGTTAGAAAATAGTCAGCTTCAACTCAATAAAAATTCTACAGAAATTATCAAATCCTTACATCCTAATAAACCTCTAATTATCGAACCAGATTTAACTAATATTTATTGGAATCTAGAAGGAGAAAAAACTATTCTAGATACTCCAACACAAACTAATAATAATCAGATTATTCATTCTGGTTTAAAATTAGACAAAATTCCCCAAGTCAATCAGACAACACCAATAAATTTACAATCTACTTTGACATCTAATAGTAGGGTAAATATTCCTGATATTTATATTCAGAAAGCTCAAAAATGTTATGATCAGGGATTGTATGATCAAGCAATTTCTCAATGTAAGGAAGCTATTTCTATTAAAATAGATGCAGTACCAGCTTACATCATCCTAGGAAATTCTCAGGAAAAAATTGGGCAAATAAAAGAAGCAAAAATCAATTACCAAACAGCTCTTGAAATTGAGCCAAATAATGCCTCAATTCATAAACTATTAGGCAATTTATATGCTGAACATAAGTCTTGGCATTCAGCAATTGCTTGTTATGAAAAAGTAGCAGAAATTGAACCAAATGTTGCTGATAATTATCGCAAATTAGCCAAGATTTGGACTGAGTTAGGTGAAGCTAAAGCAGCAATAAATTGTTGGTATCAAGCTTACTCTCTAGAACCGAAAAAAGTAACAGCTAATGACCATTTTAATTTAGGAAATAAATTGTATAGGCAAGAGCAAATTACTCAGGCAGTATCCTGTTATCAAAACTCGATAGAATTAAATCCTAATTTTGCTACAGTTTACTACAATATTAGTGTAGCTTTGAAACGTCTTGGCAGATTAGATGAAGCAGTTAGTTATCACCATAAGGCTAAGAAAATATGGGCAGATAAAAATCAAAATCAGAACAATTCAAAGGTTGATATCAATTCTCGTGTCTCAACAAAACTAGAAGTTCAACACCAGAATAGCAATCAATTAAATACAGCAGAAATAAAACCAGAAAGTCATCAACTATGGAAATTAAATCAGACAGTGCCAAATGATAAAAAGTATACTCAAAAAGAACAAATCACAGAAATATTAAAACAAGCCAATACCTATTATTTAGAAGGATTGTTTCCCCAAGCGATCGCTGCCTGTGAAAGAGCAATTAAAATCAAGCCATACCCAGAAGCTTATCAAATAATGGGGAAAGTTTTTCAAGAGAAAAATCAAGTAGATAATGCCATTAATTATTATCATCAAGCACTAAAAATAAATCCCCACTTAGCTAGTGCTAATTATGACATAGGAAAAATATTAGCATTGCAGAAAAACTGGCATGAAGCTATTTATTATTATCGGCAAGCTTTATATATATTAAAGTTGAACTTAGATACTCAAACATTAATAGGATTAAAACCTGACATTTGGGCAGTTCATCAAAATTTAGGGGATGCTCTACGAGAGATTGGTGAAGTAGAAGAAGCTGTAAAAATTTATCGTCAAGCTCTCAATTTACAGTAGTTTTCTAGTTAATATAGCTAAGCATTCAGCTATGAGTTATTAACTCATTATATTGGAAGGAGGAATTAGTCTCCAAGGAGAAACAAAAGTTATGTTTGCAAAGCATTCCTCAGCATATTTCCAACTCTTTCCGCTGTTATTAGATACACCCACGCGGGCAAGATGCCTGCACTAGATAGGGCTTGCTGATTAAATATTAAAAAATTGACAAATAAAGGTCTTAGCCTTTTTTTGTCGAAAAAAATACCTGGTTTTTGGTCCAACAAGGCTGAAAAAGTTAATATTTTGGGCGTTCCCACCCCCGAAAAATCAAGGGACAAATATATCTGACTACCTCCTCCATACATTCCCTATTCTTATGTAGGGATGCTGCATGGAACGTCCCTACCAACTCCTTTGCTTCTTAAAAAGACTTTTTCAGCAGACCCTAGATAATTTTCACCATTTACCTTATACATCATTTGCCGAAATCTGCTAGAACTTTGTCAGGACTTACCCAGAACCACCATATCTCGTCGGGTTTAATAGCCATTACTCTCTATAGATATCTTATTATCTAGGAGTTGGCATAAGTCCTGTTTATATTAGATTTCCGGATAACAGCAAAAAATCTAGAAAACTCTAGAATGCAATAATTTTTGACTCACTTCAAGAGTTAGGTTTGAGCCATTTTTAGGAACGAGAATTTTATTATCTACACCAGTTAAATGGCCTAAATTTCATATCATTTGAGTTCTTTCAACAAAATTCTGGACTTGATTGAATTCTCATTCCTTATCAATAGACAAATAGGAATGATCAGTGTTTTCCCCCTAGAAAAATATCAAAGTAGCAATATAACAATTCTCATATTTGTTAAGCACAAAATTTGCTTATTTTAGGGATTTTGGAAAAATACCAAAGTATAAAGTAATTATCAATCTAAATTATTAAGGCATAATCAATAATACAACGGTTGCCGTTGTTATGAGTTATACCAATTCCAGGCAATACAATATTTTTACTATTTATCCTGTACGTTATTTGCTCCTTATCTGCTGTATTAGAGAGCAAGTTATAGCAGGGTTAAATTCGTAGTATGGACTATATTGAGAATAGAGAGAATATTCATACCAGTCGTGACAACTACTATAAAACATAAATTTTGATATTTCAATTACAGAAATTAATAATTACTCTTAACTCAAGATAATCATCTTTTCTTTCTCTATTTTCCCCATTCCTTACAGAAATTACTGTATATGTTTTGATAACTAAAAATATTTTAATTCAATGAATCTACTATGTTGATAGACAAAAAAATTGATACAAGAACTCAAACTATGCAAGAGCCTAAATATGCTAAAACCTACTATAGCTTGGGTAAAGTTTCAGCTAAACAAGGAAAATTAGAAGAGGCTCTTACTTATTATCGTACAGCTATTGAAATAGATCCCTACTTTATAGAGGCTTACTACTCTTTAGCCAATATTTTAATTAACCAAAACCAGTTAGAAGCAGTAGTAACTCTATATAAAAAAGCCATTCAAATTCAACCAAATCTACACCAAGCTCATTATAACTTAGGGGAGATATTAATTAAACAAGAAAAATTTTCAGAGGTAATTGTAGCTTACCGTAAGGCCATAAAATTAAACCCAAACTCTTCTCAATCTTATTTTAAATTGGCAGAAACATTAGTAAAAGTAGGGCAATTTTACCAAGCAATAAATACTTATTACCAAGCAATTGCAGTAGACCCAAATTTTACCGATGCTTATGAGTCTTTAGGTGATATTTTAGTAGAAACAGGTGAACAAGAAGAAGCAATTAAGATTTATATAAAAGCAGTTGAAATTCAGCCTGAATTATGGAATGTGCATCATAAATTAGGTAATTTATTACAAGAAAAAGAAGAGTTAGAAGCTGCCGTTGCTGCTTATAATAAATCTATAGAATTCAAGCCAGACTTTTCTTGGTCTTATAATAATTTAGGTGATGTTTTAATTAATTTAGAGCAATGGTCAGAAGCAGCTGCAGCTTATCGCCAAGCTATTAAATTGAATCCTGATTTTGCTTGGAGTTATTATAAGTTGGGTGATGTTTTAGTTAACTTAGAGAAATGCTCAGAAGCGATCGCTACTTATCGTCAGGCAGTAGCTATAGACCCTCAAGCACCCTGGTATCTCTACAAGTTGGGATCACTTTTGTCTCAACAGGGTGAGTTTGAGGAAGCTGTTAGTTATTTGCGCCAAGCAATAAAGCTCAAAACAGAGGCACCAGAGTTTTATCTTTGTTTGGGGATAGTCTTAGTGAGGTTGAAAAAATGGTCAGAAGCAGAGGAATATCTACACCAAGTGACTCAATATTCTGCTGACTGCTTCGAGACTTCCTATTTAGCAGAAGCATATTATTATTTGGGAGTTGCTAAGTCTCAGCAAGAGCAGTGGTCAGAAGCAGTGGAGTTATATCACCGGAGTCTAGAAATAAGTCCTGATGGAGGTGAGTGTTGTTTAGCTTTAGCAGAGGCTTTAGGTAAATTAGAGCAATGGTCTGAAGCAGTAGAATATTATCGTCAGGCGGTGCTTTTATCTAAGGAGTCAAATCAAGTTTTGTTCCGTTTAGGTCAGGCTTTGGAGCAATTAAAAAAGTGGGCAAAAAATGTTAAATTATCTTCAAATTTAGATGTTCAACAAGAGAAAATTGCCGATTTATCAGGAGAAATTGATAGTTACCAGAAACCAGTTACTCAAGAGCCAAAAATAATTTTATTTACACCTTATTACAAAGCTAAACATTCAGAAAGACAAGCAGAATTAATTTATTGTCTGAAAAAAAATATTCAATGTGATGAAATTCAAAAAATTGTTCTAGTAATAGATGATGATCATATCCCAGAAGTCGAAAGTCCTAAGATTGAAATTGTCAAAATAGATGCCAGACCTACTTATCTTGACTGGGTAGAATTAACCGAGCAAAAATGTAAAAATAAAATTTCAATTCTTGCCAATACTGATATTTATTTTGATGAATCTGTTACCCGCATCCGAGAAATATTTGCTGCGGAGCCAAAAGGGTTTGTAGCATTAAGTCGTTATGAAAAAGAAGCAGAAAATCAAACATTACATAAAAGTCCCCATTGGTCACAAGATGTTTGGGCTATTTCTGGAGATTTTAAATTTACAGAATCATTTAAAAATTCTCTGAAAATATCTTTAGGAGTGCCTCGCTGCGATAATAAAATTGCTTATTTATTTGCCATTCATGGTGCCCCAGTTTATAACCCTTGTCATCATATTAAAACAGTCCACGTTCAGGAAAGTCAATTAAGATATTATGATAAATATGGTGATACAAGCATTTTAGGGGGCACTGCATGGGTTTACCCAAGTATTATTATTAATGAACCATCCAAAATACAAATAGATTTATGGACATTAAACTCCTCTAATTTAGCTGGATTACAAGTCAATAAAACGTGGGATTCTTTAAATAAAAAAAGTGAAAAGGAAGAAAGCAAAAAATCAGCAACTAGTGATGAAGAAAAATCTAATGAAAAGAAAATAATCCACAACGTTATAGGATTTAATTCTGATTGGCAGTACCCAGCAATTACAGAAAAATATGCCTATAAAATGGCAAATCAATTCTTAACTAAAGATAACTTTGAGCAAAATGTTGTTTATTTTGGATTTCCTTGGGCAACACTAATTGACAAACTATTTCACAGTCAAGATAAAACTGAAGCAAATATCTTAATAGAAAAGTTGGGCAGCTTTCAAGACGAACTGAAAAAATACAAAAAAATTATCACGGTTTGTCAACATATCCGAATGTTAGAATTTCAAAGTATTTTTGACGAGGTTGGTATTACTGACATTTTTTGGTCACATACAACAAAAGACCAAAATGTTTTTCCTTCTTATCCACATATTTCATTGCATCCTTTTCCTCTTTATCCCGTACAAGGGATTAATATAGAAGCAAAAGAAACAGAAAAGAAATATTTATACTCATTTATTGGCACTCGCCCGAATAAATCTTATTTGACAGATTCAAGAACCAAAATTATTGATTTTTTATCAGATGATAACCGAGGATTAATCATAGCAAGAAATCAATGGCATTACAACAAAATTGTCTACGATCATCAAGTTCTGAAAAAGGTGAAAAATACTGATGGTCTTGTAGATAACTTGGCATCAGCAGAATTTAAAGAAGTGATGCAGCAAAGTATATTTGCTCTTTGTCCATCTGGGTCGGGTCCAAATTCAATTCGTCTTTGGGAAGCTATTGGTTTGGGAGCAATACCAGTTGTTTTAGCTGATACTTATTTACCCCCTGGCGATCGCAAACTCTGGGATGAAGCAATAGTTAATTGTTCAGAAAAATTAGAAGATATCAAAGGGTTACCAGACCACTTGGCAGAAATACAGAAAGACGATGAATTGCTCCAGAGAAAACGTAAAGCACTCAAAAAACTGTGGATGAGATATGGAGTAGACTGCTTTGTATACGACATCACGAAATTATTTTTCCAATATGCCTCAGGGGATCTAGGAGTAACTAAACCCAAAACTAAGACACCCAAAGGCTTACAGAAAGCAGCTAACTTCTTAGTAACTAAAAAATTCACCAAAGAAGAGTTCAAGCCATCCTATGTTTGGCCGAACACCACATTCCCATTCAGGTTATATTATGATAGCCCCAAGTGCAGAATTTTGATCATCGAAAACATCCAGCACAACTGGAAATGGATGGCGGAATGTCATAAAGGCTTTAGGGAAACAGATTTCTTTTTTGTGATGACAGGTTGGTATCAAAGTCCTACTTTCGCTGATGAAGCAGAAACAATTTTTTCCGTACTGAATTTAGATAAGAAACAATTTTTCTTGATGTATAATTCCCCACAGGAAATGGAAAATTTTGCACAGAAAGGTTTTCAAGGAGATGTGATCAACCAAAATGCCTGGCTAGATGAGAAAGCGATCGCGCAGCCTCTTGGCAAGGAGAAAATATACGATGGTATTTATGTAGAATTTAACAAAAAATCTAAACGCCCTCAACTAGCAGCTCAAGTTTCTCCATTAGCACTGGTAACAAAAGCTAATCATGGCAAAGCTTTTCCTAATACACCTCCATACAAATATCTCAATGAGCAACAACTTTCGCCAACAGAAATGTGGGAAAAAATCAATCAATCTCACTGTGGCTTAGTTTTATCGGCAGAAGAAGGAGCTTGTCAAACTTCCAGCGAATACCTATTATGCGGCATACCAGTTGTATCCACATCTACTCTGGGAGGCCGGGATATGTGGTATAATGAAAATAATTCTATTATTTGTGAGGCTACAGTAGATGCAGTTGCATCTGCTGTAGAAAAGTTTGTACAAAACCCTCCTAATGCAAAACACATTCGTCAGCAACATATAGAGCAGGCGCAAGAGTACAGAGAAAAGTTTATTCAGGTAGTAGGTGATGTTTTTAAGCGTTTTTGCGTCGTTGATGTGGAAGCATCAAGCTATTTCCCAAAGAATTTTTACCACAAAATGAGAAAAAATGAAAACATTGATTTTGTCAAATCTATTTTTGTTTGAGAGTAATATCACTGGACAGTACAAAGTTCTCGGTAGAAAAAAACATTCCCCGCTCTTATGTCAGGGAATGGTGCATATTTAACCAAGACGAAGCGCGCTTTTCATGTTGCGAAGCGAAACACATCCTACCAATAGGGCTCATAGGTAAGTCCTAAGAGAATTACTATTCATACTCTTGATCTGCTTTTGCAAAGAATTATTCTTCTTCTTCTAACTGTTTTTTTTCTTCTTCTTCTAACTGTTTTTTTCTTCTTCTAACTGTTTTTTTCTTCTTCTAACTGTTTTTTTCTTCTTCTAACTGTTTTTTTTCTTCTTCTAACTGTTTTTTTTCTTCTTCTAACTGTTTTTTTTCTTCTTCTAACTGTTTTTTTTCTTCTTCTAACTGTTTTTTTTCTTCTTCTAACTTTTTGATTTGCCCTTGCAAACTTTTAATATTATCATCTAAGGATGTATTTTTCTTTTGCATTTCCTTGATTAACTCATCTAAATCAAAGTAAATCAAAGGTTTTTTTCCTTCAATAATATTGCCAAAATTTTCTAATTCTAACTCCAGAGAATAAGATGATAAGTTCCATTTTCCAGAAGGAAGTTGATTTTGTACTCTTAATTGATCAATTTGACTAATCATTTGATTTCTTTCTCGATATTGAAGAAAACATAAACTCCCTAAAGCTGTACTAATAATTGTAGAAATTATAGCTATAGTTTTCCCTAGAATTGTAGACATATTTTTCCTAACAGAAGAGGATCGTATTTGAGGTCTTAGAATAGGTTTTATTGGTGGCAAAATAGGAGATGATAGTCGGATAAGTGGGATGCTTCTTGGATAAATAGGATTTTCAACAAATGGAAAAATATCAACATTTAAATTATTCGCTCGCTCGCACCAACAACACTGATCATAATGTCCACTATAGATATGGTTTCTATTATTACTACAGACTACTAAATCATTAATTGCTATTAGTAAAGCCTGACACCAATCTTTAGGTGATGGACGAGAAGATGGCATTTGATGACCATCATTAAAACATTTAAGAAATAATTTTTTCAATTCTGGATGTGCAACATTTAGAGGAATCGTATTTAGACTAGGTTCCAAGAGACTATTAATACCATAAGGCCAATAACCTTGGCTAATTGATGCATTTTGTCCAGGGGGGTTTCCTGACCCTGTCCATTTGCCTGTAAAGGGATGATAACCAAATAGTAAATAATAAATTATTACCGCAAGTCGAAAGCAATCATGATATCGTGTTTGTGTAAGTTGAGCCAAATTTTTGCCGATTAATTCAGGAGGTATAAAACCTTCCGAACCTACAGAACAACGATAAACCTTACCTGTTTTCGAGTCTTTAACCTGAAAAGAATCAGTATCAATTACAGAAACTAAACTTCGCTCGTTAACCAGAATATTTTTCGCACTAATATCACCAATAATATAATTTCTAGCATGAATTTCTTTGATAATAGAAACAAAATTGAGGGCAATAATATGTAGACAATACCAGTTAAATCTAGGAGCTTCTTGACAGCGGAGTTTTGGATGGTAGACATTAATCATTTCCTTTGCATTAGTAATTTCTGGCATCAAGAACCCTACACAATTTTTTTGACTATCTTTAATTAAATCTATAGGCCAGCTGATCGCAGTATGGTTTTGACTAGCAGTAGGATTTTTAGGAGGGTTGGCAAGCATTAATTTCAGCTTTTCTACTTGCTGTGGAGTTGGTTTGTGATAAATTTTTCCTAAATATCCACTATAATTAGTTTTCCAAACAGCTCCTTCACCTCCCTTAGCTATTTCTTTGACTAGAGAAATAGATTTACCTTGACTATTAAAGTAGCTAACCATAATTATTTAGGCGTAGTGATAGGTGACTGTAATTGGAATAAATACAAAATAGATTTACGAATTGAGTAATACAAGGCTCCTCCTAAAGCTAAACCTAAAAAAGAAATTATCAATAGATCAAATAAAGATTTTACTTTTTGGGATAGAAATTTGGAATACTTAAGTGGTTTATATATATAGAAATTAACCAAAATGATAACTACAGTTAATAGAATAGCTATCAAAACAGAAATCATCCATTGTAAAGTCAAATCATTAAATTTAATGTCTACAAATAAATCATGGTAAAGTGAATTCCAGAACATCCCTGATAAAACATTGACCAGAAAAATTGTATAGTATCTATTATCTCTTTTAACTCTGGGAAGAGAAGGATTTTCTCCAGGTTGAGAATATTCATACCAAAATAATAATATAGTTTTATCATCATCAGTTTTTTTGTTAACATCTTGTGATTTTAACCAGTCTTTCGTCGAAAGTTTTTCCTCATTCTCATTCCTAATCTCTAATGCCCTTTCAAACATTTCAAAAAAAGGTGGATGGGGTTGCAAATCTTTTAGATTAATTGCCATTCTTTCTAATCCATCACTGGCAGCACAGATAAATTGTTGCTCGTCAAATAATGTCTTAACTTGCATTTTTTCTCGAGCATTAGCAGCGGTAACAAAAGTTGTTTCATTGGCATATTCTCCTTTACTGGGATGAAACAGCAACTTATATTCTGATTTAGGTTTTCTATTTCTAGTAACAATAAAACCATCCCCAATTTGCATAGCCGCCAGCCAGTTAGGACTAGCAATAACAACTAATAAAGTACAGGAAAAATCTTTTGGGGAACAAGACTTTTCCTTTGCTTTTTGACCAAACGCTTTTTTGACTTTTTCTAATGTTTTGACAAAAGCTTGATTAGCCCAATCTTCTAATATTTCTGGTGATGAATCTTTCTGATTTTCTTTTAACTCCTTAGCACAATTTTGTAGATGCTTCAAGGCTGTTTTAACTGCTAACTTAGAACCAACATCAGAATATTTACAGCTACCAGCACCGTCCGACACAGCACCAATAACAATCTTACCATCATCAGCAAGTTTTCCAGCATTGTTAAGTCTAATAAATTCAGTGTAATCTTGACAAGGCAACCGTGACTTTTGATGACTTGTACCTATTTCAGAACAGGCGATCGCTTTCCAAGGCATAAAATATCCTCACTATATTTAAGTCGCTACTTGACCCCATCCCACTGGCGGAGTTGGTACCATTGTTGTTGTTCCCGGTTGACTATGAGATACCTGTTTCATTGACTGACTCAACCACAGGAACATAGATTGAAAATCAAGACCATTCAGCAGTAATGGTATGCGAGTTGGAGGAGCTATGTAACGCAAAATTTCCATATCTGCATTTTGAACACCTACCGCAAAAAAGGAAAATTTCTTGTCTTTCTCCCCTTGTCTAACTCTTTGTGCTGCATTCTCCCAATCATCATTAGGTCTGCCATCTGTAATTAAGAAAACCCAGGGTCGATAGTATTGAATGCCATTATTTTTGTAATCTTCTTTGCGATCTTCTAGTAAGTCCAAAGCATATTCAATTGCTTTTCCCATAGGAGTTGAGTCTTCAGCATTGAGCAATGGTGGAACAAACTGGTCGATAGTGACAAAATCTTGACACATAGCTACCGGACCAAATGAAACAATTGCTACCTCTACCCTCAGCTTGGCTAATGTATCCTGCTCTACAGATTGCTTAAAGACAGCAATACCTTCATTTAACTGTTGAATAGGCTCACCAGACATGGATAATGAATTATCTAATAATAAAACAACTGGACAACGTGGCTCTTGGTTAACTGCAAAGTCAGCTACATTTCCTATGGGCATACATTTCCTCTTTTTATAATCATAAGTTAACCAACTTCTAACTATCTACTGAATCATGTTAGAAATAATGTTAGAATTATGTTAGCAAACTTTAACATCCAAGATTTAAGATAGCTCAAGTTGACAAAATCTTCTGCAACTATGGCCAATAATTGGACATGGAAAATCTTTATCAGGTAGTCAGATATATTTCTCCCTTGATTTTTCTGCCTAGGGAGCGCCCAAAATACTAACTTTTTGAGCTCTTAGGACTGAAAACTAGACACTTTTTTTAAGTCTGAGCCTTGGTTATCACTCCTGCTGTAGATGCTCCTATACTAGGTCTGGGTGAGTCAGAAATCTGTGGCTCAGAAATGTTCAAATCATCTAGTGGTTCCCATGAAAAACTCACAGGAAGATCTGCTCCGTTAACAATAACTCCTAAAAACTTAGGACCAGATTGACTTTCTTCATCTTCTTCATCATTTATTAGCTGTTCTATAACTTCTGTCAGCATACCTGATATCGTATAATGTGGTCGAGTCACAATAATTATTCCATCAGTATATGGCTCTATAGTAAAAGCATCATTATTCTGAGTCATACAAGGAGCATCTAGGAGAACAAAATCAAAACGATATCGCGAGTCTGAAAGTAATCTTTGCATTTCGCTTGATTCAATAATTCCTCCTGGTTGTTTGAAAACACCAGCACTAGGTACCATATAAAGATTTTCTATCTCTGGTACTTGTCTAATACAATCATTAATATCTCCATAATAACGAAGTGGTTCAACATGGCTATATGGATGAGGAGCTATTTTGAAAGAGTTTGCTTCTGATGGAGACCTTAAGTCTGCTTCAATGAGAAGTGTTCGTTTACCTGCTCGTGCAGCAGCGATCGCCAAATTATAAGCACAAAATGTTTTCCCTTCTCCTTTAACTCCACTACTCAAGAGCAAAACTCTTGGAGCTTGACCTCCCTGATGGTGTAAATTTGTCCGCAACTTTTCATAGAATTCTAGATAAGGTGAATTATGCTCTAGTAACAAAGGCATTTGTTCTACGTCCATATCTGGGTTAAAAGTCATCACATCAGGCAACAAACCCAATAATGGCACATCTTTTTCCTTTAAAGCTGTTTTGATTTCTTCCCAAGAATAGAACTTGCCAGAAAGCATTCCCAAGGCAAAAATTAGACCTCCACCAAGAACTATACCTGCTAGTCCCCCTACTGCCATCATTAAAGCCATACTTTTTTCTCCTGCCTCATCTTTCTTAGCAAGATCAGCTTTATTAGAAATAGCTAAACTGCTAGTTATCTCTGCCTCTGCTGCTTCAGCATCTTCTAAAGTAGCTTGCATCTTATCAAGACGAGACTTTTTCACAGCAACTTCTTCTTGCAACTGAGTCAATTCTAATTGCTTATTAGGAAGATTTCTATACTCAAATTCTAATTTTTGCTCAGTTTCAATTGTTGTTTGTAGTTGTCGTTGCAATTGTTCTTTTTGAGCTTTTAGAGTAATTAAGGTTTCTGCTAACTGTTGTCTTGTAGGGTCTAAAGAAGCATCAACTCTAATTTGCTCTACTTGTCTCAATGGTGCTGCAATACCATTACCTCCTAAAACTTCTGCGGCACGTTGTTGTAGT
>JAKQYF010000319.1 GCA_023356535.1 Trichodesmium sp. MAG_R03 | reverse complement strand
CGGCGAAACCTGAAAAATTTATCTAGTATCAGGAGCCGTATGAGTTGGAAACTCTCATGTACGGTTCTGAAGGAGAGGTGAGGAGGCGAAATCCTCCCATCGACTCTATCAAAAGTATTTTAAGGAGCACAGGAGTAGGTAGGGACGTTTTGCTAACGCAAAGCTCCGCTAACGCTACAGGGCATGTTTGCGCAGCATTCCGTCAGGAAAACGCATTTTTGTTATGCAACGTCCCTACAGAGGAACAGGGAAGGTATAGATGAGGTAGTCGGATATACTTGTCCCTTGATTTTTCTGCCGTGGGAGTACCCGAAATCCTAACTTTTTCAGCCTTTTACCACCGAACTTCTGGTACTTTTTGTTGCACAAATAAGACTAAAGCCTTTAGGTATAAATGCTTTGATAATTAATCAACAACCCCTAATTAGCCATAATAAAAACTGTCTTGTGTTGAACTCACATTCCACACTTCAATTTGTAACACGAAAATTAGTATAAAATTCGTAGCTTGCTACTGAATCATTAACTCCTATTGACTACTATAATTTTCTTCTTACTTTTGACTGAGTGACTTTTCACTTTTGACTTATATTTTTATATTACATTTTGTCGTGAGGAATGTAGGATTGAAGAGAGAATATTTTGCAAATCAAATTTCTCCTTGTTCCCTATTCCTTTCACTATAAACTCAATTTTTTTAACAAAGCCTCCCCCATTTCTTGACATCCTAACAATTTCATTCCTTCCGACATAATATCAGCAGTACGATAACCTTGGTCCAATACTTGCAACACTGCTTGTTCAATTTTGTCTGCTACTACAGGTTGCTCTAGAGCATAACGTAGCATCATTGCTACACTCAAAACTTGCGCCAAAGGATTAGCCTTATTCTGACCAGCAATATCTGGTGCGGAACCGTGGACAGGTTCAAATACTCCTGGCCCAGAAGTACCTAGACTTGCAGAAGGTAACA
This sequence comes from Trichodesmium sp. MAG_R03, assembly GCA_023356535.1. GTDB lineage: Bacteria > Cyanobacteriota > Cyanobacteriia > Cyanobacteriales > Microcoleaceae > Trichodesmium. Next base: position 4,291 of record JAKQYF010000319.1, on the reverse strand, counting down.
TCCCAATACTTCCTGTTAACATGGCACCAACATCAGAGAGAATATCACCAAATAAATTTCCTGTGACAATAGTATCAAATTGTTTTGGCCAACGAACAAGCTGCATAGCTGCATTATCTATATATAAATGAGATAACTGCACATCTGGATATTCTCGAGCAAGTAGGGTAATGCGATCGCGCCACAACTGAGACACTTCCAAAACATTTGCCTTATCAACTGAACACAACTTACCCCCTCGTTTCTGGGCAGTTTCAAACCCGACCCTAGCAATACGGTCAATTTCTAATTCAGAATAGGCCATTGTATTGACACCTCGTTTTTCTTCAGTCTCCGTTCTAAAAATACCCTTTGGTGTACCAAAGTAGACCCCACCTGTTAATTCTCGCACTACCATAATATCCACTCCTTCAACTATGTCTCGTTTCAGAGTTGAAGCATCTATTAATTGAGGCAAGATTTTTGCAGGCCGTAAATTGGCAAATAACTCTAATCCTGCCCTTAGTCCTAGTAGTCCAGTTTCTGGTCGTTGATGGCGGGGCAAATTATCCCATTTGCAACCACCAATAGCTGCTAATAATACGGCATTGCTATTACGACACATTTCTAGAGTTTCTGTAGGTAGAGGTTCCCCAGTAGTATCTATAGCTACTCCACCAATAAGGGCTTCTTGGAATTCAAAGTTGAGGTTAAATTGGTGGCCAACTGCTTTCAATACATCTACCGCGACTGCCATAATTTCAGGGCCAATGCCGTCACCGGGAAGTAGAGTAATGCGGTAGTTCATCATATTCTTTAATTTTGAATTTTCTATGAATAAATCAGTAAAATACTAAGCATATCAGAGAACAAGCAACATACAAAGTTGGGACAATATTTATCAAGTTATCTATCTCTTACATTCCGCACGTCAAAATGTAGTATATCAGACGGACTATTGAAAGCCTTGTCTGGTAATAAGTATGAAGTTTGTAAGTCAAAAGATATATGACAAAAAATATTGATAGTAATTAGCAAGAACAGAGGCTGTAATCCACCTTCTTCGTTAACAAGACTCTTGTAGTGTATTTGAAGTGCGGAATGTGGGCTATATGTATAATACAAGTTACCATAAACTTTCCTATATTTGGATAATACATTTAAATTTGCTATGTTTGGATCTAGACAGTGCAAAGTTCTTGGAATAGCTATTACTAGCTAAGGCTTTCAGGAATCTCTAGGTTATCAACTCTTTATTGATAACTGTAAGTACTGTAAGTCTTTTTCAGTAATACCTTCAGTAAGATAAGCAAATCGTTTTTGAGAAGAACTTTGTACTCTCCAGTTAAGAAATGAAAGCCAAGATACATATCATTTTTTGCTGGGAAATTCTCAAGATGAAGAAGATGCATATTTATAAATATATAAGAATCAGAACAATCTTTATTTGCTGTTTATTTACTATTTTGGTAAAACACTTGTTTCTTATTTTTTCAAAGATTACTTTATGGCTTTCAATAATAGTCAATATGCAGAAAAATATGTTATGGGAATTACCAGATATTTACCGACACCACAACATAATTTCTATTCTTCTCTTTCTTTGATAGCTGATGACAATGATGCTAATAAAAAACAGCAAAAAGAATTACTAGAGCAAGTAGATAAAAATCAGGAGAGTATGAAAATATGGAGTCAATATTGCCCAGAAAACTTTCAACGGTACTATAAATAAGCTCCAGTTAGTAGTAGAGTTGAACAATGAAACCCAACACCATTAAACTACCCTGTGAAGCTGATCAAAAAATCACCTTAAACTCCGCTAAAATCATCTAAAAATTAGGTTGATTTTGGCTTTTCTATGCTCAAAGGATACAAAATTATTGATGCAGATTCCCTAGTCATTGAACCACACCAGATGTGGGCTAAATACCTCGAGCCTCAATTTCGGGACTTTGCCCCCTCCCCAGATTTGAAAGTCAAAGGGGAACCGATCACAGAAAAAATCTCCCAGCAAGTACAAAAAGAAGGAAATAGGCAGATGATGGAGGCTCATTCCCATGCTTATTTGAATAACTACGATGTTGAATCTCACGTCCAAGCAATGGTACTTATGGGTGTGGATATTGCCTTTGTTTATCCTACCTACGGACTGTGGTTATTTGCCATCGATACTTTGCCTCCAGAAGTCGTGGGTGCTTTTACCCGTGCCTATAATACTTGGCTTTATGAGGAATTTTGTAGTTATGATCCCAGTCGGTTAAAAGGAGTGGCTGCTATGAATCTCCATGATCCCCAGAAGATGGTGAAAGAGCTACATCGGATTGTAAATTTAGACTGGAAAGCAGTTTTTTTGCGCCCTAACCCAGTTAAAGGCAGAATTTTGAGCGATCCGGAATACGAACCTTTTTGGACTGCTTGCGAAGAATTAGATATAGCTGTTGGTCTTCACGAGGCAACCCACGGTCGCTTACCAACAACGGGAGCAAATAGATTTAATAGTCGTTTTGCTCTCCATGCTTGTTCTCACCCTATGGAACAGATGATGGCTATGTTGGCTTTCATTGAAGGGGGGGTATTAGAGCGTCATCCGAAATTACGGGTGGGGTTTTTAGAGTCTGGTTGTGGTTGGCTTCCCTATTGGTTATGGCGATTAGATGAAGAATACAAAAATCTATATTGGGAAGTCAAAGATATAGTAAAGTTAATGCCGTCTGAATATTTTCACCGTCAATGTTATATTGCGGTGGAACCATCTGAACCTTATCTTTCTCAGATAATTGAGTTTATCGGCTCTGATAATTTAATTTTTGGCTCAGATTATCCACACATGGACCATCAGCCAGATGTGGTGAAAAATGTTGTAGAGCTTGAGGAGCATTTATCTCAAGAGATTGTAAAAAAAATTGTTTGGGATAATCCTAGACGTTTTTATAACTTAAGTAGATAGGTCAGGACTTACGCAAATCCGCCTTGAAAACGCTATATGTAGTGGCGAAGGGCATTTTTATCACTGGATATAGTGCCCGTGCGTAAGTCCTGGTATAGTAGATTATCTTTACTCACTTATAGGAGGAAATTCTCAAATGACCCTAGCTCAAAATACCTATGATGATTGTCTATTTCAAATAATCATAATTGATCAGGAAAAAGAAATTAAACTAGAGGATGCTACAGATGAAGAGGATTTTCTAAAAATAGTGGTAGGAAAATTGAAAGATATTAAGGGTTACTATGAACCTTATGCCAAATTTTCTCCTGATCACTGTCACATTCCGAATTTCTTTTTTGACGATTATTTACCTTCACCTGGAGTAAAGATTGATGACGAGTTTATAAATCAGATCTCGATGGAGAATTTGAATTTGAAAAGGGCAGAATCAAGCTCTGTGCGCCATTTATTACAAGCTCGCAAATTATCTCAGCTGATGAATAAGGCATGGTTGTACGATGACAATGAGGACTCGGAGGAAACAAATCTTTCTAAGTTTACAAATCTTCCTAAGTATATAGGTCGAATATTTCATGGCTTTAATTTTAGGCCGGAGACTTTTTCTCTCATAGTAAACAAAGGGTCAGATGAAGCTCCCTGTTATGAGCTGAAGCCTTTACCTTTTGGTAGTGATCTTTATTCTGTTGTCACAACGTGGGAAAATGACCCATCATGCAGCCAACTAACAGAAAGCGACTTGAAAATCAAGGAAATCAAAAGTGATGAAAAAAATGATGAAGCAATTGATCATGAAGCAAGAAACGATGAACAGGAGAAAATCTCTCGCTATTATTTAGAGAATAGAAATGCGTTAATTTTAGAGCTTTTACTCAGTGGGCAAGCATACATTATAGATAAAGATAAAAAGACCTTGCAAAGGCTTCATGAACCCATCTTCAGTACCCATGAACTAATTTGGCACATAGAACTGAGCTTAAGTTGGGATTCATATTATGCTAAAACGCAAGAAAATGCTTGTCCAGGATTTCGAAGGATTAAAAATATACCACAGATTCGACTCTACCTAGGTTTTCCACCGAGACCAGGCTACTGGGATGGAAAAGTGTCCAAAATAGACAAATGGGTTAATGCAAAAGAAAAATCTGATGACATAGAGCAGGATCCTTTTCCATTTTATCCCCCAAAAGGTAGCAGCGATTGGGAGAACTTAAAATTATGGTATGTATTTCCTCCTTACCCTTGAATCTATCCCACTAATAGTCAAATGATGATATACTGATAAGTGTTACTCAGTGTATATATTGGGAAAAAAATGGCAGGTAGATTTGAAGGATTAAGTGACATAGAATGGAAGTTATT
>JAKQYF010000318.1 GCA_023356535.1 Trichodesmium sp. MAG_R03 | reverse complement strand
CTATAATCTATGGCTCGCTGCTGTGGGTTGCTTTTGGTTTGGGAGGTTTGCGAACGGGTTAAGCTATGGGGATAATAGAAGGTTTGTTTGAGTTGGCTGCTGATTATACCATGTTGGCGGACTCCTTGGTAGGTACCCCAAAATTGCATGAGTCGAAATTGGAATATTTCGGTGAGGTTTTTCCAGAGGACGCGATCGCTCCCAGCATGATAATAGTCGCTGATGGTGTTGCCCAGGAACAGACGGATAAAGTCCCAGAGGTAAAATTGTTCTTGGGGGAAGATGTTTTTTAAGGCTATGGCCTCCCGGCGGTAGGGGTTATAGATTTTGCTTGGGGGTTCGTCGTGGACCTGGACTATGGGGGCTTCTGGTTCCTAAACTATTTTATAGCCTAGTTTTTGGAACCGTTGGGCCCAGTCTAGGTCTTCTAGGCCAGTGAGGGTTTCGTCCTAGGGGAGTTTTTCCCAGAGTTGGCGACGGATGGCGGCGTTGGCGTTGTTGCAGAAGGGATGGGTTTGGTTATAGTCGGGGATGTCGGGGAACCATTTGGCGAATACTTGGTGTTCTGAATATTTGGTGATTTCGTTGCCTCTTTGTTGACCATAGACTAGGGCTACTTCTGAACGGTCAAAGGGGGTGAGTAGGTTTTCTAGCCAGTCAAAGTAGAGGGGATAAACGTAGGCGCTGGGGATGACTATAATGTCTCCGGTGGCGGCGCCCCAGCCGATGTTGAGGGCGCAGCCAAAGGAGAACTCTTCTGGGGTGATACTGAATATTTTTACTGGGTAGCGGGAGGCGATGGAAACTGTGGCATCGGTGGAGCCGGAGTCAACTATAATAATTTCTCGATCTGTGAGTGTTTGTTGAATAATGCCACTGAGGAGGGGACCTATGTGCTGTTCTTCGTTGTAACAGCGGATGACTAGGGAGCATTTAGCCATGTTTTTAGTAAGTTTTCTGGTTTTTGGTGTGAAGTTGAAGTTTTAGATAAATATATTAAAGATAATAGTGTGGTTTTTGATCTAGGTGCGAATTTAGGAGCTTGGTCCTTGAAAGTTCTGGAAAACAAGAAAAATGTTAACCTTCATTTATTTGAGGCGAGTCCTTAAACCTATCAGTCGCTCCTACAAAATATGGCTAATTATATTGAGGCAGAAAAGTTATTTTTAAATCAGTTTGCTATATCCTCACAAGATTCATTTCAAGCATTTTATTTTTATGAAAATCACCCAACTTTGAGTGGTATATACCGAGGAGATATAAAGCTGGAAGAACGACTAAAGCTAGGAGTTCCTAAGTCTATATCTGTACCAACAACAAGTTTAGATAGTTATTGTGGAACTATGGATATTAAACGGATTAATTTTATAAAAATTGATGTAGAAGGTGCAGAATTAGATGTGATTTTTGGAGCAGAGCAGTTACTGAAGAAAGGGAAAATTGACTATCTCCAGTTTGAATATGGTGGAACTTATTTAGATGCTAAAACTACCCTCAAGGAAGTCTTTGAATATTTGCAGAGTATGAAATATCTCATATTCAAAATTTTAGACGATAAATTAGAGTACAAACCTCAGTTTTTGCCCGAATATGAAAATTACAAATACAGTAACTTTTTGGCAGTAAACGAACAGTTTAAAGCTAAGATTTTAGGAGAAAAAATACAGATGTTTGATTGACAAGCACTCTGTGAAAAATATTCCGTCAAAGTCAAAGGAATTATTCATGTTGGGGCCCATGAAGGCAAAGAACTTAAGAAATATCAAGAAATGGGAGTTGAAAAAGTTCTGTTTATTGAAGCTAACCCTGTTGTTTTTGAAAGCTAGAAAAGTAAGATAGCAAAAGCTCCAAATGTAGCAGCAGTGAACTATGCTATTAGTAACAAAAATGGTACAGTTAATCTGGGAGTAACTTCTCAAGACAAAGTAGTTCTATTTTGCCATTGAAACCCCATCAAGAAATTTATTCTAATATCACAGAAACCCATCAAGTAACAGTAGAGTCAATCACATTAGATAAACTTTTAGAAAAATTAGACACTCAACCTTTAGAATTTAATTTCCTCAATATTGATATTCAGGGAGCGGAACTTTTAGCACTATCAGGAGCAACTAATTTACTTAAGCATATTCAAGCTATTAATACTAAGGTTAATTATGAAGAGCTGTATGAAAGTTGCGCTTTAATTGATGAAATTGACGATTTTTTAGAAAATTTTAGTTTTGAAAAAGTCGCAACTACTACTCCATTCCATCCATCTTGGGGAGATGCTTTTTATGTCAAAAAACCTACTATTACAATGTCAACCCTTGGCAAAAATGGAAGGTTTGGCAATCAAATATTTCAATATGCCTTCCTAAAAATTTATGCTCAACAGCACAACTTAAATATAGAAACGCCAAGTTGGATAGGACAATATTTATTCGGACATGAAGACCCTCCTATTTCTCAAAAATTAACACAATTTCCAGAAAAGAAAGGTAGAGTAGAATATTCACAGTCTCGTGTTTTAAATTCTCCAGCGCCTCTCAAAAATGTAGACTTATGGGGATATTTTCAATACCATACAAGCTATTATGCTCAATATAAAGATTATTTATACAGTTTATTTAAGCCTTTACCAGAGATAGAAACTGAGTTGCAAAAAGCCCTAAATATTCTGGGAAGTAAAGACAAAACAGTCGTAGGGATCCACTTAAGACCTATCAAATACGATCAAAAATTTTTTTACATAACCCCTAGCGATCGCTACAAAGAACAGCTGAAAGAAATTTGGGAAACTTTGCAAGAACCCGTGTTATTTATAGCTAGTGACGACTTAGACACAGTAATTAATGACTTTGGCGAATATAATCCCGTAACCGTTAAAGACTTGAATATAGAATTGCCTAAAGCAAACTATTATCCAGATTTCTACATCTTAACTCAATTGGATGTTGTTGCTATTTCTAATAGCTCGTTTTCCTTTGTCCCTTCCATGCTGAATGAGAGAGCTAAATTTTTCTGCCGACCCTCATTATTAAATAACAAGATTATTCCCTTCGATCCTTGGGATAGTTATGTTTTATTAATCGAAAAGAAAGAAAATTTACCAGACTCAGGCTAACCCACATTCCGCACTTCAAGCATACTACAAGCATACTATCTGAATAGCCACTTTTTGAAAAACAATAGGAGGAACAAAAACTTCCTCAAATAACTGTGGTAAAAGTTCCAAGTATTGCAAGATAGCCAAAGCAGTTAGAGGAGTAGCATCAACAACAACCTTCATAGACTAGCCAACTTATCACCCAAGTGCCGACTCGTCCTTGCCTCTTCCTCAAACTCAGTTTCTGTATAATCAATAACAGCAAAACCTTGTTCCCTAATCAGACGATAAAATTCTGAGCGATCGCATCCCAAAATCTTAGAACCAACTCCCGATAAAATTTTCCCTCCTCATAAAGTTTACCCAAAGTCAAAACCATTACTCGTCGCTGAAAAAAAAATCTTTTTCCTTGCAACAAGCAACCAACAATTCTGCTGTAAATTCCACAGTAACACTCATTTTTTTATATTTATTAATTTAGAAAAAAACCAGCCCAACATTTCCCATTTCATCTCAGATAAAGAGACTCATTTACTAGTTGCAAATTCTTCTCTTGCTTGCTCAATAATCTTCATAAATTCTGGATTTTCCCTTAAAGAAAAAGATTCTAAATCCAACTCTTTCAGGGAAACAATAGCAGCAAAAGCTTTACCATTCAAAGTAAAAACAACTGTTTTATCCCTAAAATCTTCTGCATAATCTGCCAAAGGTTGAGATGCAGTAGAAAGCTCAATAGTTTTAACCATACTGAGTTACATCACAGATCGACAGGAATAATCAAATCTATAGCTTCATTTCTATTTTTTCGATAAATCCGAAAATCACTATCCAAAGTTAAAATTACACTGCCTGGAATTAACTCACTCATTCTCACTAAACAAGCATCCGCCAATGACATAGGTACATTTTCATAGCGCTTCATTAACACTTCAACTTCTGCCATTTCATTAGTCAAAGAAAAAGGAATTGTTATTTGCTTTGTCCGTAACAAAGAAAAAATTAAATCCACAACCCCATAAGTGCTTTTGAGCAAAAAGCAAGATTCAACAACTACAGCTTCACAAGTTAACAAAGGAGGATTAATTTTGCTTAACTCAACTTTCGCCCATTGGTGAAATTTATCGCTTTTACTCAAATAAGCTACGATAACACCTGTGTCTATAATTATAAATATTTTAATTTAGATTGAGATAAGTTTTTTTCGCTATAACTAAAGCTTAAGCAGAAAAAGTGTACCATTCATATTTAAAATTACCATACTTTTGGATTCATTACTTACCAAGATTTTCCAAATATTTCTTATTAGTTGATAAGTCGCTGGGCAAACCATCAATAACACCAGCTAATTCTTTAGTTGCTTCATAGAAAGAAAGTTGTTTTTCCTCTTCCTTGCCTGATGAATTTTCGGAATTACGACCAGGTTTTTGACTAAGCAAAAAATCTAGAAAGTCTTGAATGCTTTGCCGTTGTATTGATGAAAGTTGATGAAATTTTTCTAGTAGACTTTTATCGGTATCGCTGAGTTGATTCATAGCAATAATCTCCTTTCATTAATGGATAATTGATAATTAATAATTAAAAGTATATCTAATTGTCAATCCGCCAGAAACCAGGTTTCTTAAAGAAACCTGGTTTATAGATATTCCCAATAAACCGGACCTCTTAAAACACTAATTTACTTATAACCCCTCAACCCCCAAACCAGCTAACAAATTATTAATCGCCAACTCATTTACTCGCAACACAGCATCCTTTTCCAACTTAGTTCCACCTACTTCCAATCGTAAAGGATCATCGGTTATTTTCCATTATTCCTTTTCCAAAGCAATTCTAACTGCAGCATGAAATTTATCTTTAGCTGCCATTTTTACAGTATCCCTCAACTCCCAAACCAGCTAACAAATTATTAATCGCCAACTCATTTACTCGCAACACTGCATCCTTTGTATGGGAAGCATTATGAGTACCAAAAATACATTGGTCAAACTCCCTCAACCTACTCTCACCAGGCAAAGGCTCCACCTCAAAAACATCCAACGCAGCTCCTGCTACCTTCCCAGAGGCCAAATCTGCATCAGTTCCTAAACTATCGGCCCACTCGCGTACCCTGTCATGATTGACAGAAAAACCTTCGCGGTGATAAGCTTCCAGAGCTAACTTACTTTGACGAATCATTTCCTCTTCTGTCA
>JAKQYF010000317.1 GCA_023356535.1 Trichodesmium sp. MAG_R03 | reverse complement strand
ACGGGAAGACGACCCGTTAATAGGTGTTAGGTGGAAGTGCAGTAATGTATGGAGCCTAGACATACTAACAGACCGAGGGCTTGACCTCTAATTTTTACTTTGACTGATGGCTATGCAGCCTCCATGGTTTCTTAATTTATTGATCAAAAAAACTTTTTGACATCCTCCCCGGCCTAAAGGCACTGAGTTTCCTACCGAGCCGTAGCCTCTCGGCGGGGTGACATTTCACAGGCTGCTGCTACTTTGGCAGTAGTCTTATGCTGGCCGACCTGTCCGTTTTTTTTCTCGGTAAGCCCACCCGCGACTAATATATTTCTTGTGAACTAAAAAGCATCATAACAGAACCTGTGAACAAAAATCAACTAAAAAGTCGCCCTAGAAGGGTGAGGCTTTAAACCCAATTTTTCGGTAATTTATATTCACTTATCCTTTGAAATATTACTACTATGTTGGCCTTTGTTGCATGAAGGTAGCGATCATAGACAACCCCTATCATTAGACCTCTTCAAAGAAGAATTATACTCTGGCCATTTGCTCAGTAAGACGGTACTTGGGCTAGGGCCAAGGCTTAATTATACCTACTTTTGTTTAGGTTATTGTTTCGCGTACTGTCATTTTTACACTATGAGCTTCATTGTGCAACTAAATCCTATAAAATAATAAAATAATCAGAAAACAAAGATTGCTTCTAGAGTATGAAAACAATCTTTTTTGTATTAAAGTTAAAGACTCCTTTTTGAGTTCAATTATTTGGGTTCAATTTTGAATTATTTATTTACAGATAGCACGATTATTTGTATTCAGCACTATTAGACCTTCTACTCCATTTATAATAACTGGGCTGCTTGTGCTAACTCTGAATAGTTGGGGTTTTTGATTTAGACACTCTGTAACTTCTTCTCCCCAAGCTTCTATCCTAGCAGTATACTCCGCTCTATAGCGCAATAACTCATTTAGAGTAATTCCAGTGGGAATAGAAGGTAAATTGTTAACAAAAGCATCAGTTATCAGGTTATCAGTACTGATATTGTTATCAACATCAATCTCAGTAATAATTGGAAAATCAAATTTTCTGGGTAAAGTCCTGTAAGGAATAGACAGGTCTGGTAATGTATGATATTCTTCTGGGGTTGACTTATAGTCAAAATCAGATGGTATTGCCAAGGCTGACAGAGGTAGATTTGCAACCACAAGCGCACACAAACTTCCTAATAATGTAGAAAATTTTTTCATTAAAATAATATTAGTAATTTTTGCAACTAGATACTAGATTAATTTTATCAAATTTCAAGTAATACTAGCGCGTCTTGCCTTAAATTTTGTATTAGGATATTAGCAAAAACAATACATAGCTTAGATTTTACCATTTTCCTATTACCCTATTTTAAGCTTGATCGCCAATACGTTAGTCTATAACACCCTTTCAGGTTTCTAAGTTTTCTGCCTTAGACTTAAACCCCAACAGTGTAGTGTCTAGTTTTCGGTCCTGAGAGCTCAAAAATTTAGTATTTTGGGCACTCCCTAGCCATGAAAATCAAGGGCAAATATATCCGACTACCTCCTCTACCAATTCCCCATTCCTCTTTAGGGACGTTCCATGGAACGTCCCTACTTCTCCTCCTGGGAGATGTTAGGGGTGGGTCCACTACTCCTGAAAAAGACTTTTCCTAGGCACTTATTCTTATTATTATCATAAAACTTTATAGTATATATTAGTAGATGCTATATATTTGTGATGCTCCTGTGTTCCTATTCCCATTCAAGAATTGTGACTTGATCGGCTATTATTTGGTAAACAAAAGCAAAAAAATCCAAAAATGGAATTGTTCACTAATATGAGTATTCCCATTGCACCTGCAGAGCATAAATCAGGGTTTGTTGGTATAATAGGACGACCTAATGTTGGAAAATCTACTTTGATGAATCAACTGGTGGGGCAAAAAATTGCTATTACCTCCCCAGTTGCTCAAACTACTCGTAATCGTCTGCGTGGTATTTTGACCACACAAACAGCGCAGATGATTTTTGTTGATACTCCAGGTATCCATAAGCCTTACCACACACTAGGAAAAGTATTAGTTCAAAATGCTAAAGTAGCAATTCAATCTGTGGATTTAGTCTTGCTCTTAGTAGATGGGTCAGTAATAGCAGGTGGAGGCGATCGCTATATTATAGACTTACTGCATAAAATCCAGACTCCTGTAATTTTAGGTATAAATAAACTAGACCTACAACCTCAAAATGCTTGGGAAATAGAAGCTAGTTATTATCAATTAATTGATCCTCACCCCTGGCAAATAATCAAATTTTCTGCTCTTACAGGAGAAGGAGTAGAAACACTACAAAGTTTGTTGGTTGAAAATCTCGAAACTGGACCTTATTATTATCCTCCTGATTTAGTAACAGACCAAGCAGAACGCTTTATTATGGGGGAGCTGATTCGAGAGCAAATCTTATTGTTAACTCGAGAGGAAATACCCCACTCAGTAGCGATCACTATTGACAAAATAGACCAAGAAGCAACTATTACTCGTATTCTTGCCACTATAAATGTTGAACGCTCATCTCAAAAAGGAATTCTAATTGGCAAGGGTGGGAATATGTTAAAAGTTATTGGTAGTGCAGCACGTCAACAAATTCAAAAGTTGATTGCAGGTAAGGTGTATTTGGAACTATTTGTCAGAGTACAGCCCAAATGGCGACAGTCTCGGATTCAGTTAGCTGAGTTAGGATATCAGGTTGAGGAATAAGAAAAATTTGATTAGATTTAGAAATTGCGCAAAGAAACCGGTTTTCTAGAAGAAATCGTTTTTTGTAATACCAATTTCCTCAAGTATGGCTACACATCAAAAGAGTATTTAGACAAAGTTAATCAAGGAAAAAGGGAAGAGCAATGGTTAATTGGATGTATTCGTTTAGCCCCAAATGCCCCTAAACAAAACCCTATTGAAGATATTTGTCTATAGCAATTGAAGCTAGTCAGAAGTCAGAAGCTAGAAGTCAGAAGTCAGAAGTTAGAAGTAATCCCTGACTAACTTTGAGCATTTATATCGGCCAGAGTTTAAAACAATTTATGATGGAATTAAATTCCATATCAGAAAATCTAGCAAAGCTATATTTGAACCTAATCATTTTAATAATATAATAACGAGTATTGTTAACCTAACATTGGAGGTCAGTTTTCATACTTACCTAATCTAATGGTAATGGTGAGGTCTCCAAACCGTAAATTTGATCAAGCTAGCATTAGCAGTATAGGAATAAGACCGTGGCTCATACATTTATATTAGAATCAGGCAAGTGGAATATAACAGGAAATTGGCTACAACGTAACGGAATGTTAATTACTGTCAAGGGTAAAACTATCGTGACATGGGATCGCACGGATTGGTTCTCTATGGTAACAAAACTAATATTTCCTACTCAAGACCATGAGGAAATTATTTTACAATATAGAGGACGTCTTGACAGTGACGAGCAACGCTATACCTTTCTTCTTCAGCATAGCGAGCTAGGAAAAGCGGAAGGAGAAGGATGGCTTGGTGTTGATTCAATTATTCAACGCTATTGGGTAGTTGGAAACGATGCACAACGTCGTAGTGGTTTTGCAACTTTACACCGCTTAGATGAAGAGCGATATTACAGTAATAGTGGAGTTTTAACAGGTCCTTCTTTGGTAAGTGCTATGGAAGCAACTATAGAGCGTATAGAGCCTCTTCTAGAGAGTTAATATGATTAAAATTTATAAACTTTCTGGGATTATTTATTTACTAATGTATTATATTAAATAATATCACAAATGTTTGACAAAATTGTCATAATTTTTATGGGATTACAAATAAAAAAATTACAAATACTTAGAATGATCCCTGGTGTTAAATAAACCTTTAGATTAAAGTCAAAAGTAAATATGCTCATATTGAACAAACTTTTAATAGTAAACTGCTTGAAAGCTACTCTAGACAAGGAAATTACGTCAATACCTTAAAAATGGCCAAAGCCCTTGGTAATAAAGGATTTATACATTGTCGACGTAAAAACCTTTCCCTGTCTATATTTGAGCTTATTTTTTGCTACTATTTTTTTAAGTCCCGATAGGTAGAAATAAATTACGGAGAAGTAGGGGCAAACGACCGTTTTGCTTGCGCATACTTCGTTAACTCTGCGCGACATGAAACGGCCCTACAGGAGTCAGGACGGAAAAGGAGGAAGTTTTTTTGATCACTAATTATCCAGACATGATATAGCATATAGTTGATTCAGTATCTAGAGATAGCCAAGGATTTCAATCCTTGGCTGATAGCTTCAGTCATCTAAAGATGATATACAGCCCTTTCCGTTGTTATTAGGTACACTCAAGTGGGCAAGATCCCTATATGGGTTACAAACTTCAGAGTTATTATCAGGCAAGGCTTTTAATCTCTAGTTTTAGATACTACATTTTGACGTACTGAATGTAGTAAAACCTCAAACCTTAAACCCCCATTTCGCACCACAAATATACTACAAGGATATTTTTCAGGAAGAAAATCGATTACAGCTGCTTTTATTACTAATAATTATCAATAATTTTGTAATATGTATTTTTACTTATAAGCTTCATAGTTATTATCAGACAAGACTTTTAATCGCTAGTTTGATATACTACATTTTGACCGGTGGAATGTAGGCTTAAATGTTGTATTAGGATTTTGGCAAAAACAATACATAGCTTATATTTTGCCATTTTCCTATTACCCTATTTTAAGCTTGATGCGCCAGTAGGTTGTAATTATATATACTCTCTTTTTTTTTCGGTAGGCGATCACCACATTTAGAGAAACAAGGCACTCTACTGAACTAAATTGTATCACAAACTCGTAGGATCGACATCCACAGTCAAACTTACCCCAGGACGACAAACATTACTCAACCTAGTCAGATCGGGTGCATCATCACATCCAGACAATAACTTTAACAAAATCTGCCACCGATAACGATTAGCTACTCTAGCGATGGGAGCAGGTGCAGGACCCAATAAATTATATTTTCCCTCTCCCCCTTTTTCCATCAACACATTTGCCAACTTTTGAGCACTCACCGCTACCTCAGTCGGATCATAACTACTCAGACGCAATAAAATCAACCGCCCATAAGGAGGATATCGTAATTCTGCTCTTGCTTGTAATTCTGTTTCCACAAAAGACTCATAATCATTACGTTGCACTGCTTGAATCACAGGATGTTCTGGAGTATAGGTCTGAATAATTACTCGCCCTGGGTTATCTCCACGACCCGCAC
>JAKQYF010000316.1 GCA_023356535.1 Trichodesmium sp. MAG_R03 | reverse complement strand
CAAAGTCGGCGAATTCGTTTAATTATGCGAATGTTACCAACAACAGCCCCTGGAGAATATCGATCAGTAATTTTTGTGGAACCTCTGAAAGAACGAAATGCTGAAGGTGGTCTCAGTATTCGTGCTCGGTTGGGGGTGACTGTTTATGTCCGTCATGGTGAAGTTAACTTTGCTTTAGCCCCAGAAAGTGCAGCTTATAATTCAGAAAAAAAACAGCTTGAGCTAGTTGTGACTAATTCAGGAAACGGCACAGTACGACCCGCAGTTCAGTGGGAGTTACAGCGCAATGGGCAGGCCGTTATCAAAAATGAGGTTAAAGCAATTACTATCATTGCTGGAGGCGATCGCCTAATTCCACTAGAATTACCGGAAAATTCAGTAGAATTAACCTCCGGTACATACCAATTAACCGGAGAGTTACTCTGGGGCAATGGTAAAAATTCCAGTAAAATACCTTTTTCCTTTGACCTATCCATTCCCTAAAGTAGGGAGCTACTCGAACTAACACTAAAGCTCATAGGAACCCACACTAAATCAATATAATTGACTAAACAATAATATAAATACAGACTTTGTGAATCATTTGTCTTTTAATCAAAACTAATAATTAAAACTAACATATTATTATATCATGTCCAGAGCATCAGTAATTAGGGCTTGCTGAAAAAGCCTTTTTCAGGAATAGGGGAAGCACCCTTAATATCTTTCAGGAGGAAATGTAGGGAAGTTGCACACAAGGTCCCTACAGAAGAATGGAGAATTGATAGAGGAGGTAGCGGGATATATTTGTACCTTGATTTTTATACCTAGGGAGCGTCTAAAATACTAACTTTTTCAGCTCTCAGAACCGAAAACTAGACACTTTTTGATCTCCTCAAAATGCTGGAGCTTTGATATGTCAATGCTTTAATATTTAATCAGTAAGCCATAATTAAAAAACTTTCTTTCATAAATGCTTCTTCTATCTGTCTGTCTTTTGCCATCTGCCCTCAGCCTGACTGCCTCCAAAGTGTAAGTATTCAACCGGGCATAATATTATAAGTGAGATTAGCCCTCCGACCAACTGCCATCAAATTACCTGCCTCAGAATGACTCAGGCTCCAGAACCGTGGGAATTTTTTCCGGTTCAATTTATCCGGCCATAGTAAAAGATACCAAAGGCCTCTGTATTAAGAATTGGTATCAAGCAATTTATGAATATTTTTAATCAAGTTTCCCAATTTTTCAGGCTGAACAGTGGAGTTTATCTGAGTCTTGTTATTGTACCCCAAATTATAAGTATAGCAATTAACATACCAATTATACAAGCCCAAGAACTGCCGCCCTCAACCGTTATTTCAGAATCAGAACCTGACACAGAAACCATTACTAACAATTTCGACCTGATGCCCTTGGCTATCTATGTCGGCGATCGCACAGTGAATCCCGGAACTTTCGTCCGCGGAGCAGAAGATGGCGAAAAAGCAATTGATTTTGACAAATGGCTGATTGCCTACGATGATGTCATCAAAGCCCTAAAGTTTAACGCCACTCCCCTAGAAAATGGAAAAGTGCAACTGCGATCGCCTGGTTTAGCCTTACAAATTGACCTTAACGAATTAGCGATCGATGATCAACTTGGCATGGCTTTTAGCATAGCACAAATTCGTGAACTATTAGGTGTTCCCGTAGAATTTGATATAGAAGAATATGCAATTATACTCAACCCCGACTGGCTAGGAAAAAACCTACCCCAAACAAATATCCGTAGCAACCAACGACAGCTCAACCTAGAAGGCTTACCCCGCATCTCAGCCCCCCCCATCACCCTCAGTATCATCGGACAAGAAGCAAACATCTCCGGCAGTGGCAACCAAGTCGACGACTACAGTGGCGAACTCACTGGCATCGGGACTCTATTCGGAGGCAGTTGGTACCTCAACATTGACCAAGATGACCTCACCGATAGCCGAACATGGAAACTCAACGAACTTCAATATCTGCGACAAACACCCGCAACCGACTATATCATCGGTGACCAAGAAACAGTGTGGCCAGAAGGTAGCAGCACCTACACCGGATTTACTGCTATTCGGCGGTTTGGGTTTGTACCGCCCATCACCTCTTCCGGTGCAAACGAAGGCTTTAACCCAGAACAAAGATTAAACTCCAGTCGCTTACAACGAGATATTCGGGGCACAGCAGAGCCAGGGACATTAGTACGGCTTGTTAACTCTATCAGTAATAGGGTTTTGGCAGAACAGTTAGTAGACTCATCCGGTATTTATCGCTTTGAAGATGTGACTACAGTCTCCTCTTCCCTCCGTGGTAGACCTTCAGCCAATAATTATGAATTGCGTCTCTACCCCAATGGGCGGTTGAGCGCAGACCCAGAAATTCGGGAAGCCGAGTTCTTTTCACTGCCTGGTCAGCTTAGTCGTGGCACTGCAGCCTTACTGATATCGGGTGGATTTGAGCGATCGCAAAATAGCAATACTTTCTTCGGAACTCTAGACAATGAAATGCAAGGGGGAATTTTGTACCGTTGGGGCGCCACAGACAACCTCACCCTTGGTACAGGACTTTTTTATGACCAGCAACTGAAGGGTATGGGGGAAGTCTTTTTTCAACCGGGAAATTTGCCCTTAAGAATTACAGCGGCAGCAACGCTTAATAGTGATGAACAAGTCGAAAAAAAGGGTAGTAATATTCGCTATGATTTGAATGTTCGTTTTAAACCGAAGCATGGTCCAAATATTGAGTTTGATAAGGATGAGCTCTCAGAAAGATTGAGGGCCAATTGGGATTTGAGTCCAGATGTTCGGTTGTCATTTAACAGTAATAATAACGCTCAAGATGCACGAATTAGGTGGCGAGTTTTCCCTGGACTCACCACAAATGTAGGTTTGGATGTGCGTGAAAAAGTTTTGGTAGGGGGAGTGGATATCAGTAGTTCTGTTGGTGAGTTGTTGTTTCGTAATAACATTGATATCGATGAAAATCAAAATGTTAACTGGAATCTATTTTCTCGTTATCAGAATTTCACCCTCCGACACCGCACGAGAAACCAGCGGTGGGATACAGATCTTGAATATTTTTTCCTCAAGTCTAAAAGTTTGTATGATTATAATCATTCCCTTTTTCTCAACTATGAGATGGATCAGAATGATAACAAGTCTAGTGATAAACTCGCAACGGTTGGTTGGCGTTATAAACTTCGTTCTCAAGCAGGCGATCGCTTTGCGGATTGGATTTTTGATATTGGTTACGGTATCGGGACAGAGGGTTCAGGCTTGCAAGCTTCGATCACAACCGCAAAAATTCCAGGGTTATATATCACAGCAAAGTATCAAAATATTTCCCTGGGCAATAACAATTCTAGCTTTAGTGTACGGATATCCTCATCTGCTTTTTTGTCGTCCTCCGTAAGTTTTGGCAAGAGTCGCTTTGAGAGATTACGCACAGAAGGGGGATTAGTATTAATCCCTTTTTTGGATAAAAACGGCAATGATCGTAAAGATAGAGGAGAAAAAATCTATACCAAAAACCTAGAGGATGAAACAGCTGAATTTTTATTCTTGATTAATGATCAGGATATCAGGCGATTTAGTAATTACAGTCCAGAGCTGCGCAACAACGGAATTTTTGTGCGTTTGCCTCCAGATACCTACCGTTTTGAGCTTGATCCGATAGGTATTCCCCTTGGGTTGAAAAGTAATCAATTAGTTTCTGCTGTAGAAGTGAAAGCTGGTAGTTATACACCCATTTATATACCCCTAACAACTGCCTATGCTTTGTTGGGTGTTGTGTTGGATGATGCGGGGAACCCTTTGAGGGGTTTACGGGTAGAGGCGATACCTCGCACTGGAGAAGGAGCAAAAATATTATCAATTACCAATGGCGCAGGAATTTATTATTTAGAGTCCCTCAGTCCAGGTGAATATGATTTACTGATTAATGGTGTACCAGCTCAACCTGAGAGAATTCGCTTTGATGAAACTTCAGAGGTATTTACAGAAATTGATTTACTCTATCGGGAGCCAGCAGGCAGGGATTAAAACCATTCTTGGGGGGTAGTAGGGGTCCCACATTTTCCACGACAAAATGTAGCCATTGGGTAGGGTGCCTTAGGCGCTTCTTTGGACTAAAAATCGAGCATTGGGCCACAGAGAGAGTTGTAAGCACGGTTTTTCAGGTGGAAAAAGGTCAGGTAGCTATAAAAGAGGCGATCGCTAATGAAGCTATTGAAGAATAGAAGAGGCAGCTCTTGACATCCTCCCCGGCCTAAAGGCACTGGGTAACAACCGAGCCGTAGCCCCTCGGCAGGTTGACATCTCACAGGCTGCTGCTACTTTGGCAGTAGTCTTATACTGGCCGACCTGTCCGTTTAAAGTCTCGGTATGCCGACCCGCGACTAATATATTTCTTCTTGTGAACGAAAAAGCACCATAACATAACGCTGTAGAAAAAAATCAACTAAAAAGTCGCCCGCTTATGGGCGAGGCTTTAAACCCAATTTTTCGGTAAGAAATTTAGCTAAATCGACTGTCAATCAATGGGACTCGATGGGACATTCATTGACAATATTATTCTAGCTTCCTGTACTTGGTTGTTAATATTAAATGGGCCTTCAAATCTGAAACTGAACGACCATTTGATACAAAATCCGATTGTATAATAGTTGTCATTTTCCCAGAGTGGTGTTATAATAGTGTAAAAAACCAAATCTTAAGATATAAAAAACAGGGCCGTAGGGCATTCGGAGTACCGGGACTCTTAAGGGAGAAGCCCACACCATAGCATTAGCTTACTGTGGGAGTATGTCACGCAATTCTAACTGTGGATAGTATTGGAATAATAAGTGTACATGGGTTGACAATTATATACACAGTCATTATAATGTCATTATAATAAAATTGGAAAGGAAAGGAAGTAAACAAAGACTATAAGTTGGCGCTCCTAATACAGAAAATTGGATTCTTATTAACACAAGAGGAGGGCATCTCCTTAACTCAAAACTGCACCTAGGGCTTTCCTGGCTGGAAAAATCCCCCCATTGTCCCTTAAGCACAACATCGGGAGTAAGTCAAGTTATTATTGCTAATTTTTTGGTGGAGCAAAAGATGCTGTGGTTAGTAATAGAAGTAAATATAATTATATCAATTTTTAGCTTTTACCTAGCTTGGAAAATTTGGAGATTTAGGCAAATATTGTTAAAAGTAGAACGTAATCTTAGCCTAACGGACAATTACAGCAATAATATACTCACCAAAACACCTAAATTTTTACAACTTCGACTGCAAAGGGTAAATC
>JAKQYF010000315.1 GCA_023356535.1 Trichodesmium sp. MAG_R03 | reverse complement strand
CTGAAGCATTTAAGCGAGCTACTACTGACTGAAATTTTTGTTCTTTGAAACGGAGTCCACCTAAAAACATTGAGAGACCCATTACTAACAATAAGTTACCAATTATAGAACCAGTAATACTCGCTTTAACTACCCCTACTAAACCAGCATTTAAAGCAATAATACCGATAATTAATTCTGTAGCATTGCCAAATGTAGCATTTAATAAGCCACCTAAGTTAGGACCAAGAACAACTGCAATTTCTTCAGTTGCTGTGCCCATCCAACCTGCTAAGGGAATAATTGCTATAGCAGATGTGATAAAAATTACTGATGAACCTAATTCCAGAATATTAGCTGCTATTGAAATAGGAACAAATATTAATAAAATTGAAATGATTGTTTGTATGTTTAACATAAGTTAAAATTGGCGGTTCAGTAAATCATAATTAAGTAGGTAGGCATGAAAAAGCTTAGCTATATTTAAGATTTTATACTAACTCCAAGCTTCTCCAAACATTTGAAATATTTGAGGGGGTCTTTACTTTTTGTTGCATAAGGACAAATTTTAACGCCAAATTGAATATGGCTTGCTGATTAAATATTAAAGTATTGACACATAAAGGTTTCAGTATTTTTAGGGTCGAAAAAAGTGTCTAGTTTTCGGTCCTGAGAGCTCAAAAAGTTAGTATTTTGGTTTGACCACTGCACTATGGGGGCGACAAACTGCCTGTAAGTTCTGCTTAAAAATCGTTTGAGCCAATGTTCTCTTGAAAGATACTATCTGTTATTTGCCCAAGATAATTCAGAATATTAGGGGAGAAATAGGTCATTCAGGTCACTTAATAGCCATTCAGTACCTTAAACATCCCATCCTCAACCTCTAATTTTTGTTGTATGTTATATTCTCTTAAGCTTGCCCCAAAAGGGTTTCACCTTGTTTTTCATCCCTCCAGCCACTGCAGAAAAATCAAGGGACAATTCTTACAATTACCTCTCCACAGTCGGGGTTAGGAGTGGGTGAATTCTCTTTTCCTCGGTAGGGACGTTGCATGCAACGTCCCTACCTATTCTTTAAAAAGAACTTTTTCAGCAAACCCTAATTAGGCTAAATTAACAGACATAATTGGTAAGTACTCAGATTAGATGGAAAAGCCTATATATTTTGATTGATACAGCCATATCAACATTTTGTCCATCAATTGCCCCTAATGTATACTCAAAGGGTTCGAGAGTTATAACATTTTTAGTTGTTGCGCAGGCATGAACTATAGTCATGTTTAGGAATGAAAATTTTATTATATAGCAATCCTAAATAGAAATAATAGAAATTAGTATTAAACTGTAAATCACTATCCTTAAAAATATTGTTAACCCAGTTCTTGAGTGTAGTGTGTTCTTGGTGAGAGTTGATCGCTAAATGTTTACAAGTTAACTAAGATCGACACCTAAAAATTTGTCTAGAAGTTTGGCTCGCCATATATAGCGTAGTAATAAACACCAAACTAAAGCTAACCAACTAATCAAAAAATAATCATGGGTATTTAGTAAAGATAGTTCAAAAAATTGACGTATAGCTGGAACAGCCAAAATAACTATATAAACTCCTAGTAAAGCTAAAGCAACAAAAGTATATCGCCAGTCACCACTGTAATTTTCTCCACCTACCCAAGCTTTTGTTGGGGGCTTGAGAAAAGGCACTAACAATAAACCACATAAAACCATAATTGTGACTAGGGCACTACGAGGAACTGAAAGAAATTCATTCAGTTGGTCGAGATCAATAAATAATTCATTTCCTGAAAATGGTCTTGCTAAATAAGTTAGATAGACTCCCAGAGATACAAGAGTAAGGGTCAAAGTAGCCGGTAAAGTGAAATGAAGTAGGGAGCGTACTATACTACGTCGAGGTAAGATTCCTGGTTTAGCCCATATCGGAATACACACAGTAGGAAATCCTACTGATATCAAAGTAACAACTGCACTGTGTTTATTTAAGAGTGGAAAAGTACCGCCGATAAATCCACCAATAAATCCTGTAGCAAAAATCAATAGATTAAAACAGAATACCCTAATCATAAATAATTTCAATACATCTTGTATACCATTTTGAATACGTTGTCCTTCCAAAAAAGTATGGGGCAAAGAGGCAAAAGAATTTTTTAATAGGACAATATCTGCAACACTACGAGTGGCTTTACTACCACTTTCCATAGCGATCGCCAAATTAGCTTCTTTCAGAGATAAAACATCATTAACTCCATCTCCAATCATAGCCACATAATGGCCTTGCTTCTTTAAACTACGAATCAGTCTAGCTTTTTGATGGGGAGTGACACGGCCAAAAATTGTCTTAGATGCTGCTGCTTGAATAAACTGAGTATCATCTAGTTTAGCCAATTCAGGTCCAGAAATAACTGGGATATTTGAACCAAGTCCTGCTTGTAAGGCCAAATTAGCTACAGTCTGAGGATGATCTCCAGAAATTACTTTTACTTCTATTCCTGCTTCGGAAAAACCTTCTACAGTCTCACGTGCTTCTGGCCTAAGTTCATCTTGAAAGCTAATAATTCCGAGAGGAAAAAGTTCTGTAGGTAATTGTGGTTGTTCTGAATCCTGGTATAAGCTATTAATCTTGGGGTTATAAGCAAATAAAAGCACTCGGAACCCCTGTTGTGTTAATTCTTGAATTTGCTGAGTAACTTTCGTACTGAGTTGTGTGACTTCAGCTAATATTTCTGGAGCGCCTAGAATGTATGTCCCAGATAGTAAATTTTCCTCTTGACTAGCAAAGCTTAAACCGCTCCATTTACGAGTTGAAGTAAAAGGGATTTCAAAAATTAGAGAACGTCGACGTCCAGAAAAGACTTTTTCTAAAGCTTCAATAGTTTGATTTTTAGCAGTTGTACTAGCTGCATATTCACCTAATATACTTCCCAACTTGATTTCATCAAGTCCTATGGGATAAATACTTTGTAAAGTAATACGGTTAGCCGTTAATGTCCCAGTTTTGTCTAAGCATAAAAGATCTATATTACTTAATGATTCAACGGCATTAGCTTGCTGAATTAGAACTTCTTGTCCTACCATTTTGACTGCACCCAGAGTATAAGCAAGAGTAATGGCTAAATAAAGTCCACTCGGTACTAGGCCAGCAATTACAGCAGCATATTGAACAGTATCAGCAAATGTATAAAATCCAAAGTACCAGTTAATAGCAACCAGTATCCACAGAAAGCATGACAAGAGTAAAAATACTCTGATGACTAAGTTAATTTCTTGTTGGAGTGGGGTGTAAATTTGGCGAAATGCTCTGGCACCAACTGTTAGTTGATAAGCTAGATTTTCGGTTCCTACTTTTTGGGCTTCATAATAAGTAGTACCACTGACACAGAAACTACCAGAATAAACAGGTTGGCCTGCTTGTTTAGGAATTAGGTCAGATTCTCCTGTGAGAAGTGATTCGTCTACTTCTATTTTGCCTTTTCCTACTACTTTTCCATCTACAAGTATTTGGTCTCCAGTATGGACAACTAATATATCTCCTACGACAATATCACTGGGATCAATGTTTTGTTGTTTACTTTCTCGAATAACGGTAGCTAATGGTCTAGTTAATAGGGCAATTTGATCTAATTTTTGTTTCGCCCATATTTCTTGGCAAACACTGATTATAACACCACCTAAAATAACAACGATCACCAGGAAAGCATCACCATAACGAGAAAGAGAAATTAAAATTAGGCTAATGCTGAGAAAAACGGTGTTAATAAAAGTAAATAAGTTTTCTTTTAATATCTCTTGGTAGGAACGACTTGTATTTAGTTTAACATGATTCCCTTGACCTGTAGCACGAAGATTTAATACTTGGTCTTCTGTAAGACCGTGAATAATTGAGATATTGTTAATATCTTGGCGATCGCTCATAGCATTTAGACTCAGGTAAAAAAAAATTTATGTAATACTAACAGGACTTAAGCAGTACCTCTATATATGGTGGTGTATTTTTGGTGATTATTTTATATCTTACACTTTGTGCTACAAAAATGTAGGATATAAAGAAGGGAAAACTTGAGTAAGTATTTAGACTCAAGAAAAAAACCTCAAAGTGTAATTATAGATAATAAGTGAAGATAAAAAAACAAGAGAAAATGTCAATAAAAGTTAGTAATATAGATCATTTAGGATTGGTAGCAGGAATTATTGACGAGATTGGTATAGAAGAAAAAATTAATCCACTACTAGGAGAAGAGTTACCAGAAAAAATAACAGGGGGTCAAGTAGTTAAAAGAATGATTTTAAATGGGTTAGGATTGCTCTCATCTCCATTATACCTCCGATCATAAATTTTTTGAGGGAAAAGCTATAGAGAATTTAATTGGCAAAAAAGTAAAAACAGAGTATTTTAATGATAATAAATTCGGTCGGATATTAGACCCACTGTATCACAGAGGTTCGAGATATAAACGACCCGATCTAAAACAATTTATGATGGATTTAATTTGTACAAATGATGGAGATGTACCATTGTGGATGAGAATTAGCTCGGGAAATGAATCTGACAAAAAACAATTTTTGCAAGCCATGAAAGATTTCAAAAATCACTTAAAATTTGACATTTTCATGGTAGCAGATAATGCTTTATATACTCAAGAAAATATAAAGCTATTAACAAATATTAAATGTTTAAGCCGAGTCCCGATTCGTATAAAAAAGCGATTAAAGTTAGCTCAAGAAACAGATGAGTCAGATTTGAATTACCTTCAGATTAAAGGATGATGAATTTTCACACCATAAACTTGAAAATTTATTGAGGTTTGAGGATTGGGTTTACCTTTCAGTAATTTAGTTCCTGATGCTTTGTATTGTTCAGCGATTGTGGTAACAAACTTATTGTGTTGTAATAATGTAGCAGTAAGTACTTGATGTAAATGAATTTTATTGATTAATTGCATAGATTGAGAATTTAATCCTGTTAATGAAATTAGTTCTCTATTATCTACTTAAAATCCTTGTTTGAGTTACCAATTTAATACTATTTTGTCTTTTCCTTTCCAGTCTAAACTAACACTATATGGAGTCAATTTCTATGATAGTTAACCTACTCGTTAAGATGGGGAGAATTTTTTTTTCTAGTTGTTTTAGAGTAATCTAAAGTCTTGATAGTGCTGCAATTTTAATATCCTGATCTTAGATAACTGTAGATGAAAATTGAGCAATTATAACAATTATTATGGGGAATTATTGTCAGAATAATGTATAATATAAATAAATATTTTTATTAGTAATAAATACTATCAAAAATAAATGCTCAAAATACACAGATTAGTAGAAATATTTCCACCTATGACTCCAGAGGAATTTGAGAGTCTAAAAAAAAGTATTCATCGTAACGGTCAACAAGTACCTATTAAAGTTTTAAAGTTAACTAATGA
>JAKQYF010000314.1 GCA_023356535.1 Trichodesmium sp. MAG_R03 | reverse complement strand
CTGCATTACTAGGAACAGGTTGATAGCTACTATTACTATTTCGATAAAAGTATCTACCACTATACCTAGACCGATAGTAGTAAGGACCATAATAATACTCAGATGAATAACTTCCGTCTGTCACTGGTTCGCATTCTTCTACTATTCCCCATTCTTTGTAACAGTCTTCGAGACTTCTATAGACTTCGCGGTTGTATCTACGAGATGCGCAGGCTTTTAAAGAAATTGAGGATATTAATACTAGAGTAATAACAATGCTTCTCTTGATTTTTCTTGGCTCAGTCATTTCATTTATCAGGTAAGGATTCAGGTGTGAGCAATCGCTCAAGAATGATTTAGGTCTCAGATATAGGAATCAGAGAAAGAGATAATAAGTCATCACTATCTACAGTGATATGGCTATTGTTACCCTCTGTGTTTAATGCCGGCAATAGCCGAAAAGCTCTCAAATATTTCTCAAAGAAATCAATTACAGAACGACCTTGGCGACGACAAGTTTGTACCACAGTCAGTAAATTAGCTGTGTGCTGAAATCTTTTTTCTAATATTTACAGCAGTTTTCATGTCGGTTGACTACACTAGGGGCGTTGCATGCAACGTCCCTACAAGTTTTTGGTTATGGCGGTGTAGTTCATCAATTTGACAAACGCTGTACTGTGCAAAGCGAATTTTTAATGTCTTTAGATTTTTCGAAAACCTACAAATAATGCACTTACAGATAACAACCCAAAAATCATTGTTGGTTCAGGTATTGACGATCGATTTACTGGATGCAAAGTAAAGTCAGCTATATCTGTGTTAAAAGCAATTTTAAGGGGAAGAGCCATAGGGTCGGTGGGGTCAATAGCGTCACCCGTTAGAACAGTAAACCGTTCCACTCCCTGACCACCGATGAGGAAATCTCCTAAAATATCATCATAAAGACTAAAGTTGACTTCGTCGCCACTAGAAAATTCACCTAGGACAATATCCTCGACAGCCACGGTGAAGGGATTCTCAAATGTGGAAGGAAAATCAAGGATTGAGGTAAATAGAGAGTCGCTGTCCATCTCATAATGAAAACCGTCGGCAGTGGGAGGATCGTACCACTCACCGGAGGTGATACCACAAAAACTCATCGTTCCTGGATTTTGGATAGGACAGTTAGGTAACCAAGGATTAAACTGGGAAGCGCCTAGCGGGTTAGCACGGTAGACACCTTCAGTATCATCATCCAATCTTGCCCAGAAGCTTATTTCCCCGTCATTACTCAAGCTACCACGATCCATCGCTAAATCCTGAATTGGACTTGTGAAAACACCAGGAGAGATTTCAATTCTATCGCCCACACTGATAACTTTATTCTCTATTGGATCCTGTCCAACAAAAATGCCTATATCGTACATCGAAATCCTATTACTAGGATCATTAAAACCTCCTTTTGCCATGAAAACAACGTCGCCATTGGAATCAACAGTATTCAAACCATTATTAATAGAACTGGTACCCATATTTCTAAAACTTCCATGCTCATTACTGCCAATGTAATTGCCAGCAATCACATTACCGCTAGTACCATTACCAGAAAAGATGATTTGGCCTTGTATACCAACTATAGGAGTTTCACCAGGATCCATACGCACAAAACCCGATACGAATCCCTTGTCATTAATATTAGGTTCACGGTATGAGCCCACCAGAAAATTAGGGTTGTTAGAAATAATGGGAGAAATAGAACCTCCATCCCCAATGAAAATACCGTTCTTACTAGAAAAGCTAACGAATCCATTGTTATTAATTGAAGGAGCTTCAAAATCTACAAAAGGGCATACATCTCCATTAGCCGAACTAGCATCACACCTGGTAATATTAGTGATATTGCTTGGAGTGCTCCCGTTGGGAGGAAGGGATGCTTTATAGACGTTAACGTACCCACTTTTCTCAGCAGTGAATGCTACATCTCCATTATTATTGATAGAAACTCCACGAGCAAAATTGTAGCCATCATTGCTGCTAGCAATCAACCTAGGCCCCCCCGACCAGGTAGGCTTGTTGACATAAATATTTGTTTCACCAGTGGTCGTAGTAGCAATAAAAGCAGTCTCTTGCCTGGCGTTAATAGCAATTCCCTTGCCGAAACTCTCAAATATTGTACCGTTTGTAGCTACTGTAATAGGAGCTGAGCCTAAGCCATAATAAATGCCCTCCAGACCACTTGATTTTTGTGCATGGTAGACAACGTATCCACCATCGCCGATCGCAATACCTAAGCCATCTGACCCTAGCTGCTCCCAGCTCAACCCGCCTGCTGTACCGAGTCCGCGATAAACCTTGGAGTATCTAGTATTGCTTTGAAAAGTTTGATTTGTTGTGTCTGCGATCTTTGTAAAATTGAAACTAGCAGACTTAGCTTCACCAGTAGCTAGCAGCGAAACTAGAGATAAAGTAAGACTAAAGAGATGCCTGACTTTACCTTTAAATTGAATAAGTTTTTGAAAGTTCACAAATTTAGTTTAGTAGATGCTATAGTTTTTGGTGTTGGTAATTGGTGGGATGATTTTCTACTAGGGGTGATATCCATCACTTACTCTGGTTAAATATTTTAGAGGTATTAGAAACAGATTACTCTTAGAGTTTCATCCCTTGATTTACCAACGCCATGTTTTAAGAAACTAGCACAATATATTCCTCATTGACTAGAGTATTTATACTCAAATCAAACCTCTTAAACCTCCAGAAAAGGAACAGATAAAATATATAGAACAGGACTTACGCATGAACGCTATTGGTAGGGTGTGTTTTGCTGACGCAAAGCGGAGCGAACGCTTCGGGACATAAAAAGCGCACTTCGTAACGCACCAAGGCACTATATATAGAGCCTTTGCGTAAGTCCTGATATAGCAATCCTAAATAGGTTGTGACAATTTAAAAACTAGAAATAAATTCCAAAACTCTTGCCTATTGACTATTACATTATTACCTATTCTCAAAAAGTGGCAGGATTTTTGACATAAATAAAATAGGATTGCTATAGTTAATTATCGTTAACTACTACAATATGGGTTGTTCAGTTTTATTAGTATTGGCAAAATTATGGATTTCTTGCCATTCTTTATCTGATAAAGGTTCAGTAATTAATTGAATTTTAAAATATTCACTCGCTGCTATAATTAATGCTTCAATAATCTGATTGATCAAATTTTCTCCCATATTATTTGTAGATAAAAAAGATGTAGAAAAATCAGAAACTCCAGGAAATACTTCAGAGTTAAAAACATAGCGAAAAAAATCAATATCAGGTGCTAAAATCATTGAACCATGTTGTAAAATTGCTCCTTTTTTTCTCAGTTGCGCACTACCGATAAATTTTTTACCATTAGGTAAGATTAAATCTGCAGTTGTAGAAGTTCCAAAACAGTTTGGGTTTTTAATATAACCTCTTCCTGCACTGCCATAGCTTACTTCAAGACCAAGCGATCGCCACCCTCGAATTAAAAATTCACAAATAGCTTGATAAGACTCAATGGGACGGCGACTCAAACCAGAGGTTATAAGACTATAAGTTAAATCTCCCTGGTGCAAAACTGCTCTCCCACCAGTAGGACGACGGACAATATCCACAGGAGTATCTTGCCAGGTGAGATTTTGCCAATATTCGGGATAGGATTTTTGATGATAACCGAGAGAAATGGTTACTGGTTGCCAAGTATAAAAGCGGAGAGTCGGTGGAATTTTTTCTTGGAGATGTTGGTGTAGTAACCATTCATCTATTGCCATTTGTAATTTTCCGGTTGTTGTTAGTAGGGGTATGAGTCGCCAAAACATTATAATTATCTATAATAAAAGTAGAGATATTCTATCAGGGCTTACGCAACGGCACTAATTGTAGTGGCAATATCTTGAAAATGACAAATATTTGCACCATATATAGAGGTCCTGCGTAAGTCCTGTCTATAAAACATCTCTACAAAAATTGCTACAATAGAATTTTTTAGGAATGAAGATTTTTTTATCTACACAAGTTAAATTGCCTAAACTCCAAATCATCTGAGGTCTTTCAAAAAAATTCTGGGGTTTATTTAATTCTCATTCCTTACAGCAGTTTTCATTTTAGTAGACCATAGTAGGGACGTTGTATGCAATGTTCCTAGAAGGTTTTGGTTGTGACGATGTGGTTTATCAATCTGATTTATTGCCCAAATTCTTCAATTAAAGGTTCATCATTATCATCAGCAAGAGTGGCAACAATAGTAATTGCCCGGGAAATTTCTCCTGGGGATAATTCTGCTACAGTACGAGTTGCCACAACTGCAATTTGATTGTCTACAATGGCAAAATGAGATTCCATTGTTGATAACCAATTCATTTGTAATAATTTACGCATCAACTCTGGTTCATTTTTAGCAGGTAACTTTAATACATAAGACCAAACGGTTAAAGTATCATCATCAGTTTCTCCAGTTAGTCTTACGTATACATCTACAGTGCCATATCGAAATTTCCACAAATGGCCCGTTTCATTTTGAGCCACCATGACCTTTTGCTCTTCTGCCATGCCGGCAATAACAGTCTCAATATTTTCTATATAGCTAAGAGTAGTATAGTCTTCGGTTAATTCGTTTGTATTTGCTTCCTCAGTAGAAGTGTTGTCCATAGAAATAGTATCAGGATTGTTAGTTGTCATAATTGCTTATAGCTATAATTGAATTATTTATCATATCAAACCTTCAAACAAGCTGCTCTAACCACTATATTTTTGTGACTCACCTTAGAAGATGAAACGGCCCTGCTTTAGGGCGGGGAGTTTCAACCTAAAGTAATCTTAATATTGGGTAGTCTCTGGACTGGTGTTGTAAAATATTGGATATGACTTATCTTAGATGTGACTTTTTTTACTCATTGAATCAATAACTGTATTTTGTCATATATTACGTAATACTGAAGCTAGAAATTTTTAAATCAAATAATTAAATATTCTCACTAATCTACAATAATTTTAAGACCTCAAAACTTAATTAAAACTAAGATAATATGACATGGCAAAATATACTGGGTTCAAACTCGGTTCTGTGTAAGTCCTATTTTTGAGAATTACTACTTTTTAAATGGTTAAGGGGATGAAAGTTACTGTTTTACAACGTTATCAAAAATCATTAGATAAGTTAAATAATTCTAAGACTCTTCTATCAGAGCAGGATGTTTTAGATATTTTATTGGCTAGAGATGCTCTTTCTAAGGCTTTATCTGGTAAGGTTATACCTTATACTTCTGTAATATTGAAAATTCAAGAATTAGACGGGAAACTTAAACAGAATTCTGAGAAATTGATTCAATATATTAATTTGGCTGAATATCGAAATAATTTCCCTAGGTTGCCTAATTCTTGGTGGTGGGATTTGGATATTTATGTTCAGGAAAAAGCGAGAAAGTCTCACCCTTGGAATCGTTTTGATGGGTTTATTAGAGTTA
>JAKQYF010000313.1 GCA_023356535.1 Trichodesmium sp. MAG_R03 | reverse complement strand
ATACTACGAATATCCCAGTTGACTTTAAACTCCCCCGTGGGCAGTATCGGAGGGTTTTCCCAAAAATTGAGAATGGCTTCCATACCATCAACTTGACTTTGACTTAATCTTCCTCCAAATAGCTCAGTGCGGATATCATCATAAAAAACTGCTTTATCCATTAAAAATCACCTCTTATCTAAATCTAGATGTTTTGTTGCAATTTATTCGTTATCGTATCATAACTAGCAGGACTTACGCAACGGCACTAATTATAGTGGCAATATCTTGAAAAAGACAAATTTATACGCCATATATAGCAGTGATGCGTAAGTATTGTTAATATTGATATTTTGAAAATTTCAAAAAACTATAGGCTAGAGTAAAACAACTATGATCACAATTATAGAAGCTGCTTTTTTTTATTGGGTATTTGTTCCGCAATAGGAGGTTGCTGATTTTGGCTATGATTTTTCTTTAATAGTGTTTGCTTAAATCATAACTGAAACATTTTATATTTTACCAAATAGCTTGATTCAGCAACACCTAAAAGGATAAGAGTTCTTTTGTCTCAAGGTATAATTTAAGGAATATTAAAGCCAATAGTATAGCAAGAGAATCAAAAAATATTATCTAATTTTTCTCGAAGAATTTAACATATTCCCTAAAAACTGGAGATAAATTAAACAAAATTTTATCTGATTTAATTTTTGTTACTAAATACCTTTGTTGTAATGATTGTCAATAATTATTAAAGTCAACAGAAGATAAATTTAAACTTTGTCTTAAATCTTCTCGGAAAATAGGTATTTTTAGTTGAATCAATTGTAAGACTATATTTTGTTCTATAGGTGATAAATGATTAAAAACTTCCCTAAAATAAAATTGCATTTTCGAGGTAATGTGCAAGGTATTCTCAGCTAAAAACTCAGATACTTGACCATCATAATTTTTCTTGATTAATGTGGCAATTGTTTTTAAGTACATCAAATTACCTTCATAAAATTTGATTAACTGTAAATAACTATTTTCATTTGTTAAACCCGTATCATTAAGAATATTAATATCATCTAAACCAGATAATTCTAAACATTTAATAGGATATAGTGCTTGATCTAAAGATTCCATTTCCGCACATTGTTCTCGACTAATTAAAATAATATTACTTTGGTGTTGTGTTTCGCTTATCATAGTAAAAAAGTTTTGATAATCTTGGTATTCTGGTTGATATTGTCCTGCAATTTGACCAGTAATAAAGATATTTTGCACATCATCAAGAATTATTAAACATTTTTTATTAGCAAAAAGGTCAAATATTTTTTTTAATTTATCGTCTAAATATTTTGGTATAGACGTTGTGTGAAATGTCTCTACATGGCAAACATTTAATAAATCATTGATCAATAAATCTAAAGACTTAGGATATTTTAAACTTCTCCAAATAATGACTTCAAATTGTTCTAAGTTTAAATCAACAAATCTTTTAACTAAAACCGTTTTACCAATTCCTGACAATCCTCATACAGAAATTAAACGAATATTTTGATTCAATATCCAATTCTTAAGGGTTTCTAATTCTGTTTCTCTATTATAAAATTTAATTATTTGAGGTGCTAAAGTTAAATCCTCATAAATTATTTTTGATTTATTATTAATTTGATTTCTTTGATTATCTTGCTTTGAATTATATAATATTTGCGAGCCAAAATTGACACAAATATTTTGAGATGACGGAGATAATGAAATATTTAATCTATTAAAGGTGGAACGAAAATTAGCTTTTTCAATATCTTCTCCTAATTCCTTTGATAATAATTTCCATAATTCAGACGCAATATTTCTTACTCTACTTTCACTCCATTGAGACTCTTCGGCAATTTCTCGATAAGTTTTACCTTCATAAACTCCTTGAATAATTTCTTCTTGGAGATCGTCAAGATGTTTTCCCTGACTAGCAAAAACTAGCTCATCAGCCAATTTTAAAATTTCTGTGACAGTCATAAATACCATGAATATAAGGGCTTTAGCGATTATATACTGTTTGAGGAGGACATTTCAAGATAACTCTAGACAATTCAAGATACTAAAAAAATATTTTGTAATAAAAGACAAGATAAAACGAGATTAATCAAGATTGCAATTAATGATAATCAAAAGCTAAAGTTGGAGAAGATTTAGATTTGTACTACATTTTTTTAAACTTTCTTAATCAATTCATTATGTCAGAACTCACCTTTGATACAAGATGGCCACAAGTTCTTAATCTTTTTCAGTTAGCTGACGAAATGAAAGATCAAGATTTGATTGATAAAATTCAATCTCTCGATCTTCCTAATGCTTTAATTGATGGAATTATTGCTTCAATCAAAGGTGATGCATCATTTATAAATGAATACTTATCTAATTTATCACCGACTCACTCAGATATTATTGCATGGTTAGCTCCTGTAAAAATTAATAATCAAAAACGTTATGCTTGGGTGATTGGTAAAATATCGTCTGCACTTGTGGATGTTCGTTTTAGGTTTGAGCAAGCGAGTGTAAAAGTTTGTGACGATCCGATCTTAATGTGTAAACAAGAACCCAAACCATTAATGTTTATTGAAACTATAGCTGTTTCTCGGTTTAAAGAATCAAATTTATCTCAAAATGTTGATAATTCTTATGACCCTGATGATTTTGCTATTTTTCAAGTTGGTTATAAAAACCCTACCAAAAAGATTGAACCTTTCGATCAAAGATTAGTCCTCAATTCAACTTTACTTAAAAACAATTTTCAAAATTCTCTAAGAATAGCATCAAATTTTATTTTTGAATTACGAGAAATTGACTTTAATTTTATTAATACTGAAGCTGAACTTTTAGCCATATTACACGCAGAAGGACATAATAGAGGACATTTTGCTGGTGCTTGGCCATTTAATAATGATAAAGATTGTTTGCTTTATCAAGCTGTAGAGGAATTTCGTGCTTGTTTAAACGCTATCAAATGGTCAGAATATTTAGGTTTAAATGATTATGAAATGAATATTTTAGCCTTGGGTATATTTGCTGTTAGATTTTTTCATTTTGGATATAGAGCATATATAAATCCGGTTAAAAATCGTCAAACTATTCGTGAAATTTCGGTAGGATTAATGTTTTTTGAGGTATTAAAAGAAGCTAATATATTGCAAGTTAATACAGATAGTATATTTAAATCCCATCTGCAATTAGATAAGGTCAAAGAAACTTTAATTAATGCTTTAGAGATTTTAAATCAGCAAGAATTTGAGGCTAAACAGGAAGGAGTTGAAAGATTACGAGAAATAGGAATTTATTGGTATAAAATCGCCTATCCTTATGCCAACCTTTCTCTAAAAGCACAAAGAATATACGCTCAAATTCATGAAAATAATTTTTCAAAATAATTGCAAGTTATTCGATAATTTTTTCTCATAAATTTAACCAAAAAACTGAGGAATATATTCATGAAATTAGACCCAATAAACGATAGACATGATATCGAAAAATTAACTCTGTTAACTCCTTTTGATAAAAAGTCTTACCAGAATAAAATAAACTTTAGCAGGGGGAATCTTTTTGTTGAAAGTAATGTTTTAGAATCAGCACAACCTTTAGAGGTTTGGAATGAATCTAAGCAACATGGTTAACCAAATAAATTGAATTAATGCAGTAAAGACTGAATCTTGTATTAAATGTTATATATTTTTAATATGAGGTCAGTTTTTTTTAGCTAGTTTATAGTCAGAATAAAGATCAAAAAAAATAAGTCAATTAATTGTCAATCAATGAAGTATATTTATGAATGATTTATCAAATTCTGCTTTGTATTACAACGGAAAATTTTACGATCGCATGATAGAATTCGATTCTATTTTTTTTAAACATAACCTTAATTTTTGGCTTCAGATAGCTAAAATGTATAGTCCTAGTTCAATTTTAGAATTACAGCACTTTTTAGGGTGATGAGGTACAGTTGAAGAGTAATCTATCTGGCCTATCTAGTAAAGCGATAAAACTTTGTACCTCACTAACTCCGAAACTGCTGTAAGTTGTGGTACTGGTAGAATCAAAATTCCATTGGCACAAGATGGTTTTGATGTTTCAGGACTTGATATTTCAGATTCGATGCTTACTCAGGCAAAAGAAAAATACAGTAAAACTAAAAATTTAAAAGGTCAAGCTGAATTTTCAAAAGCTGATCTTCGCTATTTTGACCTCAAAAAAAAATACTCTGCTGAACCCTTCTTAAAGTTAAAGTTTAACAATAACCTATTAAAAACATTTAGTACCTTAAATTTATTTCAATTATTATAACAATGAAAGCAAAATTAATTAAAGTACAAAAAGCTCAAGTATCTTTACCCAATAGTAGTGTTTTATTTGAAGATGTCTCATTTGATGTTTCTTCTGGAGAAGTAGTTGCTTTGGTAGGAGCAAATGGTGCTGGTAAATCAACCCTATTTCGGTTAATTATGAAGCAACAAGAATACGAATCTGGACAAATTTCTATTAACGGCAGACTCGGTTATATGCCGCAATCATTATCATCTCCAGAAATCACTGTCAGATTATTATTAGCTGATACTTCTGGAGAAATATTAGCCAAAATTGCCAAAGATATGTGGCAAAAAGAAGAACTTTTAAAGAAGGATGAGAATAATAGTAAAATTGCTCAAGATTATGCAACACTTATTAGTGATTGGTATAACTTAGGGGGAACTGAAATAGAAGAAATTTGGGATATTTGTTGTCAAGAAGTATTAAATGAATCCTTTGATAAAATTGCTTATAGACCATTAACAAAATTATCAGGTGGACAAGCAAAACGTCTAGCAATTTCTGCTTTACTTTTAGGAAAATTTGATATTTTAATGTTAGATGAACCTGATAACTTTCTTGATGTTAAAGGTAAACGTTGGTTAGAATCAGAACTAAGAAAAACTCAACAAGGTATTTTATTAATTAGTCACGATCGAACTTTACTTTCTACTGTTGCTAATAAAATAGTAACAATTGAAGCACAAACAGGATGGATTCATAACGGCAAATATAATGGTTATGAAACTGCCAGAATAGAGCGTCTTGAACAATTATTAGAATATAACAAACGTATAGTAAAAGAACGTAATAAACTAGAAGACGATCTAAATCAACTTAAACGATGGGCTGCATCATCTAAAAGTAGGAAAAAGCAAGCATTATCAGTTGAAAAAAGATTGAAACGCTTTGAAAAAGAAAATACAGAAATTCGTATTGCTCGTAATGAAACAGTAAAATTTCGCTTATCTTCAGAATCTTCTGGCAAGAAAGTTATTACTTTTCAACACCTAAGTATTATGGGATTAATTAAACCTTTTACTGCTGAAGTAAGATTAGGCGATCGCATTGCGCTTATTGGTAGAAATGGTGTAGGAAAAAGCCATTTAATAAGACTTCTTGCTGGAGATACAAGTGTTAACTATACAGG
>JAKQYF010000312.1 GCA_023356535.1 Trichodesmium sp. MAG_R03 | reverse complement strand
GGCGGGTGGGATACCCCGGTCAATAGCTGCGTTTTCTGCGGGGAGTCCAAAAGCGTCCCAACCCATGGGGTGCAGGACACGATAACCTTGCATCCGTTTGAGTCGGGCAATGACGTCGGTTATAGTATAGTTGCGAACATGGCCCATATGTAAATTACCGGATGGGTAAGGGAACATAGATAGGGCGTAGAATTTAGGCTGAGTATTGTTTTGAGGGGTTTGATCTTGGTTTTGTTCAGCCCAGGTTTTTTGCCACTTTTGTTCAATAGATACAGGGTTATATTTGGAGTCCACTGTTTTTTTCTCCGTAATTATCTTCAGTAATGTTGTTTGATTAATTATTTTGATATATTAGATTTATGGTTACATAATAATGCTAATTATAATATCTTGTTGGTTGAAAAGTTATTAATTTTGTTAGTTGTAGAAAGATTATTGGCAGCTTCAGCAGTTAGGAAAAGTTATACAGCAATCCTAAATGATTTGTGAAAAAAAAACCGTGTGGGCTG
This sequence comes from Trichodesmium sp. MAG_R03, assembly GCA_023356535.1. Taxonomy (GTDB): domain Bacteria; phylum Cyanobacteriota; class Cyanobacteriia; order Cyanobacteriales; family Microcoleaceae; genus Trichodesmium. The sequence continues at coordinate 5,043 of JAKQYF010000312.1, read as the reverse complement.
AGAGACCAAAGCCCTACAATAAAGTTTTACAAAATACAGTAGATTTCAAGTATATATAATTATAGATATTAAAAATTCAATGTTCCCAGTGCTGGCTGGAATGCCCGCTTCGGTGTATACCTCACCCCTGGTGAAATCCACTTCAGGAGTATCAATATTTAACGATTCATCTATATAACTATTACTTTTTACTGACATAATTACTGTGTATTAATTTACATTTAAGTAAGGAGGACTGAAATGAATTTCTATTCCCCGTCTTCTTTGATCTGGATAGCGCTGTACTCCCGCATATTCTCCTGAAGGTAGATAAAGTTGTGCTGCTGAATAAGCTCGGAATTTTAATTCTAGTTGCTTTAAACGAGGGTTTTTTTCAAGTTCTTTTACTACTGTTAAAGCTCGCATTAAACCTAAGTCTGCATTTGAACCTGCCGTGAGATTACTAATATTGTCATTACCACGAGCAACTTCTTCTAACAGATTATCTAAATTACTGGCTTGAAAAGGATTATTTGTTTGACCATCAGTATGACCGATTACTTGTACGATATAGCCTTCTTTTCCTTGAGCATAATTTTCGATTTGCTTCACTAGATCGTTCTGAATAAAATTAATTAATCTATCAGATAATTCGGCACTACCTGATGGGAATTTGCGGTCAGATCCTTCTGTAATTTCAATTGGTGGCTGGGGTTTTAAGCTAGAAATTTCTTCCTTTAGCCCCTTAATCGTATTTTCTTTTTCAAGTAGTGCCAAGAACAAAAATAAGCTCAAAATCATAAGTACGCTCGACATCACATATATAAAAGATTGCCAGACATTGAGAGTTTGATTTAACTTTGAATATCGTGAACGGCGACTCATAATTTTTACCGAAAAATTGGGTTTAAAGCCTCGCCCATATATGAGCAGGCGACTTCCAGTTGAGAATAGAACTTGGAAAGCTTTCAGGTCAATGAGAAGTTCAAACCTGAAGGCACAAATAAAGACCAACAAGAATTTTTGGTAAGTTGCCCTCGGGCATTCCGAGACTTTAAATGGGCATGGAGGTCAGCCTAACCCACCCCCAAGATGGGTTGCAGCAGCCTGTGAAACCTCAGCCGTGTTCTTGATATACCTAGGTCTTAGCTATTTTTAGTTTTTTCAGGTATTCCCCTTGCTCATACTGGCTTTGGAGTTATGTTCGGTATGAAAAATCTCAAAGTCCAGTTATCTTGAGCTATTCCTTTTTTTCTGATTCTTTTTGAACTAAATGCTGTCCTACATTAGCGATACATATTGATTGCTGCAATAGGAGTTCAGCAATCTCTTTAGAGAGCAAATTTGAGAACAATAATGAAACAATTATTCCCAAGCTTGCAACGACACTGATTGCAATCAAGCCAACACCAAAATTGTAGCTTGCTTGAGGAGTAATACTAGAGGGTTGCTTTGGATCATTATGGCCATTATGGCCATTTGAGTAATTTGTTGTCATAATAGGGATATCAATTCCAATTAATTTAAACGAGTGGGACTTTCGTCCCACTTTTTTTATATTATACATACAAATTCAGAAATTAAATACTCAATAACTGAATATATCAAAAAAAATTAACTTTTTTTTGATATATAATACATACTATAAATAATAAAATCATTTAACCTACTTTTTGATGATTCAAAAATGATACTCATAAAAAGTGGCCAAACTTACAGTTGAAGATTTTAATTTGACACTGGAATAATTTAGGTAAAAAGAAAAAAGATGGCAAGCTCTTTAAAAGCATCTGAGACTGGACTTATAGTTATAGACAAGGCTAGACGAAGCAAAGGTTGGAATAAGGTGGAGGAGGCTTGGTTTGAAAAAGCTAGAGTTTCGCGCTCATCTTTGATGCGATTTTGGCGAGGTGCCCCAATTGTTAGGGAAAGTTTCATTGCTATTTGCGAGACAGTTGGTTGTAACTGGGAAGAAATTGTTGATAATACTATTAGCTCTACAGATCCTCCAGATATCGAGGTTGATATTTCTGAGTGGCAGGAACTTTGTCAAACAGTGCTAGAAATTCGTAGATCGCTGACGACTAATCAATTTACCGCTAGAGATGGAATTAGATTTGAGGTAGACGATGATATTGTTCCTGTGGGTTTAGTTAAGCGATCGCGACAAAGGCTGTTCGATAAAGATTTTCGCCCTAAACCTGAAAATGGCTCTGAGTTGTATAAACCAGAAGAGAAAAAGATTGAGTACGATAATTTTCTCAAACTTTTTAAGGATGTTAATTCAGAGAAACCGCGACGGATAGCTATTATTGGATATCCAGGGGATGGTAAAACAACCTGGTTGCAAAAGATTGCTTTTTGGGTGCTAGATAATACAAATAATTTATTGATTTGGATATCTCTGGGAGACCTCAAGGGTAAAACTATAGAAAACTATTTATTAGAAGATTGGTTGAAAGCTGCTTACAAGAAAAGGGAAGTTGAGGAAAAAATTGAAAATAATTTTGTTGAACAATTTAATCAGGGTAGAGTATGGTTGCTATTGGATGGTGTCGATGAAATTGCAGCACAACCTGTGGATGCTTTAGTAACTGTTGCCAGGCAACTTACTGGATGGATAGGTGAAGCGGGAGTTGTACTAACCTGTCGAATTAATGTTTGGGATAATGGCAAAAATGCACTAGAAGATGAAGATTTTGAGACCTATCAATTATTGGGATTTGAAAGTGATCAGATAAATAAATTAATTGATCGCTGGTTTAAAAATACTAATATAGAAGTGGAGGAGCAGTTACGAAAAAAATTAACCCCATCTCCCGAAAAGAAAGACAAACTAAATCCTAAGTGGAAACGTCTCAAGGATGCAATCAAAAATCCCTTGCGCTTAACAATTTTATTCTACATTTGCCGTCGAAATAGCAGTTTACCAGAATTAGATGCTGAGTTTTACAGGCAGTTTATAGAAATCTTTTACCAGTGGAAAGAAGAACAATATAAGCCTCAAGAATTAGAATCTGAAAAACAGCATAAGCGTCAAGATAAGCGTCAAGAATTAGAAAATGCTTTGAAAAAATTTGCTTTAGAGGGAATTAAACAGAATAAATTTCTTCTGCCTCATTCTCTAGTTGAAAAGACTACAAATGATAAGTCTCTTGATAAGTCTCTCTTTCAGTTGTCTCTCCAACTTGGTTTACTAAATCAAGTAGGTATTATCAAAGGAAGTTTAAATGAAAAGATTTATTCATTCTGGCATCCTGCATTTCAGGAATATTTTGCTGCTCTAGATATAATTGACTATAATAAAAATTCTGATGTTAAGTTTGATATTATTGGGCAAAATTTTGCTTCACAATGGAGCGAAGTTTATCTATTTTGGCAGGATCTAAAAAATATTTCTATAGATCAAGTTGATGAGTGTATTTATCAATTAATTGGTTTAGTTACAAGGCAGTTAGAAAATGATAATTGCCAGCCTATAGTTGAGGGCTTAGAAAATATCTTGTATACCTTTGATGAACAACAACTTCAAGTATTGGCTTTGAGGTTAAAAGTAAAAATTGAGCGTCAAGGAGTCAAAGCAAACAGTAATATTCAAAATATTATTATTAATTTTTTAAATAAAATATATGAAGCCACCAATGATTTTAATACTCACTTATTAGTCATAACTAGTCTAGAAAAAATAGGCAATGAAAAAGCTATTGAAAGTTTAATTAATTTGTGGGATAAAAATAATGAACTTCAGGAATTTATTGAAAAAATCCTGACAGAGCTAAAAAAAGATAGTAGTAAAAATTCCAAAATATCTAAGAAGATTGAAGATTTTTTTCAAAGGGATAAATTTAGAGATAAATTAGCAATTGGCATTAAGAAAAAGCTATCTATTTTAATCAGTTATTGGAATAAAGATGAACAAAAATTGGCAGAATTTAAGGAAGAAATATTTGATTATTGTAATTCCGAGTTGAAAAAATTGAAGCATTAAGGTAAAGACTAATAGAGATATTTGGGATATATGACAGAAGCAGATTTTCTATTGTTTGCTCCCTCTTGTCTACTTCCCAAAATTTTGTACTTCTCAAATCGCAGACTGCCATAAGTTTATTGTTATTCTCTACCAAAAAAATTTCTAATAACTCGTCTCTTGTGATTCTTTTGTAAGTCATAGTCTCTAACTTCAGCAGTATTACTTGGAGAATTAAATTGTGGCTCTTGAATCTCTGTATTGCCTTCTTGGAAATTTTTTGTCAATTTTTCTAGAATATTAACCAACTTTAATTGTATATCTACCAGACTTTTTTCTCTAACCTTAATCTCATTCAGTAGGTCTTGAATTATTTGGGATGCTGACTTAAAATTACTTGCTTCTTCGTTAAGTAGAGGAATAATTTCTTGGAGAGATTGTTGATTGGTTTGATGTAATTCAAATACCTCACGATAGTTTTGATTAAGTTTGATAATTTCCTCTGTTAAACTTCCTAGAGTTTGACTATTGTTATTTGATGATTCTCTCATAACTTCTACTGTTTCTTCTAGAGCATAAGTTGAGTTAGAAAAATTTTGTTGGATGGTAGCTAAATTTTGAGTAGCTTCTGATAATTTTTTAGGAAATTGACTTTGTTGAAATGTTTCAGATGCTCGATTTAATTCTTCTACCGTAGGTTTCATTTCATCAGCAATAATATTTTGAAAGTTATCAACAACTGATTCAAATTTACTTGCTGCATTAGATATTGTTCCAGAAGATTCAGTAAATCTTGTATAAACTTGTTTGGCGATATCAGCCGCTTCTTTGTTACCTTTGGAAATTTCTCTTGCTACTTTTCCCAAGGATGATTCGACTGCGTTTGTCACATTTTCATGAAATCTGTTTAAGAAGACATTTTGCTGATTTACCATCCGGTTAACAGCTTTATCAAGTCTACTATTACCTTCTATTTCTGGTTGTAAAATATTATCGAGGTAATCTTCTAAATAGCTGATTAAATCTTCTCTTGCCAAATTAGTATTCCATTTAAGGTTAATTACTGTTAATAAGGAACTACAAGCTACAGCAATTAA
>JAKQYF010000311.1 GCA_023356535.1 Trichodesmium sp. MAG_R03 | reverse complement strand
GGCAGGTGTTAGGTAGCAGGTGTTAGGTGTTAGGTGTTAGGTAGCAGGTGTTAGGTGTTAGGTGTTAGGTAGCAGGTGTTAGGTGGCAGGTGTTAGGTAGCAGGTGTTAGGTGTTAGGTGTTAGGTAGCAGGTTTTAGGTGGCAGGCTTTAGGTAGCAGGTTTTAGGTGGGAAGAAGTTAAAGCTTTCCGGTCTAATATTTAAACCGGATTTAGTATTACCATCTACCAAAAGCACCCCAAACAGCACCAGAAATTATTCCCCAAGGTGGCAGATGTTAGGTGGCAGATGTTAGGTGGCAGGTTTTAGGTAGCAGGTTTTAGGTGGCAGGCTTGAGGTGGCAGGTTTTAGGTAGCAGGTTTTAGGTGGCAGGCTTGAGGTGGCAGGTTTTAGGTAGCAGGTTTTAGGTGGGAAGAAGTTAAAGCTTTCCGGTCTAATATTTAAACCGGATTTAGTATTACCATCTACCAAAAGCACCCGAAACAGCACCAGAAATTATTCCCCAAGGTGGCAGATGTTAGGTGGCAGATGTTAGGTAGCAGGTTTTAGGTGGCAGGTTTTAGGTGGCAGGTTTTAGGTGGGAAGAAGTTAAAGCTTTCCGGTCTAATATTTAAACCGGATTTAGTATTACCATCTACCAAAAGCACCCCAAACAGCACCAGAAATTATTCCCCAAATTGAGCCAATACCTGTACCAACAATTACTCCTTTGAGTAAGGTAACTTGACCGCTAATTCCTAAATTTAAAAACAAATCATCACCAATAGTTATAGATAAAATTCCACCAATAATTCCTAAAGCGATCGCTGTCAAGAAAGAGCCCCAAATTGCGCCAACAATTGCACCTCTTATCCCAATTAATTCTAATGCTAAAGGTAAAGGAGGAGTCATAATTAATCCACCGAATATAATTCCTGATATAATTCCACCAATAGCACCATTTCCACTACCAAAAATCAAAGCAGCTATTAATAATTGAGGTAAGTTACTAGCACTAATATCAATATTTGCTTGACTCCAAAACAGTATGCTAACTGTGGCAACTATACCGATAATTGTGCCGAAAAAAGAACCCCAAATTGAACCTAAAATTGCCCCAGACTTACCCCAAATTCTCACACCTCCCAAAAACATAGGAGGCTTAAATAAACTCCAAACAAAACCAAAACTTCCTCCCAAAAATGCTCCTAATATATATGCCTTACCAAAATTAGCGTCCCGATTTAATATTGCTAACATTAATCCTCCAATAATACTGCCTATAAAAAAACCACCAATGATTCCAGCTATTATATAATTCTTATTAGATTCATCTTTTCTACCCATTAATGATTTCCAAATCATGCTGATGATTGTACACCACAAAATACCCATGAATAATGCACTTATAATAGTAAATAAATTTTGATTAATTCCGATAAATAAACCTGCTAAAGTCCCATAGAATAAAATTCCCCAAAGGGTTCCACCAATTATACCCCAAATTATTTTTTTAAACATATTGATTTGACTATTAAGTATTTTTTTTAATAATGTTCTCGGTTATAAGTTTTAGGTTAAAGTAATCAGAATATAGGTAAGTCAGAAATTAAAAAAGTTTACCTTTAATGAATAATTTATTCCTAAGCTTTTGTGCATTTAAGCAACTTATTATTGTATGCCTCGTTTAGAGAAAAACCTTTCTCAATTCTAAATGCTAAATTTTAAATTATAGCTTAGTAATACGCATTTTGAATGAGTATTAACTTATAAGTCTTCTTATGCCTAAAAGTTTTATAAAATTTCGGCGATCGCTCATAAGCTTTTGTGCATTTAAACAACTTATTGTTGTATGCCTCGTTTAGAGAAAAAACCTTTCTCAATGCTAAATTATAAATTATAGCTTACTAATGTGTATTTTAAATGAGTATTAGCTTAGTACTATTTTATTTATTTATGGGTAAGTACAAAATAAATAGCTTGAACTAATTAGAGTATCTATAAATTATCAATTTTAACTATTTACCCTATATTTATATAAAGATGATATTATAGTTAAGGTCTAGTTTTTTATGTTTTATGCAAAATCAAGAACCCCCTGAAATTCTTAAACAACGTCTATTATATAAAGGTAGAAAATTTAACTTTGATGTTAACTATCTACGTCTCCCTAATGGAGTTGAAGGTGACTGGGAATGTATTCGTCATCCTGGAGGTGCTTTATGTATTCCTGTTACTTCAGATGGAAAATTAGTTTTAGTAAAACAATATAGATTTGCTATTCAAGGTAGGATTTTAGAATTTCCTGCAGGTACGATAGAGGAAAATGAAAATCCTGCTGAAACTGTTAAACGAGAAATACAGGAAGAAACAGGTTATCGAGCAAATAAATGGCAAAAGTTAGGAGAGTTTCCCCTTGCTCCTGGATATTCGGATGAATTTATTTATGCTTTTTTGGCGGAAGATTTGGAGAAGTTGGAACATCCTCCAGCGCAAGATGTTGATGAAGATATGGAAACAGTTTTAATGACTCCTCAAGAATTAGAAAAAGCTATCTTAGAGGGAGAAGTTGTAGATGCTAAATCAATTTGTAGTTTATTGTTGGCAAAACCATTTTTATCAGGAATATAGAAATAATAATTCAGAATTTAGAAGGGTTTTTTCTCTAATCTTAACTGTCAGCTGTAACCTAACAATACTAAGCACTTGACTTTTATTAATATGAGCTTGTGCATTCACTTTTTTGTAGGGAATTTCATCTCAGTTACGTGCTAGGGGGCAGTAGGAATATCTTGCTCCCTTACTAGTGGTTGTTCATGTTTATTTACTATTACTATGCAAGACTACCAAAATGAAAATGATAAATAACTAATAACTACCCTAAACTCGATTATTAAAGTTAATAGTAAACTAAAATAAAATGTCTAACTTAATCCTATTTTGGCATCGGCGTGATTTAAGAATTTCAGATAATATCGGACTGACACAAGCATCTCAAGAAGGTCAAACCGTAATAGGTATATTTTGTCTTGATGAAAATATTCTTAAACGAGATGATATTGCTCCGGCAAGAGTTACCTATATGATTGGTTGTTTACAACATCTGCAAAAACGCTATAAACAAATAGGAAGTCAACTTTTAATAATGTCAGGAAAACCTACGGAAGCTATACCAAAATTAGCAACTTTTTTGGAGGTTAAAGCTGTATATTGGAACCTGGATGTTGAACCTTATAGTAAGGAGCGCGATCGCCTAGTTAAAGAAAATTTAGAAGCTGCAAATATTCAAGTCAAAACTTTTTGGGAGCAACTCCTTCATGCCCCAGAAGAAATATTTACTTCCACAAAAAAACCCTACACTGTCTATACTCCTTTTTGGAAAAATTGGCAGAGCAAAAAAAAATCTAGCCCACTAAATACTCCCTTACTAAAAGGTTTAACTGAGGATCAACTTCAACAGACAACAGAAATAGGAATAATTGACTTACCTACTGCTAAAGAATTAGGATTTAATTGGGAAAATCAACTGATTCTTGAACCAGGAGAAACAGCAGCATTAGAAAAATTAGAAACATTTTCCAATGGGGCGATATATTCATATCAAGAACAACGAAACTTCCCCGGTCTTGATGGAACATCTCAACTAAGTGCCGCTCTCAAATTTGGTGCTATTGGTATTCGTACAGTTTGGGCAAAAACTCAAGAATTAATTGAAAACTGCCGTAGTGATGAAGCATTTAAAAATATAGAAACCTGGCAAAAAGAAATTGCATGGCGGGAATTTTATCAATATGTTATGTACCATTATCCCCAATTAGAAACAGGTCCTTACCGAGAAAATTGGAAAAATTTTCCTTGGGAGAATAATGAAGCATATTTTCAAGCTTGGTGCGAAGGTAAGACAGGTTATCCTATTGTTGATGCTGCTATGAGTCAGTTAAACGAAACAGGTTGGATGCACAACCGTTGTCGGATGATAGTGGCTAGTTTTTTGACCAAAGATTTAATAATTAACTGGCAGTGGGGTGAAAAATATTTTATGCAGAAATTAATAGATGGGGACCTTTCTGCTAATAATGGTGGTTGGCAATGGAGTGCTTCGAGCGGCATGGACCCAAAACCCTTGAGAATATTTAATCCTGCATCTCAGACACAAAGATATGATTCAAAAGCAGAATATATTCGGCAGTGGGTTTCAGAGTTGCGGAGTGTGGATACAGAATATTTAGTTACTGGTAAAATTCCTATGAATGAGCGGGAAACTATAGGTTATCCTCCGCCTATTGTTGACCATAAAAAAAGACAACAAGTATTTAAGTCTCTTTATCAGGAACAGAAAAATTAATTGGGGCTTGCTGAAAAAATCTTTTTCAGGAGTAGGGGACCCCCTAATACCAAATACGATAAGCTTTAAACAGCTATATTTGGTTTTTATATTTCTAAATCAGGACTTACGCAAAATATGAAAATATACACCTCCCAGGAGGAGAAGTAGGGACGTTTTGCTAACGCAAAGCTCCGCTAACGCTACGGGACATGTTTGCGCAGCATTCCGTCAGGAAAACGCATTTTTGTTATGCAACGTCCCTACAGAGGAATAGGGAATTGGTAGAGGAGGTAGTCAGATGATTACTTCCTCTTTATATGACTTTATTCATACAAAATATAGCATAAAAAAAATCTCTGGAACTAGACTCTAGTAACAGGGTCTTTTTTCAATACATTTGGCTCCTGATCATTACCATTAACAGACACATCCAACTGCAGGCGACTCTTCTTACCACTAAACAATTTCTTCAACCAGTGGAAAAAATTATCAATATAAGTAAACCACACAGGTACTACTACTAATGTTAATAATGTTGATGTGGTCAAACCACCAATGACAGCGATCGCCATCGGACTTCTGACTGGACCTCCTGCTCCTAATTCCAGAGCGATAGGCAACATTCCGGCAATGGTTGAAAATGTGGTCATTAAAATTGGTCGCAAACGAGAAATACCAGCTTCTCTAACTGCATGCAACTGAGGCATTCCTTTTTTTTCATTGGCTAAGGAACAGTCTACTAACAAAATCGCATTTTTTGTCACCAAACCCATTAGCAGGACAATTCCAATTAAAGCAAACAAACCTAACTCTTTCTGGAAAATTATCAACCCTAACAATGCACCACCAATTGATAAAGGTAATGCCACCAAAATGACTATTGGATAAAGAAAGTTATTGTATAATAATACTAAAATTGCATAAATACACAATACTGCTAAACCTAAAGCACTTGCAAAACCATTAAACACATCCATCATAATTTTTGCATTACCATCAGATTGTTCGCTGATATCAGGGGGTAGTGGATTTATTGCCGGTAATGACTTTACCTCTGTTAGTGCATCTCCCAGAGAAATGCCCTGTAAATTTGCCTCAAAGGAAACTTGACGATAACGGTTAAAACGGTTTATTTCTGCAGGTCCGCTACCGATGCTAATTTCAGCTACTGCAGATAATGGCACTAACCTACCATTTTGGCTGGGAATGCGTAAGTTTTTAATTACATCTAAGTTATTTCTAAATTCCTCTGCCAATTGTACCCGAATTGGAATTTGACGATCTGCCAGATCAAACTTAGCTAAATTTTTCTCATTATCTCCGATAGTAGCTAATGATGCGGTACGAGCGATCGC
>JAKQYF010000310.1 GCA_023356535.1 Trichodesmium sp. MAG_R03 | reverse complement strand
TAGTAAAGATTAACCCTAAAGTAGCACAGATTAATCCTAATATCTTGACAGGCTTTTTGAAGAAGAGATTCAGAAGATTTTGGCCGTTCATACTTTTATTATTTTGTTAGATGTTCTATTATTGACATCCTCCCCGGCCTAAAGGCACTGGGTAAAAACCGAGTTATAGCGCCTCGGGAGGTTGACGTTTCACAGGCTGCCGCTACTTTGGCAGTAGTCTTATACTTGCCGACCCGTCCGTTTAAAGTTTCGGATTGCCCACCCGCGACTAATATCTTTACTTGTGAACTAAAAAGCATCATAACATAACCTGTGAAAAAAAATTAACTAAAAAGTCGCCCTAGAAGGGCGAGGCTTTAAACCCAATTTTTCGGTAATTAACACAAAGTCAATCATCTTCATTCCTGGCTCTAGTTAAGTTAATATTAATTATTATTCTCATGTTGTACCGACATTGCATAGAATTTCCCTATCTCTCCTACTCCCCTCGACCTAGGGACGTCTGAATGAGTTTCAACATTTAGCAATATCTGCGCACTATGCTTCAACTGCTATAACCGATCAAACTTGTAACTTAAAACTTTTATTGATAAACCTTCCTGAGGTAAATTATCTTTTGCAATAGAAATCGTATCCTGATTTACAACATTGACCAAAGTTCCCTCCATCACAGTGAGAAAATCTTCCAAAGGAGCAATATTGCAGCTAGTTTCATCAGCAGCTTCAGTTTTATAGTGAGTAGGAATCACAATTCTAGGTTGTAGCACTTCCAATACCTGTTTTGCTTCCAAGGGGGTGTAAGCTTTTGGGCCACCACCCACAGGAATTAGTAGTAAATCTGGACGACCAATCAAAATTCGTTCTTCTATACCAATGGGACTAGCTAATCCTCCTAAATGCAAAATCTTAATTCCTGCTTGTTTCCATAACCAAGCAACATTATTGCCAAATCTGCGCCCACCCTCTCTATCCTTAACAGTGCGAATTCCTTGAATTTGTCTACCATTAACCTGATAAACTCCAGATTCAAATAACAACATTGGTGGGGGATTGCCTGTAAAACCTTCTACCACTCCTTCGTCTAATAATTTACTGCTAATTAAAATTAAGTCTGTATCTACTTTTGGGTCTCGATATCCTGTAGTACAGCCTATTTGGCGAAAAGGATTTACTAATACTTTAGTACCTTCACCTTCAAACAAAAAGCAAGTATGTCCCAACCATCTGATAGTTAAAGATTCTCCTGTTTGAGCTGGAGAATTGTGAAATTCAGATGTTAAACCAATTCCCATTACAGCTAATAAACTTGCCTGTAGATAATGTATTAATTTTCGCCGTTTCATCTTAATTTGTTTTGCCCTGAGTTTGATAATAGTTTCACTTTTTATACTATCAGGGCTTACCCACGCTTCTCCTAATTTAAAATTCCTAGTTCAGATTAATAGAAGCTGAAAATTTAAATTTTGACATGGAACTTTCCCCTATTGTTTAGCATGCAGTATAATTCAATTAGGGTAAATAATCACCAAAAACAATTGGTAGTTATATAGATGTTGTGCTCAAACTTCTATATTATCAGAATCAAGTCTAGTGTTTCAGCCCATAGCGGGATCGCTCAACTCGAAAGCGATAGCAAAAGGGAGCTCTTGGGATATCCCTATATTAATACAATAGTCGTAACAAGCTTAGGATGTTCCCAAGCCAACGCAGTTTCTAAAATAAATCCTTGTTTTTAACAATAATGGGACGTACACCAACTCGTAGATAATACCCTATCTGTAGGGGGCAAATGCCTTATGCTCTTACTAGATATAGCGCTTGCTGCGTAAGTCCTGAATATCGAAAAAACACCGTTTCTGGGTTCACCTGGGTAAGTCCTAAATATAACTGATAATTAACTTTTTCAGCCTTGAGCGTGATCGCGCACTTGACCTTTTCTTGCATTCTTCTCTAAAAACTCTATTATTTTACCAGAAACATCTACCCCTGTAGCAGTTTCTATGCCTTCTAAACCAGGGGAAGAATTCACTTCTATAACTACTGGGCCATGATGAGAACGTAATAAATCTACCCCCGCAACTTTCAGCCCTATTGCTTTAGCTGAACGGGTAGCAGTTGAGCGTTCTTGCGGGCTCAACCTAACTTTTTTTGCTATACCACCTCGATGTAAATTTGAGCGAAACTCTCCCTCAGCTCCCTGTCTTTTGATAGCAGCTATTACTCTATCTCCTACTATAAAACACCGCAAGTCTGCACCATCTGCTTCTTCAATAAATTCCTGTACCAAAATATTAGCATTCAAGGCACGAAAAGCTTCAATAACTGACTTAGCCCCTTGATAAGTTTCAGCTAAAACTACTCCTATTCCTTGAGTTCCTTCTAATAATTTAATCACCAAAGGAGCCCCACCAACAGTATTAATTAAACCATCAATATCTTGAGTATAGTTAGCAAAACCAGTCACAGGTAATCCTATTCCTTCTCTAGCTAATAATTGTAAACAACGTAATTTATCACGAGAGCAAGAAATGGCTTGAGAAGTATTTGCTGTAAAAACTCCCATCATTTCAAACTGTCTAACTACTGCTGTACCATAAAATGTTTTAGAAGTACCAATGCGAGGAATAATAGCATCAAATTCTTCTAAAGGTTCACCCATATAAATAACTTGAGTCTTCATAGAAGTTATCTTCATATAACAGCGCAGGTAATCAATAACCTGAACTTCGTGGCCGCGTTCTTCTCCAGCTTCTACTAATTTTCTAGTAGAATAAAGAGTTGGCTCAGTAGATAAAATAGCGATTTTCATTTTGTTTTTTTCTAGCTTTTTTTACCAGAAAATTAGATTTAAAGTCTCCCATTTAAAGGGGATAAAAAGAAAATTGAGTATTTCAAGCCTCATATTTGAGTAGAATTTACTGAGAAACGATAACTAAAGTTACCTTATTCCTGATTAGTTTTTAAGTTTTTATTTAAATAGGATTTACTAGGATTAATTAAAAAATTTTTTCCTACAGCTTGTCGCCCCAATAACATTCTAAATCCCATTAATTCTCGATTAGTTAAGGTTAGTTCAATATACCATTTTTTGTTCATTAAATTTACTTCAGTTAAAATTACAGGACGTAATTCTGCTTTACCACTAGAACTACGAACTTTTCGTTCATCTATTAATTCTGCTACAGCAATTACTATTAGATTTGTATCTTTTTGTTGGGGATAAACTTTAAATTCTACCATCGGTTTACCATCTCTTTGAAAAATTTTAAGATCAAAAGCGTGTAAAGCAGAAGAACGGGCTCCAGTATCAATTTTTGCTTTGATTCTAGTAATGCCAATTTCAGGTAAAACTATCCATTCTCGCCAACCAATAACAGGTAATTCTTGATGTTTCATAGGATAGTGTGTTATGATGCAATTATACGTTCGTTTTCAAGTACAACCATATTGATACGGTTTGTTTAACATTCCCTACTGGACTGACACAGCTGCAACATTTAAGGTATGTCAGTCCACTACTGGACTGTTTCACCTAAAATAGTACATCAGCTTTTTTCGTATAATTTATTGTTATGACAAGGTTTGACGATTTTTTTCTAATGCAACACTTAAGATATGTCGATCCAATAGCTTGCTTCCCGTCAGGATAACTCAACAACAAGAGAGGGCATGTTGGGTTTCACTGAAGTAGTCGATGGGGATATCGCTATCCCTCACCTCTACTACATACGCCGTGGGTGAGAGTTTCCAGCTCACAAGGCTCCTAATATTTTTAGGAGTGTCAGTTTACTTCTGGACTAACACACTCCCGACGTCCTACTTTTAACTTTTGACTTTCAACTTTTGACTTCTATAAAAGGGGCGCTTAACAACAATAGCTGCATAATTTTTTCCCCTAATTTCTACTTCTAATTTTTGACCTACCTTAGCTAATTTTTTAGGTACATAGGCTAGAGCGATCGCCTTCCCTAAAGTAGGAGACTTAGTACCACTAGTAACTTCTCCTACCACTTTGCCATCACTTAAAACAGGATAACCATGACGAGCAATACCGCGCTCAAGCATTTCCAAACCAACCAAACGTTTTGATACTCCTTCCGCCTTTTGTGTTTCCAATACCTGACGAGCAATAAATTCCCCCTTTTTATCTAGGTGAACTAACCAATTTAAACCCGCTTCTAGAGGAGTAGTCTTAGTATCAATATCTTGACCATAAAGTGCCATGGCAGCTTCTAAACGCAAAGTATCTCTTGCTCCCAAACCGCAGGGAGTAACGCCAGCATTCAATAAATTGCGCCATAACTCCACACCCACAGGGGGGTCAACCATAATTTCAAAGCCATCTTCCCCAGTATAGCCAGTTCTGGCAATAAAACCAGGTTGATCTAATATCGTGATATTTGAATGCCCAAAAAATCCAATTGATGCCAAATTTTCCTTGACAAATTGCTGCACATAAGATTCTGCTTCCGGCCCTTGAACAGCCAATAACACTTTTTCCTCAGATATATCTTGGAATGTAACACCGCTAGCTTCTAAATGATTTAATATCCATGCTTTATCAGTAGTTTTAGTGGCAGCATTAACAATCATAAAACCCTTTGGTTCATTGGTGAGAGGGTCATCACTTTGACGATAGAAAATGAAGTCATCAATAATGCCTCCCTGAGAGTTTAATAAGACAGTATATTGAGCTTTACCAGGTTCTAAGCTGTTTAGGTCGGAAGGTACTAAATATTGTATTTTCTCAATTAAATCGTGGCCTTGAGCAATAAACTTGCCCATGTGGGAAATGTCGAACATTCCAGCTTTTGTACGTACTGCTTCATGTTCGGTGCTAATACTTGTGTATTGTACTGGCATTTCCCATCCAGAAAATTCTACCATTCTGCCCTTGAGTTCTGCTGCTAAGTCGTATAGAGGTGTGCGAGAAAGAGATTGTGTATTAGATTCTGTTGAATTGGCCACTAGTATGTCCCTAATTTATAATAAACTTTATTGATTGTAGGACATTGTAGATATTAATAGGAGTTAGAAGTCAAAACAGAGAAATCACAAAGTAGCGCTCTGCTGCTTGAGAATTACTCGTCTTGCCTTAAAATTAGAAGCAACATCAACTTTCGTAAGCAATTACACATTGAAACGGGTGAGTAACGAAATCCTTTGCAGTCACCGATGGCAAATATTCAGCTTTGTTTATCTTTCCAGAAGGTTCTGACTCCTAAAAATCCTGATTTTTAACTTTTTTCGTTGTTTAATATATCTATAGCTATTTTGACCAAGAAATAAGGTCTTAACCCTTCTCTTTCAAGGGAATAAAAAAGGAAATTTTAGATTTTATCCTCCGACTGAAACCGGAAGGACTGATAACTTATAACTGAAAAGACTATGAACAATCAAGCTGAGGCTCCTGTTAATACCGATAATTATTTATTAAGAAGTGTACATACAAACAACTTTCCCAACATTTTAGATCAGTTAGGTATATCTTTAGTTATTTCTACTTATCAAGCAGGCAAATTAATCGTATTGCGTGCCGATAATGGGGTAATTAATACTCACTTTCGTACCTTTAATAAACCCATGGGATTAGCAGCAAATAACGAAAAAATTGCCCTGGGAACTGCTTATCAAATTTGGGATTTCCGTAACGTTCCAGCAGTGG
>JAKQYF010000031.1 GCA_023356535.1 Trichodesmium sp. MAG_R03 | reverse complement strand
TGGATGGGTGAAATTAGAGGAAAAATGGCATAACCCAGAGTTAGTTAAGTTATGGGAAGAGTTACGAAAAACTCGCACTGAAGTTAACAAAGTGTTGGAAAAAGCGCGGGCAGAAAAAGCGATCGGTGCGCCTCTAGAAGCTAAAGTATTGTTGTATGTAAAAGATACTAAATTACGAGAGCAAATTCAAGTTTTTCATCCTCTTGCTAACGCAGAAAAAACTAAGTCAGAATTTGTGGAAGCAAAAATCGAAATTGAACCAGAAAAAGCAGAAAATACAACTCCTAATAAGTCGCAAAAATCTTCTGATGATTTTGATAAAAATCAAGAAAATTTATCAGATTCTTCTAATAAGATAAGCAAATTATTTAGTGTATATAAAAAGGCTTTAGGAGGAGTATTTTTGCTGGTTATATTACTGTTCTCAATTAAATTAGCACTAATAGTAGTAAACACAATTGACCAACTACCTGTGGTAAATTACATCATGATATTAGTTGGAATTATTTACACAATCTACTTTATTACTCAGAATTTATTATTTGCTAAAAGTCGCAAAAGTTTCTTAGAGAAAATTAAATTTGCTGCTCAAGATATATTAGGTCAAGAAACTTTATTAGGTAACAATAAAAAATTGGCAGACAATACAATTAAACAGTCAACAACTTTAGTATCTCCAGAAGGAGTTTTTGTGCCTTCCCAAAAAGTGGAATTTACCCCTGAAATACAAGTGGTAGAAACTGAAACTTTACCTCAACAACCTAATAATATTAAAGCTATGATCCCTGGGAATGGGGTTGATGAATTACGTTATCTGTTTATTACTTCTGCAGTAGAATTATTAGAATCTCCAGAAGCTTTAACTAACCTCGAATATAAATCTATATCAGATTCTTTAGGCATAGGAGTAGTCAAAGCAGATGGTAAGAAATGCGATCGCTGTTGGAATTATTCTACTCATGTTGGTGTCTCCTCAGAAGACCCCACAATTTGTGAACGTTGTGTTGCTGCTTTAGCAGCAGAATTTTAGATGTTTTTTAAACCTTGTAGGGGTGCTTTACCTATTAGACATCTCCAAAAATACTGATTTTGGAATAGTATTAAAAGGGTTTCAGAACCTTTTCTGGAAACTCCCTACAAGATGGCGATCGCTTTAGGCTCAAAATTCAAAAATGCCTCAAGAAATTGGGAAATTGGGAATGAAAAATTTTGTAGCTAAGTAGGGCTTGCTGAAAAAGTCTTTTTCAAGAGTAGTAGACCCACCCTTAACATCTCCCAGGAGGAGCAGTAGGGACCTTGCATAACAAAAATGCGTTTTCCTGACGGAATGCTGCGCAAACATGTCGCGTAGCGTTAGCGGAGCTTTGCGTTAGCAAAACGTCCCTACAGAAGAACAGGGAATTGATAGAGGAGCTAGTCGGATATATTTGTCCCTTGATTTTTCTGCCTAGGGAGCGCCCAAAATACTAACTTTTTGAGCTCTTAGGACCAAAAACTAGACACTTTTTTTCAGTTTAAAAATGCTAAAACTCTTATGTATCAATGCTTTTGGCTTTAATCAGCAAGCCCTAAGTAGCTGAAATGTCAAATTTTTTATACCGAAAATCACTCCAAACCGAGTATGAGCAAGGTCAATAAAAATTTTGACCTTATTTTCAACCTATTTTTTTCCAAAAGTCCACGTAGATAAAATATGAACACAAACCTTAGATTAAAATTAAACTTACAGCTTTTTTCATTGTTATATGCTACACTTATATTGGCAATAAGCCCACCCTACATAATTAAGAACTGAAAAAACTGAGAACTCATAACTAAAATGACGACTTTAAACATAATAAAAAAAACTATATTTAAGAATATTTAAGAATGAAAAATTCAGAACAAACATCCTGGAATACAGTCAAAGAAACATTCAAAAAAATCTGGGGGTACGATAATTTCCGACCCCCACAAGGAGAAATAATAAACTGCTTATTAACAGGAAAAGATGCTCTAATTATAATGCCAACCGGAGGCGGAAAATCAATATGCTTTCAACTTCCAGCCCTTCTAAAAACAGGTTTAACCCTAGTAATTTCTCCCCTAGTGGCCCTCATGGAAAACCAAGTACAAGAACTAAGCGATCGCTCCCTACCTGCCACCTTACTCCACAGTCAACTTAGCCCACAAAAAAAACGACAAACACTCCAACAATTAGAACAAAATAAACTTAGACTACTCTATCTTTCCCCAGAAACATTATTTAACCAAAAAATCTGGAACTTACTATCTCAACCTCAGACAAAAATCAATGGTTTAATATTAGATGAAGCCCACTGCTTAGCACAATGGGGAGAAACATTTCGCCCTGCCTATAGACGCTTAGGAGTAGTCAGGCCAGCACTAATTAAATCAAAACCACCAGGAACAAACATTGCCATTGCAGCCTTCACAGCCACTGCCGATCCTCAAGCACAAAAAATTATCAAAACTACCTTACAGCTACGAAACCCAACACCATTTTTACTCAGCCCCTATCGAAATAATTTACATCTAAAAATTCAACATATTTGTACCCCTAAAAGTCGTCGTCAACAATTATTTAAGTTTATCAGAGCCAGAGAAAAACAAGCAGGCTTAGTTTATGTGAGAACCAGAAAAGACAGTGAAAATTTAGCAGAAATATTACGAGAAAAAAATTATCAAACCACAGCTTATCATGCGGGTTTCAGTTCAGAAGAAAGACGACATATTGAAAAAGCTTGGATAGGTGGAGACATAAATTTTGTAGTCTGTACTTCTGCCTTTGGAATGGGAATAAATAAACCAGATGTGCGATGGGTAATACACTTTCAAGCACCATTACTTTTATCAGAATATATTCAAGAAATTGGTAGGGGAGGTAGAGACGGAAAATTAGCAGAAGCTTTAACTTTAATTAGCGAACCGACAGGTTGGTTAGATCCAGAAGATAAACAAAGACAAAAATTTTTAGCAGAAAAACAGAAGTCACAATATCAAACAGCCCAAAAATTAATCAAGCAACTACCAACCACAGGAAACATTGATAGCTTAATAGATGAAATTCCTCATGCAGCGATCGCCCTATCTATTCTGCATTCTTCTGGAAAATTGACATGGTACGACCCATTTAACTATATTATTAATAAGTCTGGTAGTGGTAAAAAAGTATCTTTAAACTACAATTTAGGAATTAAGGATATGAATAAATATTTTTCTACCAGGAAATGTCGATGGCAGTTTTTACTAGAAGCATTTGGTTTTTCTCAACAACCTCAGAATATGCCTTGCGGTCATTGTGATAATTGTCTCAAAGAAAAAAGAAGAAAAAAGTGAGAAAGTTAGAAAGAAAAAATTATCGACTAATTTATAGTATATAGCAGATTCCATAGTTAATATGATAAAATTAACAATATGAAATTTTTCCCTAATTCCTATTCCCTATTCCCTCAATTTAGGTTTTTCAGCAAAAAATGTAGCAACTAGTAAGCAAATAATACCAATATTAATTGAAACATCTGCCACATTAAAAATGGGAAAATCTATAAGGCGAAAATCCAAAAAATCAACGACATAACCAGAAACAAACCTATCAATACCATTGCCCAATGCCCCTCCTAAAATTAAACCATAACCTAGTTGTTCCCATATATCAAACCTAGGTCCAAACCAAGCAAAACCTATGAGGCCTAGACTAACTATTAAAGATAACCAGCGTAACCAATAAACTCCACCATTACTAAACAGACTAAAAGCTGCTCCAGTATTAGTTACATAAGTAAAGTTAAATACACCAGGCCATAAAACCATACTTTCTTCTA
The DNA here is from genome assembly GCA_023356535.1 of Trichodesmium sp. MAG_R03. GTDB lineage: Bacteria > Cyanobacteriota > Cyanobacteriia > Cyanobacteriales > Microcoleaceae > Trichodesmium. The sequence continues at coordinate 28,896 of JAKQYF010000031.1, read as the reverse complement.
ATTGAAAATTTTGTACCACCCAAAATTTAGTCAGATGGTCTAACACAATGCTGATAATAGCAGCTATCCAAAATAAGGGATTTTTTTTGAAACGTAATTTCAAGTTTAACAATCACTATATTAGTTTAATTTATTATCAATCGTACCACATTAATCACCACATCTACTCCATAAACACTGATAGTTAGGGTTTGTTGAAAAATTCTTTTGAGGGACGCAATAGAGAGTAAGATAATACTCATAGGACTTATATCATGTCCCCCTGAATACTTATACTTTGGTGAATATTTGCAGAGGGTAGAAAGTATAAAGCAGAAGGGTTTCTTACAATTGAAACTTAATTTTATGCACAAACGATGCTACCGGATATGATATTACCCATGAACTCTATTGGTCCGGTGTGTTTCCCTTCGCGACATGAAAAGCTCACTTCCTAAGGCACCAAGCTACTATATATACAGCCTTGGCGTAAGTCCTGACTCATTTCAAATGCGTATTAGTAAGCTAAAATTTAGAACTTAGAATCTAGTTAGTTAATCACTGACATTTCGCACCTCTTCATCTATCTTCATTTATATTTACATTTTGCAAGAGACTTGTAGGAAAAACCCTCATTATAGAACTCAATGTCAATAAAATTTCTTAATAACTAATTTTTTATGAGAAAATAAGTTACAGTTCTTTATAATAGTTAAAATCGATATCCATAGCTATAAGGCTTTTAGGGAGAGTATTAGGGGCGATAGATTAATAAAAATTATCAATTTAATGTTGGAATGTGAGTTAATAAAATAGTAAACGTCTTAGGAAATAAGCCATAACTGCAACAGCACATATAATTCCTAGTTGTCCTGGTAAAGGAAAAATAGAATATCTAAAAATAGCATCAAATAAAGATAATGACTCTGTATTTTTCCACCCCAAAATATTGCTAATAATTAAATAAGCCAACCCAGTTATATGAACACTTAACAAACCACATAAACAGTTAAAAGCTAATAATTCTAGTTTAGGATCGGCTTTAAAAGCTAAATTTCCACATATCCAAGCTCCAGGCATAAAACCTAATAAATAACCAAAACTAGGTTCTCTCAAATAGCTAATACCACCACCGTGACTAAACACAGGTAATAAAGTTAGACCTAAAAATATATAGGCTATTTGAGAAATAACAGCAGCATTTTTTCCACCCAAACAACCAATAAACAAAACTGCCCCAACTTGGTAAGTTACTCCCAAAGAAAAAGTCTTAACTTCTTGCTGTTCCCAAATCCAAGTAGGACTCGCGAAAGACGCAGGTACAAATGTCGCAGCAATTGTTAAGAGTAAACCAGCAATTGCCCATAGTAATTCTATTGTAATTGTCACGCCAATTAACAATTATTTTTGAGAACAAACAATTATTCTACTACCTCAAACCTATTAGTTGGAATAGAAGTTTCCCCACCTTGAAGACCCAGAGATTCTAGCATTGCTTGGTCTTTTTCTGGAGGCTGACCAAGAGTTGTCAGATAATGGCCAATTAACATAGCATTAATACCAGCCTTCAAACCCAAAGCTTGTAATTCTCCCATCACAGCTTCTCGCCCTCCAGCATAACGAATAATTTGCTTTGGTAGGATAAGACGAAAAATAGCGATCGCCTTCAAAGCATCATAAGGGTCTAATTTAGGCAAATCACCTAATGGCGTACCTTGGCGAGGGTTTAACAAATTCAAAGGCACAGACTCAACCTCTAAATCTCGCAAAGCTAAGGCCAAATCTATTCTATCTGCCCAAGTTTCTCCCATGCCAATAATACCTCCGGTGCAAGCTTGAATACCTGCTGCTTTTAGATTTTTCACAGTTTCAACTCGGTCATTCCAGCTATGAGTAGTTACAATTTCTGGATAAAAATCCTCAGAAGTCTCCAAATTATGATTGTAGCGAGTTACTCCCACCTCTGCCAATGCTTGAGCTTGTCCTGGTGTTACTTCTCCCAAAGCACAACAAGGCTTAATATTAGTTTCAGCAATAATTTGTCTTACTGTGGCCAGAATTTGATCAAACTCTACGGACTTGGGACTATTATACTTAAGACCCCGACCCTGAGACACCAAGCAAAATCTTTTAGCTCCAGCAGCTTCTGCTGCTTTGGCTTGAGCTAAGATTTCTTCGATAGATTTGAGGCCATAAACAGGAGAAGCAACTCCTGGATGATGAACTGACTGGGAACAAAAGCTACAATTTTCTGAACAGCCTCCAGATTTAACATTAATGATGCTACACAGGTCTACAACATTTCCGCAGCAAGCTTGACGAACCCGATCAGCAGCTTCACAAAGTAAAAGAATATTGTCTTCTCCTGCTATCTGAGTCAGTATAATTGCCTCTTCTCGATAGAGGCAATACCCAGAAATAATTTGCTTAGCCAAATCATCGAGGCATATCTTTAACTCATTTTTTGTCTCTGGCAAAGACAGGAAAGCTTTAGTATTTGCTTCTTTATTTTCTATATTATTTAATAGAGGTGTTTTCACCACGGTGAGCCTTTATAGTTGAGGTAATTTTTATATTGTCCAAATTCTACCATCTTTATCCCTTAATTTCCCATTTCCATAGTATTAACCTCAAAATAGTAGTTTTCAATCAATATACTTAAGTAGGTAGGTATCAAAAAACTTAGCTATAAGCTTTTGTGTATTTAAACGATTGATTGTTCTATGCCTCGTTCAGAGAAAAAACCCTTCTAAATTATGAATTAGAAATTCTAACTTACTAAAAAGTCTTCGACCCTAAATTTAATTGATTGTATTCGGTCTCTAATTGAACGAAATTTTCCCCAACAAGGCTTTTTCGTCCCACTTTTATGACTAGCTTTAAATGCTGCATGAGCTTCATTTATTGCGTTGACTTTAAGATGATTAAGTGATTTTTTCATCCAATCTGGTAGGGCAGAATGGCCATTCCCCCCTACCTTTAAGATGACTTTACGCAAATCGTATTTAGAAATAAAACTATGCTTACCTTGATAAGCTATGGCTTGATTAAAGCAATATCTATATTGCTGAACGCCACTTTTTCCAAATTTGATGGAGACTTTTTTCTGGGTAAACTCTGATCTTTTGAGATTTGAGATGAATACTTTCGGAGTCCGTACAAATCTGCCTGAGAAACAGTGGAGGATAGAAAGAATGTCTTCAACAATTTCTCTTTCGGGAGAAAGCTCAACTTTGTGGAGAACCAAGATTTCGCAAGAGTGTTTGGCACAAAAACACTGCACCACATTTTATAGATAGTGGTATCTCCATAAGCCCTGAATGTCTAGTGTTTTTCTCTACAAGGGTTCCTGAACGCTACAACTACCCAACATTTATTTGTCTAAATTTAACATAATCTACAATTTTTTAACTTTTATTTTATATTTTCTTAATTTATTTTTAATATTAGTATGTTTTAATACTGGCTAACTGTTATTTTTTTTCAAGTCAATATCAAATTTTACATACTCAATTACTGATGAAATTTAGTTTTAACTTTAGTAAAATTATTTGTAATACATCCATTGTCTCCTTAGTAGCCTTAATAATTCGTCTAGGTACTACAATTGCTGGGGTAAAGCACAGTCTCGCTCAAAAAAAAATCAACCTTATAGGTGCAGGTGCATCTTTTCCAGCTCCACAATATCAAAGTTGGTTTGCTGATATTAAGAGATACTCGTTCTGATGTTGGAGTAGATTATCAATCAGTTGGTAGTGGTGCTGGTGTTGAGAGATTTACTCAAGAATTAGTAGATTTTAGTGCTTCTGATGTGGCAATGAAAGATGAGGAAATCAAAAAAGTTAATGGAGGAGTTATGATGCTGCCTATGACTGCAGGTAGTGTTGTATTAGCTTACAACTTACCTAACGCATCCAATCTCAAATGATGCAGCTAAAGCCCAGAGTATAGAAAAAATAATTGAATATGGATTAAATGAGGGGCAAAAGGTAAGTGCTAATTTAGGTTATATTCCACTGCCTAACAATGTTCGTCAGACAGTTGCAAAAGTCGCAGATAAAATTAGCTCTGACTATACAATTACTCTTAAGTAATTTTTAGTAACAATTGACCCAACCCTTCTTTTGAATTTTATACAAAGGTTGAAATCAATTCAAAGTGAAAGTGTTGATCACCCATAATTCATAATAATCAATCATCAACAAAAATTAACCCTTATTTAATCTAAATATGTTAAGCTCTCTTCTATTGTTTTTAGTGTTTAGAAAAATATAGAAATCTAAATAATCATGGAATTTGGTATAAATATCTATGGAATAACTCGTATTACTGCCAAAGTATTTGCAGTTGTCCTAACAATTGGTTTAGCTGCTTGTAGTAGTGGTGATAATGGAGGTGATCAAGTAAGCCTTCTAGGCGCTGGAGCTTCTTTTCCATCACCTATATATCAACGTTGGTTTCAAGACTTAGGTCAGAGTAACCCTAACCTACAAGTAGATTATCAGTCAGTGGGTAGTGGTGCTGGTGTTGAGAGATTTACTCAAGAATTAGTAGATTTTGGTGCTTCTGATGTGGCAATGAAAGATGAGGAAATTGCCAAAGTAGACAAAGGAGTTATCTTGCTACCAATGACTGCAGGTAGTATCGTTTTAGCTTATAATTTGCCTCAGATTTCTAATCTCAAACTTTCCCGGGAAGTTTATACAAATATCCTTTTGGGTAAGATTAAAAAATGGAATGACCCGAAGATAACAGCAATTAATCCTGGCATAACTCTGCCAGATACAACAGTTACAGTTGTATATCGTTCTGATGGTAGTGGTACAACTGGAGTTTTCACAAAGCATTTGAGTGCTATTAGTCCAGAGTGGAAACAGAAAGTAGGGGAAGGTAAAACTGTTCAATGGCCAGTAGGTATTGGTGGTGCAAAGAATGATGGTGTAACTGCTCAAATTACTCAAACTGAAGGAGCCATAGGATATGTTGAGTATGGTTATGCTAAGAGTGCCGAGAATGTAGGTCTGAATATGGCTTCCCTGGAGAATAAATCTGGTAAATATATAGATCCTACTTTTGAATCCGCGAAAGCAACTTTAGGAGCGATTACATTACCTGAAAATTTACGAGCTTTTATTTCTGACCCAGAAGGAGATAATTCTTATCCAATTGTAACTTATACTTGGATCCTGGCTTATGGTAAATATGATGACCCAGCCAAAGCTCAAGGTCTGGAAAAAATGATTGAATATGGCTTAAATGAAGGTCAAAAAGTAAGTTCTGAATTAGGCTACATTCCTTTACCTGATAATGTACGTCAAAAAATTCTAGAAACTGCTAATAAAATCAGCCCAGATTATAATATGAATCTCAAATAGCATCAAAATAAATTTAATTCAGATAATGTACGTCAAAAAGTTCTAGAAACTGCTGATTGTATCAGCCCAGATTATAATATGAATCTCAAATAGCATCAAAATAAATTTAATTCAGAATTATGAGCTCTGCATTAAATTTCAAATATTAATCATCAACCATTGTCTCCAAGCCTATTGTCAAAAAGTGGCAAGATTGTTGACCTGAATAAAATAGGATTGCTATTATATAATCTCGAAAGTACCCGTTATGATGTAAAAAAATTATATGATTGAACAATCTCAATTTGAAAAGGATACTCGTTCTCGGAGTAATGCAGAAAAAAAGTTTGATGGTGGTTTTATTACTCTGACTAAAGTTGTTGCTTGGAGTATAGTAGCTATTCTAATATTAATGGCTTTGACAGTAGCTTGGCAAGCAATACCATCCATGAATGAATTCGGTTTTAGCTTTCTATTTAAAAGTGTTTGGAACCCTGTTGCTAATGACGGTAAAGGTGATTATGGCGCTTTGCCAATGATTGTAGGAACTTTAGTTAGTTCGGTATTAGCTCTGTTTATTGCAGTGCCCCTTGGCTTAGGTACAGCAATATTTTTAAGTGAGGATTTTATCCCCCAAAAAATTATTATTCCATTAACTTTTATGGTTGAATTACTAGCAGCTATTCCTAGTGTAGTTTATGGTTTATGGGGTATTTATGTTTTGCTCCCTTTTCTGAAACCAATAGAAACTTTTCTGGGTAAATATCTGGGGTGGATTCCAATTTTTTCTATTCCTGATAATGTTAGAGCAGGAGGTCCGGGAATGTTTCCGGCCTCAATTATTTTATCAATAATGATATTACCAATTATTACGGCAATTTCTCGTGATTCTCTTGCTAGTTTACCACCAGACTTGCGACAAGCTTCTTTAGGTTTAGGAGCTAGCCGTTGGGGTACTATTATTAGAGTATTAATTCCAGCAGCTTTCTCAGGAATTGTTGGTAGTATAATGTTAGGTTTGGGTAGAGCAATGGGAGAAACTATGGCTGTAACAATGTTAATTGGTAATGCTAACTCGATTAAAGTTACCCTTTTTGCCCCTGCTAATACTATCGCTTCTTTGATGGCAAACCAATTTTCTGAAGCTTCTGGTTTACAACTTTCTTCTCTGATGTATACAGGAGTTATTTTATTTGCTTTAACCCTAATCCTAAATATATTAGCTAATTGGGTTGTGAATCAAATTAAAGCTAAGTATTGATAGAAATGAGTTCCGATTATTTATTAAGCTTTTTTGCATTTAAACGACTTATTTTTGTATGCCTCATTCAGAAAAATTCTCAATACTAAATTATAGCTTACTAATACACATTTGAAATGAGTATTAGCTTATATAACTAGAAATTTTTATATTCATATTATCTTAATTCATAATGGCAGATATTACCACCAAAAAATCTGAGCCTATCATTAATCTAAAAAGAAACCCTAAAAGACCAAGGGAAATATTTAATAAAGTAATGACAGGATTATCAGGTACTTGTATAATTATTACTTTAGTCCCTCTATTTGCAGTATTAATTTATGTTTTCATCAAAGGATTAGCTCGTATAAACTTAGATTTGTTTACTAAGTTACCTCCTGCAGCAGGTCAAGATACAGGAGGCATTGCTAATGCTATTTTAGGCACAATTATTGTGGTAGCAATTGCTAGTTTAATTGCTATACCTTTCGGCATCTTAACTGCAATTTATTTATCAGAATTTAGTGACGAAGAAACTGCCCGCCCAATTCGATTTGCTACTAATGTTTTGAGTGGTGTACCATCAATTATTGCTGGGGTATTTGCTTATAGTTTACTAGTTTTATCTATGGGTAAATTTTCAGCGTTTGCCGGGGGAGCTGCTTTATCAGTTTTGATGTTACCCACTATTATTAAAGCTACTGATGAAGCTTTACAAATAGTTCCTAGAGACATTAGAGCGGCATCCTTAGGAGTTGGTGCTTCTAATTATCAAACTGTTCTACAGATAGTTTTACCTGCTGCTTTCCCAAGTATCGTTACAGGCATAACTCTTGCTATTGCTCGTGCTGCTGGAGAAACAGCTCCACTACTTTTTACAGTGGTTTATTCTAATAATTGGCCTCGTGGTCCCTTTGCTCCAACATTACCATCTTTGGCATATCTAGTATATGAGTTTGCTCGTAGCTTTGATTTGGTTTTACAGGAGTTTGCTTGGGCAGGATCCTTGGTCCTAGTTGCATTAGTTTTAATTACCAGTATTTTTTCTCGTTGGGTAGCCAGTCACAAACAATTTTGATGATTAATAAATATTTAGTTATTGAGGAAAAATTAAATTAATGCTTTTTGCGTCTATCGGAAACATGGAGAAACATCACTAAAGAGGGTTTGCTCAATAAGTATTATGGGAGAGATTTAGGATACACGGAGTTAGGATAAATGGGAATTACAAAGGATGTAGTCGGATATATTGGTTCCTCAAAATTTCTTCTCTTGTCTGCTCAAAATCCTCACATTTTAAATTGGTTGAGAATAAAAAGCGGGCACTTTTTTTCTGAGAGCTAAAGGTTAAAACCTTTATATTTAAATGCTTTTATCTTTAATCAGTAAGCTCGAAATAGGAATTCAATCAAACCCCTTCCTGAAGAGCAGCATGACTTATGCAAAATACAAATAATCCAGGATGGTTTAACAACTGTTCAATCCTATTAGATGCTATGTTCTGTGTTAAGTTATGGGGAATTTATAAGCAAAGTTTTGAAGACAATTATGGATTAATATATTTGTAAGCAGACTAGCTAAAATATTTAAAACTAATATATTTTTTTAACTCTTACAGTGCTTAGTAAAAACGTGTTCAGCATTCTCTAAATAATAGAAATAAAAATAATTGTTAGACTAGATTTAGGAAGTTATATTTTATGTCAGAATATCAAACAAATATTAATCAACAGAATTATACTCCTGCTCTTTCAGCAGAAAACGTTAGCATTTTTTACGGAGATTTTAAAGCCCTGAAAAATGTTTCAATGGAAATTCCTAAGAATAAAATCACTGCTTTTATCGGACCTTCAGGTTGTGGTAAAAGTACATTATTACGATGCTTTAATCGTCTCAATGATTTGATTAGTATTTTCCATTTAGAAGGCCGTATTCTTTATCATAATCACAATATTTATGACCCAGATATTGACCCTGTAGAAATTCGCCGTCACATTGGTATGGTTTTTCAAAAGCCCAATCCTTTTCCTAAGTCAATTTATGACAACATTGCTTATGGAGTAAGAGTTAATGGTTTGGCTAAATCTAAAGAAGAGATGGATGAGATAGTGGAGCGATCGCTACGACAAGCTGTTTTATGGGATGAGGTTAAGGATAAATTAGGGCAAAGTGGTTTTGCTCTGTCTGGAGGTCAGCAACAACGTTTGTGCATTGCTCGTGCAATTGCTGTTAGTCCAGATGTCGTTTTAATGGATGAACCTTGTGCTTCTCTCGACCCTATTTCTACTATTAAAGTAGAAGAGTTAATTAACAAACTTAAGGAAAATTATACTATTATTATAGTGACTCATAATATGCAGCAAGCTACCCGGATAGCTGATGTAACTGCCTTTTTTAATGCGAAAACTCAAGAAGATGGTAAACGTTTTGGTTATTTAGTTGAATTTGATGAAACTCACAACATTTTCCAAAACCCCAAGGAAGAAGTAACTCTACAGTATATAAGTGGTCGTTTTGGGTGACATATTCCCATACTAAGCTGATGCTATAGTGTGGGCTTCTCGCTTCGCAGTCCCCTTACTCCCTCGGACTCCAGGAGCTTTAAGGACTCAATGCCCTACCGCCCTGTTTTTTATATTTATCCCTGGGTTTACATTATGCTCTATTACTATACCCCAGTATAGTCAATTAATGGGACATCGAGTCCCATTGATTGACCGTCGATTCATCTCACGCTAAATCTAAAGATTATGGCGTGGAGCTTCTCGACAATTTAGCTAAATCACTTGTCAAAAATTATACAGCAGATTCGATAGAATGAAAGTGATGGTTTTCAATCATTCCATAAACATTAGACCTAATTTTCTGGTCGATATATATTTTCAATTAATCAGGAAAAGTTCGCTTTAATTCATCAATCAAGTCATCAATTTCCTCTATTGCTTGATTAACATCAATTCTGAAAGTGCCTAAATCAGGCTTTTCTAGTAGTTTGACTAGAGATTCCCGCTTACTTTCAATATTAGCTAGTCTGACTTTGACGATTTGTGAGTCCATTTGAAATTCCTAAAGTATTTAGTAATGCAACATTTAACCTACTCAAAGGTAATGCACAAGTCATTAACCTTGAATCTTTATTGGCATCACCAGTTAAGGTGATGGCTATTGCAAGCATTTTATTGTTGACATCTTCCAGACGCTGCTTTTACGACACAGGGAGGGATTCCCTAGCATTGCTGTTAGGGGTTTTCTGTCCATAGCACCCGTATTCCAGGATAGGCTCCCTTTGGAGCTTACTGTTGCTCCACAGACTGACACTACTCCTAGCCCAGCCAAAATGTTTATACTTGCATTTATGTCCCGTCCATGGTGACTATCACACTCAGGAAAATCCCACTCTCTAATATTTAGAGGTAATTTTTCTACTACATGACCACAATCCGCAACCGACTTTCCTGTTCTAGAGTAGAGTAAAACCTAAATTTGCATGCTTTTTCAACCATCTACTGATTAATTTTCAACATCTACACTTGAAAATACTATGGGTAAAACCTTAACATTGATTGGTTTTCATGCCCTACTTACCCTGTAGCTGTAGCAGAGTGTAGGTCTTCAACCAACGTTGAGATAAAAACAACAAGACCCTAAGTTTGGAGATTCCAAGTCTAGTTTAACCCCGTACTGTTGCAACTTAGATGTCATATTATTTAGCCTTGCTTAACTGACAATCATTATATCCGAAGATCAACTTGATTTTTTGGCCAAGGATGAGTGTTCCTTTGTTAAACAAGTTACTAACTTTTTCAAGTATACTTTATTTTTAGCTTTTTTCTTTTGAAAGTTAACTAATGAGAGATTGCTGATTAAATATAAAAGTATTGACCCATAAAGATATTAGCCTTTTTTTGTCGAAAAAAACTACCTGGTTTTTGGTCCTTAAAGCTGAAAAAGTGAGTGTTTTAGGTACTAATTGCTATAATTACAACAAGTATTAGCTGAATTGTTTAAAATTAACCACTGAGTTTAGGTGCCAAATAATTATTAAGATAAATATTAAAAAAAGTTGACCTAAATTCACTGGGTTAGGTAGGATATGTATTGAAACTACTAATTTGTATAGGACTTACGCCAAGATACTATATATAGATCCTGGGTGCGTTACGAAGCGCGCAATTCAAATCGCGAAGCGTTCGCTCCGCTTTGCGTGCCGCAAAATACACCCTACCCATAGTGTTCATGGGTAAGTCCTATTGTAGTTGGCTTATATCTCAAACAAAAAAATTAAGTATCTATAAATTGTAAGTTTATATAATTCAGTGATATGCTACGCCAAATTTCATTAGCGACAGTAGGATTGGTTTTAGGTGGAATTATTTCTATGATTGGAACAGCAGCTTATTTTACTAATAATCCCACACTTAACTTAGCAGGATTCTTTTATGGAATTCCTCTATTTCTAGGAGGACTTGCTCTCAAAGCTGCTGAGCTTAAACCAGTACCTTTTACTCAAATAACTACCAAAGAAATCTTAACTCTTAGGGAAAAACAGGCTACTTCTACTCAAAATCAACTACGTCAAGATGTGACTCGTTATCGATATGGCCAAAAAGTGCATTTAGAAGAAACTCTGACTCGCTTAGGTTTAAGTCCTACAAGTGAGGAAAGACCTATACTCCAAGGATTAAGGGAAATAGCAATCAATGGTGCCTATGCTCTAGTGCTAGAATTTGATTCTTCTTTAATTGCTTTAGACACTTGGCGAGAAAAACAAGATAAATTATCAGTTTTTTTTGGGCCAAATGTGCAAGCCAAAGTGAGTCAACCTACTGAGGGGAAGATTGACTTGGCTTTGATAACTACTCCAGAAGTAGAAAAAACATAATTTATAATTCAAAATAAAAATTATATTTTTTGAGGTTGAAAAATTCCAGCAAATTTGCTTGTTGTGCAGGATATAAAACAATATATAGCAATTATATTTTATTTTATTTATGTCAAAAATCCTGGCATTTTTGAAGAATAGGTTTGGGCTCAATGTTCAATAGGCAATAGTTTCGGAGTTTATTTCTAGTTTTTGAATTGTCACAACTTCTGGGGGGATTGCTATAGTTCAGATCAGACCAAAACTATTATGCTACAGGACCATTAAATGAGCTTTTCAGATTACAGAACTAGAAAAAAATCCTTAACTAAATTGTATTGGGCTATAAGAATAATTAGAAGTCTAGAAGGCTGAAGCCTACTTTTCCAGACGGACTACATACCATTGTATGAATTGGCCAGGACTCAATTCATATTCACAATAGGTATCTCTTAGTTTTTGAGCTCGAGCATCTAGGGAAGATAATTTTTGTAAATCTCTAGGTAAATCATATTGTTGTTGAGCTAGAATCCTACGCAATTTTACTAGTAGTTCTATGGGAGTCATAAATTGCTCAGGTTGATTTGCCTCTAAGACTACATAGTTTTCTTCTTCGTACATTAGTGAAATAGGCATTTTTATTATAATAAAGTTTGTTAGCTACTATGGCAATCCTATTTAGGGCTTGCTGATTACATCTTCAAAGCATTGACAGATAAAGACTCAAGCTTGGTTTAGGAGTTTGAAAAAAGTCAGAATAATAATTGCAGACAAATTAAGGAAGGAAAAATCAAGGAATAATTCTTCTGACTACCTTTTTAAGTTGTAATATTTGGGTGGCAGTTAGGAGTCAAAGGTCAGGATTCAAGAGTTAGAATTTCAAAGATTTTCAGTTAAAATTAACTATTATAAAAATTATCACAACTAATCTAGGATTGCTATATGATAAATTATACAAATTCTCAAATAGAATTAACCTACGATATATAGTTTTCATAGTGAAAAAAAATAAATCTACAAATTTCGTAGAGGTTGACACAATACGGATGTGTGAGAGTATAATAAAAGACTAATGAATTATTTGTATTGTATAGTAATGCTAGAATTATTGTAAATAATAAAGTCAAGAAATTAGTAAAAAAAAAGTAGAGTAAATTATCAATAAATAAAATCACGCAAAAAATTAAGTTATTAATTTTGACTCGAAAGCAATACTCAAAAAGTAACTATACTAAATCGATAAAATAGCAGCAATTTGCACTTTCATCTATGATAACCCCATTTCAAATTTCAATGCCTAAAGAAAAAAAACCTTCTAAGCTAGAAGGAATAAAGGAAAATAGTAATTTTTTGCGAGAACCTCTAAGAACTCAATTGTTGGAAGATACAACTTACTTCACAGAAGAAGCTGTTCAAATACTCAAATTTCACGGTTCTTATCAACAACATAACAGAGGTAATAGAGTTAAAGGGCAAGGAAAAGATTATCAAATGATGCTTCGCACCCGGAACCCGGGCGGGTTTATTCCGCCACAACTTTTTCTGACCCTAGATAGTTTGTCTCATGAATATGGTAACGGAACACTTCGTGTGACAACTAGACAAGGTTTCCAGTTACATGGAGTATTAAAGAAAAACCTCAAAAAAGTTATATCATCCATAATAAAAAGTATGGGTTCAACACTAGGTGCTTGTGGAGATTTGAATAGAAATGTGATGTCTCCACCAGCTCCCTATAAAAATCGCCCTGAATATGAATATGCTAGAGAATATGCTAATAAAATAGCAGATTTATTAACACCACAAACAGGAGCATATTACGAGATTTGGCTAGATGGAGAAAAAGTAATTAGTGCACAAGAAGTTCCTGAGGTTAAAGTTGCTAGACAATTTAATAGTAATGGCACAATATTCCCTAATAGTGAAGAACCAATTTATGGTACTCACTATATGCCTAGAAAATTTAAGTGTGCTGTTACAGTTCCAGGAGATAACTCTATAGATCTGTATACTCAAGATCTTAGTCTAGTTGTAATTACTAATACAGTAGGGGAATTGGAAGGATTTAATGTTCTAGCAGGAGGTGGTCTAGGTAGTACTCATAGAAAAAAAGAAACTTTTCCTTGTTTAGCCCAAGAAATTGGGTATGTGCCCAAAGAACATATATATAAGTTAGTCAAGGCCATAGTAGCTACTCAAAGAGATTATGGTGATCGTAGTAACCGTCGCCATGCTAGAATGAAATATTTACTCCATGACTGGGGAGTAGAAAAATTCAAGGCCAAGTTAACAGAATATTTTGGTAAATCTATTGCTCCATTTAAATTTCTACCAGAATGGAAATATTTGGATTTTCTGGGATGGAATGAACAGGGGGATGGAAAGCTTTTTTTAGGAATTTCTGTCGAAAATGGCCGTGTTAAAGATGAAGATTCATTTCAGCTCAAAACAGCTCTGCGAAAAATAATTAGTTTGTTTCAGCTACCTATGCTTTTAACGCCCAACCAGAACATCATTCTTTACGAAATTGAACCAAAGCAGCAACAAGCAATAGAAAAAATTCTAACTCAACACAGTATCAGGAAAGAAAAAGATATTGACTTCTTAGTACGCTATAGTATGGCCTGCCCGGCTTTTCCTACTTGTGGATTAGCAATAACAGAATCAGAAAGGGCCTTGCCTGGCATACTGGGACAAATTAGGTTATTGTTGGACAAGGTGGGACTAGGGCAGGAGCATTTTGTAATTAGAATGACAGGATGTCCCAATGGCTGTGCTAGACCCTACATGGCTGAATTAGGATTTGTCGGTAGTGCTTCTGATACTTATCAGATTTGGTTGGGGGGTTCGCCCAACCAAACACGACTGGCAAAACCTTATATCGACAAACTGCATATCAATAATCTGGAAGCTGAGTTGGATCCAATGTTTATCTATTTCAAGCAACAACGGCAACCAGATGAGAGTTTCGGTGATTTTTGTAATCGTGTCGGTATTGAAGCCATCCGTAAGTTTGTAACCAACTATCAATCTAGTTTCTCGATGAATACAGATATTAACAATTCAAGTTTGACCTCAATTAATTCTGAAAACAATATGTCAGTAGTTACAGATGTTACTCAAACAACTCCAGATACTAAACCTCAAGAAGAATCCATAAGCAAAAATCTGGAAAATAATCAGGAAGTGATTCCTATGAATTCTTTAGTAACTTCATCAACTACTGTGACTCAAACGACAACAACGACTCCACTAACAACTACTGAAACTCAGCCTCTTACTCATCAAACTCCAAAAAGTCCTATTTTGAGCAGTTATCCTAATAAAACACCGTCCACCCCTGCTACTTTAGGTGAAGAAGTGACTCAACCTGTTGTAGAGCCTTTAGATAAAGAAGTCAGTCAACCTGTTGTGGAATCTATAAAACCTACTACTTTAGATGAAGAAGTGGGTCAGCCGACTGTAACGCCTACTAATTTGGATGAAGAAGTGGGTCAGCCGACTGTAACACCTACTAATTTAGATGAAGAACTGGGTCAGCCGACTGTAACACCTACTAATTTAGATGAAGAACTGGGTCAGCCGACTGTAACACCTACTAATTTAGATGAAGAACTGGGTCAAATAGCAAGTCAACCTGCATCTCCTCTGGATAAGCCTAAGGATACCAGCAAAATGCGACATCGGGTTAGTGTGAGGGATGAAATCTATACCAAGTTAAAAGAGGAGTCTAAGCGCCAGGGTAAACCAGTAGTTCAATTAGCAACTGAAGCTATTGCAGAATACCTAGAAAGAATTAGGAGCAATGAAAGCTTAATTACTCATGATGAAACTAATTTTTAGGTAACTATTCAGCTATCAGCTTCTTAGCCATTAGCTTTGGACAAAATGCAAGGCAAATACATCTTATTTTAACGTTCTTACAGGTTAAGGATATTAGGGTTTAGATGAGTTTACCTAGGGAAAAAATGAAGTTCTATGGTAGTTTTGAAAAACTCAAGTAAAATGCTCAAGTATAGATGAAGTGAGACCCGAAGACTTCTGCTATCTATAGCAAATATATTTTTGTAATTCATAAAAAAAAGGCTGAATGCTGATATTTTTAGCTTTCTGTGGGATAAATTCCACGTCTTAAAATAAGTCTGTGGAATTTATCCCTGAAAAAATATAACTATTAAATTTTTTCATGAATGGCTGATTTACAAAGATTAGCAATCACTCCCCAGCAGATTTATCGACAACAGGTTTTTCTAACTGTTGAACAACAGCATTATTTAGGGCGAGTGTTACGATTGGGGGTGGGAGACAAATTTATTGTAATGGATGGTGAGGGTAAATGGTGGTTAGCTAAACTTACACCAGATATTTCTATAAAGACTGAGTTAACCGCTATTTTAGAACAAGAAATTTCGATTCAAAATGAATTACCAATAGAGCTAACTCTAATTTCTGCTTTACCTAAAGGAAATAATTTTGATCAGGTTGTGCGACAAAGTACGGAATTAGGAGTAACTTATATTTTACCAGTTACTAGTTCTAGAACTTTACTTAAGCCTAGTCTCCAAAAATTAAAAAGGTGGCAGAAAATTGCTACTGAAGCTGCAGAACAATCAGAGCGTCAAGTAGTTCCTAAAATTAGAGAAACTTTAGAATATTCTGCGGCTTTATCATTATTTGAGAATCAAATTTTATCTACTAATTATCATAAGTATATATGTATTGCTCGTAATAATTATCCTCTTTTACTAGAGAGTTTATTGCATAATCAAAAACTGGAATCAATAGTAATTGCTATAGGTCCAGAAGGAGGTTGGACTAATGAGGAAATAGAAAGAGCGATCGCTACAGGTTTTCAAGCTGTTTCTCTTGGTAAGCGTATCTTAAGAGGGGTTACAGCTCCTTTAGTTGCATTATCTCTCGTTGCTGCTGTATTGGAGATACAGCGTTTCCCGTTGTTATAAGGTACACATATCCCAGGCAAGATGCCTGCACTAC
Source organism: Trichodesmium sp. MAG_R03 (assembly GCA_023356535.1). Taxonomy (GTDB): domain Bacteria; phylum Cyanobacteriota; class Cyanobacteriia; order Cyanobacteriales; family Microcoleaceae; genus Trichodesmium. The sequence continues at coordinate 12,464 of JAKQYF010000031.1, read as the reverse complement.
AATATTTTCACCATTTACCCTGTACCTCATTTGCTCCTTTCGTAACCCGTTGTGTCCTGAAAAAGAGTCCAAAATTCTGACCAGAGTTGGTTGGCCCGAGTCTGACTGGGGGCATCTCGATAAGCTAATAATTTTCGGTAGAATTGCCAAAATCTGTCCAGAAAGTTATCTAATATTATGTCCGGTTGAATAGTTATAATTAAAGTTTGCAATAAGGCTTTAGCTCTAAGGTGGATATTTCAAAGGCTAAAGACCTACTACAAACAATATACTTTTTGAACAGTAATTATCTGGACATGATATAAAATCTTTTGGTGGTAAGCAATCAATGGACTTAACTTTTGATAATGCCTTCCTTGATTTACCTAACATAAAGCTAATTCATCAGTCAATAACTTTAACTGTGGAGCATCATCACTGATGAGGGTTTTGATGTCCCGGAATTTTTGATTGCTGATCATAAAAAGCAATTGCTTCTGCCTCTTGTATACAAGTATGGGAAATTGGATTTAAGTTCACCAGATGTTCATCAAGTAATGGTATCAACTCAATTTCTATAAAGGTTGTTTCCTGAGGTAAGAGGTAATAATTTTTGAAAGGACTCTTAACAACGCTAAAGCTAAGATTAATCTCTGTTTTATTCGACTAATGCTTAAGAGGTTGGCGTTGGCTGAGGATGGTGGCGGCAGCTATATCGCCTAATTTTTTAGAGATACTAAATGGGTTCTATAAATAGGAAGCTTGAAATTATTTCTCTGCTCTTCCCTTTTCCTGAAATATTTTGTGGCAGCTAAAATAGGACGATTATATATGAAAGAAATTAAAGAAGTTGCTACTCTGCTGGAAGAAAAAAATTATAGACAGGCAGCTAAGCTACTAAAAAAATTACAAAAAGAACATCCTCAAAATCTGTGGGTGCAACTATATATTGGGCAATGGTATGAAGAGACAGATAAACTAGAATCAGCAGAAAAATTCTATAGAAAATTGCTTAAAAATGCAACAAACCCACAAGTAGTTATACAAGCACGTCAAGGTTTACAAAGAATAGAAAATATAGAAAAAAATCGCCAACAACAAGCGATCGCTACTGCCAAATCTCATCCTAAAAATATAGAACCAGGATTACTTATTATTGAACCAGTGAGCAAAGAAAATAAACAGGAAGCAGTTATAAATCTGGCAAAAATTATGAAAATTGACCCTTATTCTGCCAGAATGCAATTACAAAATAGAGGTTGGCGAATTTATCGACTGGGAGCAATTGGAGAATTAAAGGTTTATGGCGAAGAAATGCTCAAAACTGGTCTTCCTGTATTTTGGGCAAAAATATCAGATATTGAAAAGATACATATTTTTAGAGTGCAATATTTTCAATCTATTTCTCCCCAAGCACATATTGTTTGTTTAAATGAGCAAGATCAAATGGGGAATTTAAATTTTGACTGGTCAGAAGTAGTAACAAAAGTTAAAGGATTATTACCTATTTTTATGGATGTAATGGATTACGATCCTCGGCGACGTTCCCAAAAAATTCGTCATAAGAAAATGACTCAAGATTATGCAAATATATTAGATTTACACCTTCCTAGTCGTCGTAGTATTATTAGATTCTGTGACCAAAATTATCAACATCAAAAAGGAATTACTCTTAATATTCAGATTCAAGAGCAATCCCTATTAAGGCCACAAACGACTAATAGAGGTAAATGGAATGAGTTAGTAAATATTATTGATCAAAAATTAGGTAAAGTGCAAACTTGGTCAGATTTTACTCCCTTTGGAGAAGTGACTTGTCGAGATTATACCCAACTATTAAGTCGCCTCAAGTCTCATATTGATATACCCCGTAAAATAGAGACAATGTGGGACCCAGCTTTTCAGCTATATAGTAGCTTAGTTTTCTTAAAAACTTGACATACTGCTTCATAAAACTAATTTAAGGGGAATGAGTTTTTAATTACAGCGAATTTCACTTTCGTGAGGTACACTTACGGGGGAAGATGCCTCACCACAATATTTTCATACTTTATCCTGTACCTCATTTACCCGAAATATGCTGTAAGTGTTACCTTAATAGGGTAAACTACAACACCCTCTATCCCATTGCTAAATGTGTTTGGAACTACCATTGGCGAAAATGTTGGACTATCTTGGTAAGTTCATACCCTTAGTTAGATCAGAAAAACTCTTCATGCTAAGACCAGGACGACGTTTGGCAGTAGTTATGGGCGTCAAAGGTCTAGAAGCAAATGATACTAACTCTTCTAGTTTCTGAGAAGTTGTATCATTTGTTTCGGCAGGTTGTGGTGTTGCTTGTTGAGGAGTAGTAGATAAAGCTTCTTTTTTAGCAGCAGTAAGCTCAGCTTTTGCCTCTTTTAAATTATCAGAATTAGCAGGTTGAGGTTGAGTTTCTGCTTTTGTAGATGCTGCTACTACAGTAGCTTGAGTTGATTCTTGCTTGGGAGTATTGGTTCCCTCAATCTTATCAAATTCTAATATATACTCTGACTTTTTTGAAAAAGGAAAAATACCGAAAATTCCGGCAAATAATCCTCCTATAAAGGCTAACATGATTTTTATCTCCTAAATAATGATTTTTTTGTAGTATTGCTTTGCTGGAAGCTTAATACTGATAGAATCAGTCTATGAGATAATGCAACTTTTATCTATATTTATTCATAAAACTTTACATGCTGCTGATGATGGAGCTAATGGTAGTTTCCTTGGCCACACAATTGTCAGCTTTCCTAATTTTGGCGCTCATACATCTTATGCCGACCAACTTTAAACCCCTCTTTTGTAAACCTTGCAGTTTGTTTTAACTTGATATTTAAAAAGAAATATATGGAAAGTTTAAAAAAACCGAATCCAGTATTATTAATTCATGGAATTTTTGACACTATAAAAATATTTGATAAAATGTCTCGATACCTAAAAAAATTAGGATGGGAAGTATACTCTCTGAACTTAATTCCTAATTATGGTATTTTAGGTTTAGACAAATTAGCCGAACAAGTAGCGAATTATGTAGATCAAACATTTCCACCTAATCAACCCTTTGATTTAATAGGTTTTAGTATGGGAGGAATAGTAAGTCGTTATTATGTTCAAAGATTAGGAGGTATTGATAAAGTAGAACGTTTTATTACTATTTCTTCTCCTCACAATGGCACATTAACAGGTTACACTTTAGGTTTACCAGCAGCAATTCAAATGCGCCCTAAAAGTGCTTTTATGCAAAATATAAATCAGGATATTGCTTTGTTAGATCAGATAAATTTTACCTCAATCTGGACTCCTTATGATGCTATGATTTTACCCCCTAGAAGTTCTCAATTACCAGTAGGTAAAGACATAAAAATAGATGTTTTCCTTCATGGTTGGATGGTATCAGATGAAAAGGTTTTCAAAGTAATTGTTGAGGAACTAAAAGCAGAGCGTAAGTCAAAACTAATTAGGGCTTGCTGATTAAATATAAAAGCATTAAAAAAATACAAGACGTTCCAATAAAAATTTATCAGCCACGGGATTATAATCCCTTTTTCATATTTTATAAACCCAAAACTTGCCAGGTTTTCTATCATTTTGAAAATCCGATCTTCCTGGTAAAGTTTTGTCTCAACATTTTGTTATATAGCGACAAATTTAAACACTAACTTAATTACTATTAAAGAATAGTCTTAAGAGTAAGATATTATTGCATAAAGCTGACAGCTAATACCAATTACTATAAACTTTGCTATACTTGGATTTTCTATTTCTAAATATTATTTGTTGGAGCAAATACTCGATATTATTGGTAACTTCGGTTATGAAGGAAAGTTATTTTTGCAATCTTCTAAGTATAGCAGGACTTTGGAGAATTGGCATAATAGCTGAATGCTTACTTAATTATTTAATTATTAATTGTTACACAAAACATATTTAAACTGCTACAGCATCGCCAACTTCTTTATGGTCATTACAACCAAAGATGGCTTCTTGATGGCAATAATATTTGAATTCTAGCAAATTATGAAATGGGTCTTCTAGGAAAAAAGTACGATGTTCCAAAGGAGAATTTGTAAACCTCCGCTTAGGTTGCTGATAGAATTTTAATTGATTTTTTTCAGCACGTTCCAATAAAGTTTCCCAGTCACTTTCTCGACTAAAAACTAAACCAAAATGTCTGGGATAAATTCCTTTTTGTGGTTCTAAAGTTTCTTTAGCAACATGAGCAACAATTTGATTGCCATAAAGATTTAAAATGACTGAATTTCGAGATTCTCGCCCAACTTCACAACCTAAACCATTGCCATAGAATTCTTTTGTTTTGGCAATATTATTGACAGGAAAGGCTAAATGAAAAAGAACTTGATTCATAGTTATTTCCTTGTGATATATAAACATTATTTTCTAGGGCAAACATCAAGCTAAAATTAGAATAGATGTTTTCAGTGAGTAGATATAATGTTATCTAATATTAATTTTGTGAATCCCTGGTTAGTAGCTATAATTTTAAATACTGTTTTACTTAGTCTAGTTTATTTTGCCCCAAAAAAATTATTAACTCTAGGGGGAATAGTTCATGCTTGGATACTGGGAGTTTTAATTTGGGGTAGTTTGGGTTGGCCTGGATATGCAGTAGTAGTGTTTTATTTTTTGGTGGGTTCTGGGGTGACCCGCATTGGAATGGCCGAAAAGCAAGCAGCCGGAATTGCAGAAAAGCGGGAAGGGGCTAGAGGGCCAGAAAATGTTTGGGGTTCGGCTTTGACTGCTGCTATTTGTGCTGTAGGAGTTTGGGTAATTGTCTCATTATACCCGAAATATAATCCACTTATAGAAAATTTACCATTCTTGCTAATGTTAGGTTATGTAGCTAGTTTTAGTACCAAGCTTTCTGATACTTGTGCTAGCGAGGTAGGGAAAGCTTATGGTAAGCAGACTTTTTTAATTACAACTCTACAACCAGTGCCACGGGGAACCGAGGGAGCTGTTAGTTTAGAGGGTACTTTAGCAGGTATTGTTGCTTCTTTTGCGATCGCCTGTCTTGGTTGGACTGTAGGTTTAATTGATTTGATAGGAATAGTATTTTGTGTTATTGCAGCGTTTATAGCTACTAACTTGGAGAGTGTAATTGGGGCAACAATGCAGTCTCAGTTTGAATGGTTAACAAATGAAATAGTAAATATTATCAATACTTTAATCGGAGCGATGGTTGCAATTCTATTAGCTATAGTTTGGTATTATATAGTAATGAGAATTACTTAATATAGCCCTTTCCATTGTCATTTGTCATTAGGTACACCCAGAGGAAGAAAATACTCACACTCAGTGATTTTCACCATTTACCCTTTACATCATTTCCCCGAAATATACTGTATAATACTTTCTCTAATATCATTTAGGATTGCTATATAACTTATAATCAAAGTTGCTTGAATCAAATTTTGAATATGAATTAAGATAGACTAAAATTTGTATGTAAACATATTAGTAAAGGGCAGAATTTTACCAATGGAATCTAAACCACTATTAACAATCGGTGCAGAACAATTATCATGGGGACAAAGTTTCAAATATTTGCAAGCTTCTGGAAAATTACAATCTTTTGTCACAGAAATTGTAAGTCAATATGTGATAGAAAAAGAATTGCAATCTAGGGAAGATATAAATGTAGATCCAGCAGTTATTCAGCAGGCAATTATTGATTTTAGATTGCAAAGAAAACTGGAAGACCAACAAAAATTTCAAGAATGGTTAAAACAAAATAGAATTAATTATAATGCTTTAGAATCACAAATAGTAAATTCTTTTAGACTGAAGGAATTAAGAGATTCTATTACTTCAGAAAAAATAGAAGAATATTTTAATGAGCGTAAAGCAGATCTAGATTATGCAATTTTATCTAGAATTGTCGTCCAAGATAAAGAATTAGCAGATGCTGTACATAGAAAAATTGTAAAAGATGGGGGAAAGTTTGAAGATTTAGCTAAAGAACATTCCATCACAAAGGATAAAAATTTTAATGGCATTATGGGTGCAGTTAGTTTAGCTAGTTTACCAGAAAATTTAAGAAATGCAGTTAATTCTGCTAATCCTGGAGACATTTTAGGACCATTTAAAACAGATAAATTTTGGAGTATATTTCGACTAGAGCAGTTACAAGGTGCTTCTTTAGATAATCCTGAAATTAGGAAAAAATTAGACAGTGAATTATTTGAGCATTGGGTAGCAGAGAAACTGCAAAATCAAAAAATTACTCTCCATGTAAATGAGTAAATGTTAATTGATAATTGATAATTAATCCCTAGAGGTTTAAAGTCTCTCCAATACCACTGGATAATTGATAATTAGAGATAGTTTTTATTATCCAGTATCCAGTTATTAACTATTAGTTCATTATCCATTGATAGCTGAAAGCTAATAGGTGAATGATTACAAAAATTTTTAGATAAAATAACGAAAAAACATGAGTGATGAAAATAAATCCATGCATGAGTTTGACTTGAGATTAATCTATGAATATTATTCGACTATAGAACGACAAGGACCTGGGAGTCCTGAAGTAACTATTAAAGCTTTAAGCTTTATTGATAATCTGACAGATGAATCAAAAATTGCTGATATAGGTTGTGGAACTGGTGCTCAGACGATGGCAATAGCTAATAATACGTCAGGGAATATTACAGCCATGGATCTGTCTCCCATCTTTATAGATATATTCAATATTAATAGTCATAAATTGAATCTCCAAAATAGAGTGAATGGTATTGTCGCTTCAATGGATAACCTTCCTTTTCAAAATGAAGAATTAGACTTAATCTGGTCAGAAGGAGCGATATATAATATTGGATTTGAACGAGGTATAAATGAATGGTATAAGTTTTTGAAGAAAGGAGCTTTCCTTGCAGTCTCAGAAGCATCATGGTTTACTCAAGAACGACCTGTAGAAATTAACGATTTTTGGAATAATGAATATCCAGAAATAGATACTATTCCAAATAAAGTGACACAAATGCAAAAAGCAGGGTACATTCCAATTGCTACTTTTGTACTGCCTGAAAATTGTTGGACTGAATATTTTTATGCTCCGCAAGTTTCTGCACAGGAAAAATTTTTGCAAAAATATGTAGGCAATAAAACTGCCGAAGAACTCGTAGAAAATCAACGGCATGAAGCCAAATTCTACGATAAATATAAAGACTTTTATGGCTATGTTTTCTATATAGGAAAAAAGATTTCAAACTAAGTGATTAAATAATGGATACATTTTTAAGAAAACTCTAATATCATAGGGAGGAAGCCTATCTAAATCTGAAACCCTACACTCCGCCAAAAAAGTTAAACTCTTTTTCCTCCCTGCTTTACCGGAAGCTATCTCCAAATATACTTTAAGAGGAACAGAGAAAATGATTGAGTCAGCTTTATGAGTAAATCAATAATTATTATCTGCAAGCTCGAATTAGTATTTCACATAATACCTAATTCGGTTTTAAAAACTACAAATAAGTATCACTAAAACCTATAATATATCAGGCTTGTCTTAACTAAAATTGTGGTCTAAAGACTGCGTTAACATGTCAGTTTTTTTGAAGTCAGAAGTATAGTCATTCCGAATAAGAATGGGAAACTTTTTTAGCGCTTACCCTCTCACAGCAAGAAAACCTTGTCTCAATCTAAACCAGAATGACTATATATATTTTTCAGAGCAGTCTATTAATTGACATCCTCCCGACGCTGGTCTTACTAGACAGGGCAGGTCTTTCGCCAACATTTAGATAAATGAAGCAGTCTGACCCCACTCTCCAGTAAATACAAAAGAACTTATAGGCTTACGACTGCGGGGAGAAAGTTCCCTCTCTCGTAAAGACTCTGGCAAAATTTCAGGTTCTCCTAGATAGCCAATAGCTATAGCTGCTACTGGTTCATATTGTTCTGATATTTTATATAATTGACGTGCTTTATCAACATCAAAACCTCCCATTTGATGAACTCTCAAATCCATTTCCATGGCTTGAAAAGTTAAGCTGGCAACTGCTAAACCAACATCATGAAAAGCATGTCTATTAGGTTGATTATTTCTGTCAAAAGAAAGTTTAGCAACAGATATCATTAACACAGGAGCAAGACTTGCCCAGGGTTGATTTCCTTCTACTAAACAACTAAAAAGACGCTCATATTCAGTAGGATTTTCTTTAGTAGCAACTATGAAACTCCAAGGTTGCTCATTGAAACAAGAAGGAGACCATCTTGCTGCTTCTAGAAGTGAAAGTAATACTTCTGATGAAACCATTTTGTCAGCAAAAGCTAAAGGACTCCAACGTTGTTTTAGTAAGTCGTGAATTGGATATTGATTATCTGTGGGTTTTTTCATTTTTTGAATTTTTGAGTAATTGCTTAAAGTCTATATAAATATTATTTGAATTGTGATAAATTTATAGATTTTTAATTGTTGAACCGAACATAATATTACATTCCCATTTGCCGACGAATATAACTTTCGACAGATTCCATTTTCATCTCAAATATTCTCTCCAAATTCTCAATTTCTTCTGGAGTGCAGAAAAATTCATTCGCCAATAATACTCTTAAAGTACCCAAAGTTTTTTGCACTTCAGGATTAAATAATCCTAGAGTATTCCGTAATCCATCAAATAGGAATAACGGCGGATTAATAACTATAGGTTCCCGATTAAAAACTCTACTAAATATCTGAGGAATTTCTTCTCTAGAAATAATTTTTGGTCCGCCTACAGGAAAAGTTTGATTACAAGCAGCTTTTGCAGAAACAGAATCTATAGCAATTTTTGCCAAGTCATCTGTACTAACTATTGAAGTGCGATTTTTCGAGTCTCCTATAAGTAGATAAACTCCTATATCTCGAAATCTTTCTGCCAATGGTAAGAGATTAGAAGCAAAACCAGAAGGTTGTAAAATAGTATAATTCAATCCACTAGCTTTGAGATATTTTTCTACTTCTTTTTTTGCCTTAAAAGTTGGTGAATCTTCATATCCACGATCTGCTCCTAATACAGAAATAAATACAAAGTGTTTAACACCAGCTTTCACCGCACAATCTATCAGTTCAATATTAGCTCGATAGTCAACTGCTTGAACATCAACCGGACTACCATGGGCACTAATAATATATTCAATTCCTTGACAAGCTTTGTAAATATCCTTGTCTATTTTTAAGTCGCCTATAAAGACTTCAGCTCCACAATTCTCTAATTCAGAATAGGTAGAATTTAATCTAACAAAGGCGCGGACTGACATTTCTGTTTCTGTCAATATCCTAATAATTCTACGACCTAATTCTCCGGTTGCTCCTGTTACTAAAAACATAATTAATTTTGGTTAGCTATTAATAGTTCAATCAAAAAATTCTTATTTACTAAGATAGCAAATGGTTTCTATAATTACTAAATTTCTAGCTCCTTCTTCTTGATTCCTTCTTTTAAGATTCTACAATAACTTCTACAATAACTGGTGTATGGTCGCTAGGTTTTGGTAACTGTCTTGGAGATTTATCAATTACACAACTTGTTGCTTGTTGGGAAAGGGGTAAACTAAGATAATGATGGTCAATGCGCCAACCATGATTGCGGCGAAAACCTGCTGCTCTATAATCCCACCAACTATAATGACCTCCTTCCTTGGTAAATTGGCGAAAAGCATCCACTAATCCTAACTTAAGAATTTCTTGTAAAGCTTGGCGTTCTGCATCAGATAATCCTATAGAATTTTTACAACCTTCTGGATCGTAAATATCCCGGTCTTCTGGAACAATATTAAAATCTCCGCAAATACATAAATTTGGTGATTTGTCAAGAATTATTTTTATATATTTTTTTAACAGCTTTAACCAATCAAGTTTGTAATTATATTTTTCACTACCTAGACTAGCACCATTGGGAACATAAAGATTAAGAATACGAATATCATTTATTACCCCAGTAATTAACCGCTTTTGTGTGTCAAAGTCTCCCACAATATCCACACCTAAAATAGGTGCAAAGCCACTACTAACATCTTCCATTGGGGAACGGCTTAAAATTGCCACACCATTGTAAGATTTCTGACCAGAAATATAAACATGATAGCCTAATTCTGTAAAAGGCAATCCGGGAAAATCTTGGTCAATGACCTTTGTTTCTTGCAAACAGATAATGTTAACAGGATTTACTTCTAGCCATTCTATAACTTGTTGTTGACGAGCGCGAATTGAATTGACATTCCAAGTAGCTATTTTCATTATGTTTTGTATTAGAATTTAGAAGAGTAATAGTAATGATAATTTTCTTCAATTACCAGTGATTAACTATTGATTAAAATCTTGATAAAGTTGTCTAAATTATCTTTCCCTTTTTACATAAAGATTGCTTTTTTAAGGGAGAAATTGGAAGTCCCCCTTAAAAAGGAAAATTTAACGGGGTAGTTGACGTCCTTCGCCAGGGAGAAAGCTACAATATTTATCCTTCTGGTTGTAATTCCACCTCAATTTTTTAATAACTTTTCCCTTTTAGTAAGCCATAATTGAGAATTTAGAAGAGTTTTTTCTCTGAACGAGCCATACAACAATAAATCGTTTAAATGCACAAAAGCTTACTTCAAATCCAGTAAACCACTTGCTTTCAGTTTGGGATTAAAACGAATATTTTCTTGTAAACCTCTAGTTTTTAATACCTCTAAAATATTATTTTCTACTCGCCTAGCTATATTTTTTAGTAGTTTTTCTTTGGCAACTTCATCAATTAATGGATCTTGATATTGTAATCTTTCTGCTGCAGTCATTTCTTGTTTAGCATCTATGGGTTGATTCCATTTTGCTTCTGCTGTACCATTACCTATAGGTAGGGATCCATTTTTATTAATCCAAGCTGTTTTTGTACCTTCCAATATACTACGATTTGGGCGCTCAATCGTTTGTACTTTGAGCCAATAGCAACTACTAGGTTGGCGAACTAAATGTAGTTTAATACTCTGATATACATCACGAGAATAACCAACAAATAGTAGCTTTTTTTCCTTGTCAAAAATTCCATAAACACCTATTTTCCCTTGTAAAGATAATGGTAATTTTCCTTCGGAATTAATATAAGGCAAATATTCTAATTGGGATAATTCTGGTATTTGTATTTCGGTGTTAGTCATTTCAGTTATGAGTTATGATTTATGAGTTATGAGTTATGAGTTATCAATACTGACCACTAAAGTTAATTTTTCTTTTCTATGTTTGTGTAATAGAGTATTGCTTGTTGAGATAGTATTGCTTATTTATATCATATCAGAAATACCCTTTAATTATATTACTATAGAACTCAAAAAAATCTTAAGACATTAATAAAATTTAAATCCTTTATAGCTAAGAGTTTGTACTTGAGCTGATAGCTGTTTGCATAGCATTCCGGCATGGAAATGCTTAGATCTATATTTGTTTGATTTCACTTAACTATTTTTAGTAAATATGAATAATTGTTAAGACACAATTTTATACAACAAATTATGTTACACTAACTAAATAAAATTTATAGTATATATTATTAAACGGAACACATATTATGGAGTTCTAGTTAGATTTATGGAAAGTAAGGAAACATCATCAACAGTGTTAAATAATCCCCAAGGTAAGATTAAGTGGCTAGAAATAGCAGAATATAGTGCTTTAGGGATTTCAGTTTTTGGTTCAGGCTTGACATTATTTTTTGAACAAATTTTGTTTTTTGCATTTGCAACTCCCATAACATTGGGATTATTTTTGAATATAATTAATAGAAAAATGTTTGAGGAAAAAATAAAAAAAAAATTAATAATGAAGTACAAGAATTAAGAATAGAGATGAAGTCAGTTTTTCATAATATAGATACACTGCCAAAAACAATTACTGAAGAAACTCCAGAGCTATTTATAAATTCATCTCAAAAACAATTCAACTTTGAATATAGTACAATTACAAAAGAAGATTGGGAAGCCATAAGTATTAAATTTTCAGATATTGAAGAAGAACTACAATTATTAAAAAAATTAGCGACAGATTTACAGCAAAATTTAGGATATAATTCACCATCAACAAATAATACATTAATACCAAATGAAATAGAAAAATTACAAGCACAAATCACTAAGTTACAAGAACTAAATCGAGATATTGTTAGACCATACTTGATTTGTTTAATTCGTGCAGTAAAGCAACTACAGAAGACTAGAAAATCTTAAGCTGGAAGTACTCTTAACAAAGTAACCACCCAAGAGGCTAACTGATAACTGACCTTACGCACTCATTTATATGTTAAGTTTTAGTAGGTTTGGTGGTGTAGTAATATGTTATCAATTTGTTAATTGTTCAACCTAACACCTAATACCTAATATCTAACACCTAATATCAATTCTCAAAAGTCCTGCTATATGGTAATTGGTATAAAACCTAAAACCTAAAACCTAAAACCTAAAACCTAAAACCTAAAACCTAAAACCTAAAA
>JAKQYF010000309.1 GCA_023356535.1 Trichodesmium sp. MAG_R03 | reverse complement strand
TATCGGTATCAAGTTTCCGATTTCTGAAAATTACTGTACTGCCAGGTAAATTATATACTCCAAGAATTATAATGAAAATAATTGCTCCTAGAGACATTTTGCTGGAAATACCAGAAAATTTATTGACAAGTTCTTTGAACATTTTTTGACTCATTAGAGTCATTTCGGTTATCAGTGCCCGAACATTTAGAGTTTTAGCCATCGCTGCTTGAGTTTTGCCCTTAGCGCCATTGTAAGTCATTGAGCGATCGCTATGGTAGTCGGTGGCATCAAGATATTCTCATTTTAGCCTGATTTTTTAATTTCTGAAAATAGTTTAAAAGCAAATTGATTATTCACAGAAACTAATTTCATACTCATGTCCATATATCCCGTTTGAGCTAATTTATTCTGCATCTAAACGGTATGATTATCGGTATAATTTTTTGATCCTTTAACTTGATTACATCTCCTGGTAAATGATAGACCCCAATAATTACAATTAAAGCAATTCCCCCTCAAGACATTGTGACAAAAATAGCATAACATTTATTTATAAGTCCTCCTAAAATTTTATTACCTTAGTGGAGTCAATAAATAACAATGACAATCGATTTAATTTTCAACGGTGCTAATTTATTTGTATTACCATTCTGGGCATTAATTATATTTTTACCTAACTGGAAGGTGACTCGTAAAATAATGGAATCTTTTATTCCTTTTATATTATTAGTAGCCGTTTATCTTTATCTACTTATTAGTAGTCTTACCCCTGAATCTATAGCAGCTTTATCTAGTTCTACTCTATCAGATATTGCCAAATTCTTTGGAGAAGAATCAGGCGCAGCAACAGGATGGGTTCATTTTTTAGTTATGGATTTATTTGTTGGTCGTTGGATTTATTGGGAAGGACAACGTACTGGTGTTTGGACTTTCCACTCAATAATTCTTTGTTTGTTTGCCGGACCTTTAGGCCTATTATCTCATATTTTAACCTCTTGGATAAGTCAAAATTTCTTAAGTAATCCTAAGGAAAATACAACTTCAAAATCTACTGTAGAAGGGGTATAAAATCAAGAGAGTTCATCTAAAAAAATCTCAACTTTATATAGCAATCCTATTTTATTTGTGTTGAAAATATTACCGCTTTTTGATAATAGATAATAGTTGCGGAGTTGATTTCTCTTTTTTGAATTGTTACAAACTATTTAGGATTGCTATACTAATATTATCAGAGTTAAATAATTATGGATAAGGCAGTAATAAATAAAATTTATTAATCAGGAAAAAAGCAATAGAAAAAAATTACCAATCACGATTATATACTAAATTTCAAACATCCCTAATTACAAGAGGTACTAATAACTAATAACTAATAACTAATAACTTATAAATCAGAGGTAAAATTATGGCAGTTAAATATGATATTGTAATTATTGGTGGTGGTTCTGCTGGGTTAGTAGTAGCTTCTGCTGCTGCTCAATTAAAAGCTAAAGTAGCATTAGTAGAACGGAATAAATTAGGTGGTGATTGTTTATGGTTTGGTTGTGTTCCTAGTAAGTCTTTAATTCATGCTTCTCGTGTTGCTTATCAAGTAAAAAATGCTGCTAGATTTGGCATTTATACCGAACCTCCAGAAATTGAATTTGCTAAAGCAACTGGTCATGCTCAACAAGTAATAGCTAATATTCAACCCCATGATTCACCAGAAAGATTTCGAGGTTTAGGTGTTGAGGTTATTTTTGGGGAAGGTAAATTTATAGATCAGAAAACTTTTGAAGTTGATGGTCAACAATTAACAGCAAGAGCTTTTGTTATTGCCACGGGTTCTCGACCTGCAATTCCATCTGTGGAGGGATTAAATTCTGCTGGTTTCTTAACAAATGAAAAGGTATTTGATCTAAAAGAACGACCAAATTATTTGGCAATAATTGGCGCTGGTCCTATAGGTTGTGAATTGGGTCAAGCTTTTTCTCGTCTTGGAAGTAATGTGACTATTATCTCTAGTAAAAGTGATATTTTGCCGAAGGAAGAACCGGAAGCTGCTCTAGTTGTACAGGAACAATTTGAGTCGGAAGGGATTAATATTTTAAAGGAAGTTAGAGCAGAAAAAGTGGAAGTTGTGGATGGGAAAAAGCAAGTAACTGCTGGGGGAAAAAATATTATAGTTGATGAAATTTTAGTCGCTGGTGGTAGGTTGCCCAATGTAGAATCTTTGAATTTAGAAGTTGCTGGTGTAGAAGTAGGAAAACCAGGAATTATTGTTAATGAGAAGTTGCAAACTACTAATTCTAAAATTTATGCTTGTGGAGATGTAATTGGTGGTTATCAGTTTACTCATGTAGCTGGTTATGAAGCGGTTGTTGCTTTTAAAAATGCGTTATTTTTTCCTATTAGTAAAGTTAATTATCGGGTTATTCCTTGGGCAACTTTTACTGACCCAGAGTTGGCCAGGGTAGGGTTAACAGAACAGCAGGCAAAAGAACGCTATGGAGATGATATTTATGTATTGAAGCAACCTTTTTATGGCGTAGACCGCGCCCAAGCTGAGGCAGCTACAACTGGATTTTGTAAGATTATTACCAAAGGCAATGGGGAAATTTTAGGAGCACATTTAGTTGGTATTTCTGCTGGTGAGTTAATCCATGAAATTGTTTTGGCAATGTCGAATAATTTGCCGGTTTCTGCTTTGACTGGGATTCATGTTTATCCGACTTTATCTGAGGTGAATAGTAAGGCAGGTTTATTGTTGAAAAAGCAGAAATATGCCAAGAATTTATCTCAGCAAAATTTGTTAGAGCAGTTCTTTAGTTGGAGGCGTTCTTTGTAAATGTAATGCGGGCATTTTGCCCGTTAGTACTGTACTTAAGTGAAATTAAGTTTACTATAGATCAGTGCAGTTAAGTTAAGAATTTTTTTGACAATTATATAATCTGAAAAGTCTATATAGATGAAATGTTAGAGTCTATTGGCAATGTTATTACTGAAATTATAATTTCAATATTCTCTATTTTGATTCTGTTTCCATCGGGTTATGTAATTTCAAAAGAATAATAAATATTTGATGCTCTTCGTGAGTGAGACCTTCAGACTAATCAAACTTACTGATAACTGTTAACTGAAACAGGCTACTGAAAACTGAAATAACTATGATTAAAACCTTATTAAAACCAGAAAATACAACCCTATTAATGGGAATTAGATGGGAAACCTATCAATCACTATTGTTAGATTTAGCAGAAAACCCTAGTCAAAAATTAACCTACGACCAAGGCGAATTAGAAATTATGACTCCCTTACCAGAGCATGAAATTAATAAAGGTTTTTTAGGACGACTGGTACAGACAACTACGGAAGTATTAGGATTAGAAATATCAAGTCTTTATTCGACAACATTAAGTCGAAAAGATTTGCAAAAAGGGGTTGAACCAGATGAATGTTATTATATCACCAATGAGGAATTAGTACGAGGTAAAATTAAATTTGATTTTAATCACGACCCACCTCCAGATTTAGCAATTGAGATTGATATTACCAGCAGTTCCTTAGACCATTTAACAATTTATGCTGCTTTAGGTATCCGAGAAATATGGAGATTTAATGGGGAAAACTTATTTATTTATTGTTTGCAAGATGGGAGTTATCAGGAGCAAGAAAAGTCAAATGTTTTGCCAATTTTATCGAGGTCAGTTATTTTAAATTTTCTTATTAGGCGAGGAGAAAAAGGCAAAAATGCTTTGCTCCGAGAGTTTCGTGAATGGTTAGAGAACCCGAATATCCTTGAGGAATAGAACACTGATGAAGTTCTTTCAAGCTTAAATCAAAAATTATAAAGTGAGCTTCTGATCATCGGAGATTTACCGAAAAATTGGGTTTAAAGCCTCGCCCATAAGCGGGCGACTTTTTAGTTGATTTTTTTTCACTGGCTTAGTCCTTCTTGCTTTTTAGGTCACAAGAAATATACTAGTCGCGGGTGGGCTTACCGAAACAAAAAACGGACATTGAGGCCAGCAGCCAGACTACTGCCAAAGTAGCAGCAGCCTGTGAAATGTCAACCCGCCGAGGGGCTACGGCTCGGTTGTTACCCAGTGCCTTTAGGCCGGGGAGGATGTCAAAAACTGAATACTTAACCGGGTATTACTAAACTTGACTGGGATATGGGTTGACAAAATAGTCCCTGCACCTGAGCAGGTAATACTGCTGAGAATTACACTTTTTGAGAAGAGTCTGAGTAGTTTAGAGCATAAGAGGTGTTGGAGTAATGCTACTATTTTAAAATAGTTTCCAATCCAGTAATTACTATTTCTAAAATATTTTATTTAACAACTTTTCCGCAAGAAATTTGGTATTATTGTATTGTTGATTTGGTCGCCCGAAGGCATTCACCAGACAAACAACCGACGTGGAGGCAAATTTAAGACTACTGCCAAAGTAGCAGCAGCCTGTGAAACATCAACTCGCCCAGGAGCTACGGCTCCTTAGGAATCCCTACACCTTGAGGCCGGGGAAGATTTCAAAAGGCTATTCTATTAATCTGTTGAGGCAATTAAGGCAGAATTTGCAGAAAGTTAACCAAGAGATAAAAATATAGGCTCTTTAGTCTATTTTGACTTGTTTCTTTTATATAATAGAAAAGTTGTCATTAAATAATTAGAATCACAAAATGAGTCGTAAATGTCAATTGACGGGAAAGAAAGCTAATAATGGCTATGCAGTTTCTCACTCCCACATTCGTACCCACAAATTACAACACGCAAATCTGCAATGGAAAAGAGTGTGGTGGCCTCAAGGTAATCGTTGGGTCAAGCTAAAATTATCCACCAAAGCAATTAAAACTTTGGAAAACAAAGGGTTACAAGCTATGGCCAAGAAAGCTGGCATTAACTTGAATAAGTTTTGATCTCTCTGTTCTTGTGCTCCTCTAATTTTGCCCTTGATAGCATCATCCTACACAAATGTGTAGGGTAGCTGAGTCCCGTAGCTTGTATTTTTCATCATGGGGTTAGCTAACGTTATTGATCTTAAATTGATGGCTCCTGAAAATTCAGTTCTGGAAAATTTTGAGGAGGTTTGTTTTTTGCCTAATCCTAATATTTAATGTCGACAGAAGACCCTGACCATAGCCATGGTATTCTTGGAGTCGGGAAGATGTCAAATTGGCTTATTCAAACCATCCCAAAACTTTTATGTTTTCTTAACAAACTGTCAATTAAATTAGAAATTTCCGAAAATATACTGTTATTATATTAGGGTAATAATTAGATATAATTAGATATATTCTAAACATAGAATTATTGAACTTATAATGTAAATTATTATGACTGATTTTACTGTCGCTATTCCTACTTATAATGGTGCTGAAAGATTACCACTAGTTATAGAAAAATTATCCTCTCAAATCAATATAAAAGAACTATCTTGGGAAGTGATTGTTATAGACAATAATAGTAAAGATAACACAAAAACAATTGTTGTAGAAAACCAAAAAAAATGGTCTCAGCAAATTACCTTAAGATACTTTTTTGAAGAACAACAAGGTGCAGGATTTGCTAGAAAGAAAGCTGTTAAAGTAGCAAATTCTCCTTTGATTGGCTTTCTAGATGATGATAATATTCCTGCACAAAATTGGGTGGCAGCAGCTTATGAGTTTGCAGAAAAATATCCCAAAGCAGGTGCTTATGCTAGCCA
>JAKQYF010000308.1 GCA_023356535.1 Trichodesmium sp. MAG_R03 | reverse complement strand
GATTCCTTGCTGCTTCTGCAACTACTGCCTTTGCCCCTGTATATGGATCGAGATAAACTAAACGGGAATTACAGTCAACTGTTGCAGCAACACCAGAATTTGTTATTGGGTTATTAATATGAGAAATTTGGGGGCGTAACCGGAGCACAGCAGCATCAGCACCACCAGGTAACATAACAGTATTATTCTGTACTTGATGGTCATATTGTTGATATACCCAATGTTTAGAAGCAATAGTTGGAGTGTCTAATAAAGTCAGTAAAATATCATTCCAGGCTTGGAAATTTCCCTGAATTTCAATACCCCGTTCTGTAGATACTGGCAACGATGCCACATTCCACTGCCAAGCTTTTTTAGCATATTCTGGCGGTTCTGTCAATAACTCCCGGTGATAAATAGGAGTATTATCTGCCAAAGCTGTAGCAGGTATTTCAGCAGCAACTTTTCCCTCGAATAAAATTCGCACAATAGGTTCTTCAATAACTGTGCCTGCTACTACTGCATGAAGTTCCCAACGTTTAAAAATATCAATTAATTCTTGTTCGCGACCTTTTTGGGCAACAAACAACATCCGTTCTTGAGATTCTGAGAGCAAGTATTCGTATGGAACCATACCAGTTTCTCGGACTGGTACTTTGTCTAAGTCGAATTCAATGCCCACACCTCCATTTGTTGCCATTTCTGAGGTAGAACAGGTAATGCCAGCAGCTCCCATATCTTGCGCTGCAACTACTGCCCCTGTTTTAAATGCTTCTAAACAAGCTTCAACCAAACATTTTTCTAGGAATGGGTCCCCTACTTGCACAGCTGGGCGATCATCTATTGACTGTTCTGTGAGTTCAGCACTGGCAAAACTGGCTCCACCCATACCATCTCTACCTGTGGTGGAACCGACATATAAGACTGGGTTACCAATACCGGATGCACCAGACTTAACAATTTCGGGGGTTTCCATTAGTCCTAATGCCATCACGTTGACTAGGGGGTTCCCTGTGTAGGCGTGGTCAAAGTAAATTTCTCCACCTACGGTAGGTACTCCGAAACAGTTACCGTAATGAGAAATGCCCGAAATAACTCCGGTAAAAATGCGTTTGGTTTTGGCATCTTTTAGGGAACCGAAGCGTAGAGAGTTGAGTACGGCAATGGGTCGGGCACCCATTGTGAAGATGTCTCGGAGGATACCGCCGACTCCGGTAGCAGCACCTTGGAATGGTTCGACGGCAGATGGGTGGTTGTGGGATTCGATTTTGAAAGCGAGTTGGAGTCCGTTGTTTAGGTCGACGACTCCAGCATTTTCTCCCGGTCCAACAAGGATACGTTTACCTGTGGTGGGAAATTGTTTGAGGAGAGGGCGAGAGTTTTTGTAACAGCAGTGTTCTGACCACATGACTCCAAACATTCCTAGTTCTGCTTTATTGGGGTAGCGACCTAAGCGGTTCAGAATTTCTTGATATTCTTCTGGTTTGATGCCTTCAGATGCTATTTCTTCTGGAGAAAAGGGAGTTTGTGACATAATTTATAATAGGAAAGTAGACTAATTTTTTTGGTGGTTTTATTATCTCATCAATCTTGAATCATAATACTGACAAATATATAGCGCTATCCTATCCTAAATAATAGAAAAATTTATATTAACTTTTGATAATTAATTTTTCTGTGGTGAGTTATTTACAGGACTTACGTTGTACCGCTATATATAGTTTCTTTTTCCTATTTATTCCTGTGTTTCAACTGCAGTTAGTGCCTTAGCGTTAGTTCTGATTTAGTGATCAATAGGCTTTTTTGAGCTAGGCTATCCCTACATTCAAACTTTCCTCAAAAGAATAGTCAGCTAATATTTGCTTCACTGTGGAAAAAGGCCAAGGTAAGGAATATTTTTACTCTTGCCGTCACCTATATATTAATCAGGACTTAAGCAAATTCACCTTGAAACGCAATATGTAGGGGCGAATGGCATTCGCCCTCACCCTCGTGTAATGCCCATGGGTAAGTCCTGAATGTGTTGTGTTTGTAACAAAATAGGCTTGAATGATTGTATGATAGCATAGATAGATGATGTAAATTTCTGAAGAAAGAAACATGAAACATAATTATTTTTTACTTTTGTTTGTCTTCTTAAATGTTTTGCTTTTCCCTAAAAATGCTTATGGGGATGAGATGTGGACAACTGAAGAATATAAAGTAATTTATCTTGAAGACAAAAAAACGACGGCAGTTTGGAGCTATGGTGATGAAATTGGACATATTTTTATAGATGGCTTGGGTGGTAAATTTAAGAATCGAGGGTCTTATAATGGTTATTGGGTACAAAAATCCTCTTCTCGTCGTTGCGATACTTATAGAGAAGGCATAAATGGTCAACCTAGTTATTATTGGGGTAGATTTGAGATTCAATTTATTGACCCTGATTTTCCTTCTCGTTGGCAAGCTAAGTTTGGTCTTTGTGATCAAAACCCCACGATGATTCTCAATGGAACTCCATATCCATAATTAGGGCTTGCTGAAAAAGTCTTTTTCAAAAGTAGAGAGCCTATCCCTAATATCTCCCAGGAGAAGAAGTAGGGACGTTGCATAACAAAAATGCGTTTTCCTGACGGAATGCTGCGCAAACATGTCGCGGAGTGAAACATCCCTACAGAGGAACGGAGAATTGCTAGAGCAGGTAGTCGGATATATTTGTCTCTTGATTTTTCTGCTATGGGAGCGCCCAAAATACTCACTTTTTGAGCTCTCAGGACCAAAAATATAGACACTTTTTTTGAGTTTAAAAATCTTGAGCCTTTATGTTTCAATGCTTTTTACGAAAATTAATAATCCCGATTTCTGGGTTAAGTTTTGCTAAAGAAATCAACGGGAATGCCCATGTCGCCCATGGTTTCCAAAATCTGGATTTTACCACCCACATCTTTAGTCTTATTCACTGGGTGATAGTTCTCAAGATTTCCTAAATAATTCTCTTAGCTGAACAAAACTTTCATCGTCATAGATTAGTCTATTGCCTGCCTTAGCTCCGTTAGCAGAAATTATCGGCACCCCATTTTCAAAAAGAAGGTTTCTCATGGTTTCTCTTTGCTCCGGGGAGTTGAGATCTACATTTGTTAGTTTGACACCAAAGGGTTTAAGCTTAGAAATCGAAAAGGTAGATGATAGTTGCAGAAAATGGACCATTATAAACGTAATGCCATTATCAAAGATCATAAATAGGAGGTACACTTTAAATAATTCTAAATTTCTACTAACGCAAGTTTTCCTCCTACTAATAGTGCTAAACAAAAAGGTTTAATTCTCATATATAGTGTTTTGGCGTGAGTCTTGGCGTAAGTCCTGTATAAAACACAATTAATAACTTGCACAGGGGATGATACAAAGAAATAAGTCTAAAATTATGAATATACTAACAGAAAAATCTCAAATCTAATGGTTGAAGCAAAATCCTATAAAGACACCATAAACCTGCCCCGAACAAACTTTAATATGAGGGCTAACTCAGTCACCAGAGAACCAGAACTACAAAAGTTTTGGACACAAGAACAAATCTATGAACGTCTCTCTCAGACAAACCCAGGGGAAATATTCACTCTACATGATGGCCCACCTTATGCTAATGGTAACCTACATATTGGCCATGCCTTGAATAAAATCCTTAAAGACATTATCAACCGCTACCAAATCCTCCAAGGGCGAAAAGTTCGTTATGTTCCTGGTTGGGACTGCCACGGTTTACCCATCGAACTAAAAGTTATTCAAAATCTTAAATTAGCAAACAGGGCAAAACTCACACCCATAGAATTACGTCACAAAGCTAGAGATTTTGCTCTGGAAACTATAGACAAACAGCGTGAGTCATTCAAACGTTACGGAGTTTGGGGAGACTGGGAAGAACCCTATATGACCCTCTCTCCAGAATATGAAGCTGCTCAAATTGGGGTATTTGGCAAAATGGTTTTGCAAGGCTACATTTATCGTGGCCTTAAACCTGTACATTGGAGCCCGAGTTCTCAAACTGCTCTTGCAGAAGCTGAGCTAGAATATCCGGAAGGTCACACATCTCGAAGTATCTATGCTGCTTTTAAAATTACTAACTTGGCAAAACCAGTTGAAAAGTCCCTTGAACCTTACCTTGAAAAACTATGGGTCGCCATCTGGACAACAACACCTTGGACTATTCCTGGGAATTTGGCAGTCAGTGTTAACCCAGACCTTAATTATGCTGTTGTCAAACCTGATGCTGACTATGCAATGGGAAAAGAAAAATTATTTATAATTGCAGCAGAAGCAGTTGAACGCTTATCAACAACTCTGGGCACAACTTTAACACCTGTAGCAACTATGAAAGGTGAAGACTTAGAAAACTGCACTTACCAACACCCACTATTTGACCGAGAAAGTAAAATTGTTATTGGTGGAGACTATGTTACTACTGAGTCAGGTACTGGTTTAGTTCATACTGCTCCCGGTCACGGTCAGGAAGACTATGTCGTAGGTCAACGCTACAGTTTACCAATTTTGTCCCCTGTGGATGGCAATGGGAAATTTACTGCTGAAGCCGGAGAATTTGCGGGGTTAAGTGTTTTGGCAGAAGGCAATATTGTTGTTATTGAAGCACTACACAATGTTAATTCTCTATTGAAAGAGGAACCCTACGAACATAAATATCCCTACGACTGGCGCACTAAAAAACCTACTATTTTCCGAGCAACTGAACAATGGTTTGCTTCTGTTGAAGGTTTCCGCAATGAAGCACTCAAGGCGATCGCTGAAGTTAACTGGATACCTGCTCAAGGAGAAAACCGTATTACTCCAATGGTAAATGATCGCTCGGACTGGTGTATTTCTCGACAAAGAAGTTGGGGTGTACCTATTCCTGTATTTTATGACGAAAAGACTGGGGAACCTTTGCTAACTGAGGAAACTGTTGCTCATGTGCAAAAAATTATTGCTGAAAAAGGCTCTGATGCTTGGTGGGAAATGTCGGTGGAGGAACTTTTGCCAGAAAGCTATCGCCAAGATGCTGACAAGTACCGCAAAGGCACGGATACTATGGATGTCTGGTTTGACTCTGGTTCATCTTGGGCGGCAGTTGCTCAACAAAGGGAAGGGTTAAGATATCCAGTTGATATATATTTGGAAGGTTCTGACCAACATCGCGGTTGGTTTCAGTCCAGTTTGCTGACTAGTATTGCTACTAATGGTGTTGCACCATATAAAACTGTTTTGACTCACGGTTTTGTACTTGACGAGAATGGTCGGAAGATGAGTAAGTCTCTGGGAAATGTGGTAGACCCAGTAATAGTTATTGAAGGTGGTAAAAATCAAAAACAAGAACCTGCTTATGGCGCAGATATTTTGCGTTTGTGGGTTTCTTCTGTAGACTACTCTTCTGATGTACCTTTGGGTAAGAATATTCTTAAGCAAATAGCAGATATTTATCGCAAAATTAGAAATACCGCACGGTTTTTGTTGGGAAATATCCATGATTTCGATCCGGCAAAAGATACTGTTGCTTATGAGGATATGCCAAAACTAGACCGTTATATGTTACATCGGATGACAGAGGTGTTTGCTGAAGTTAAAGATGGTTTTGATAAATTTCAGTATTTCCGCTTTTTCCAAACAATTCAAAATTTCTGTGTGGTTGACTTATCTAACTTTTATTTGGATATTGCTAAA
>JAKQYF010000307.1 GCA_023356535.1 Trichodesmium sp. MAG_R03 | reverse complement strand
CTGATTTCTACCCCAAGGTTTTGGGGAACTATCAACCTTATCAAGACTATCAGCGATCACAACCAACCCCTTTTTACCATACTCTTTCAACTTCTGATCAGCAGGTTCAAGCAACTCTTTGTTAATGATATCAGTGATACCTCGAATGCGAGGTTCCAGATAGTCTCTCAGTTTGTGGCGGAGTTCCGCACTACTCTTTGCCTGGGCAGAAATTTTACCAATACCTGAAGCCACAAACTCTAACCCTTCCTCATCAGCCTTCAATTGACCTATTCCTAAATCTGCCGAAAATGAAGCATCACTGCTAGCTGACACCTTACCAACACCAGGAACATTAGCTTCTGCCGAAAATTCAATTTCCGTCTGTAATAATTTAGCAACATTCTGAAGTAGACCTTTTAGTCTTTTTGGCTCCTCCAAATTTAGTCTTTCTAACTGCTCCAAACTTTCACTCACCTTTTGGGCAATAGTCAAAAGAATATCACTAACATCCACATCTACCATTTCCAGGTTTTTTTCAGACTCAAAATAAACAACATGATAACCCGCTGTTTCCAACTGTTGCTTCAGTCGCCAGAGTTCTGTAGACTTACCACAACCAATATGTCCAGTAAATAATTGACAGGTAGGTTTACCTTGAGACCAACGAGTAATAGTAGACTTCAAATCCTTAATCACCTGTTGCCCACGCACCGGAGAAAAGTTAATATAGTATTTTTGATCAATTTCCTCATTATCTATAAACAGAGGAACCCTAGGGTCTATTGCCTGAAAAAAGGTATCGGCATCTACAGTCATAATATTTTATCTAATTTTTTTATATAAACAGGACTTATATCATATCCGCCTGAATAGTTATACTTTGGTGGATGTTAGTAGAGGGTATAAGGCATAAGGCAGAAGGGTTTCTTTCAATTGTGACTTAATTTTATACGCCAACGATGCTACCGGACATGATATTACGCAAAGGTAATATATATAGAGCCTTGGTGCCTTACGAAGTGCGCAATTCAAGTCGCGAAGCATTCGCTCCGCTTTGCGTCAGCAAAACACACCCTACGAATAGGGTTTATGCATAACTCCTCATAAACATACTAATCTATTTTATCAGGACTTAGGCAGAACCAACCTATCTAGTAAGCTCTTATCGTTTTTTTAAAGCTAGTTTAAAGTTTTTCATAAAAAATTTGAGCTCGCCTCCTCGCTGTAATATATCAGGACTTACGCCAAGGTAATATATATAGTACCTTGGCGTAAGTCCTGTTGGTCTTTGATCGTTTCTATTTACTCTGATCGTTTCTATTTCCTTTATTTACCTTTTTCTTACTTCTGTAACTTTGAAAGGCTAACCCACTCTCGTTAGTTAGTTCTTCCTTTCTTTGGTCTTTTCTCGGTATTTTTCTTGATGTATTGTCCCTAATAGGAATAGCATGCTCCTCTATGGTATTCAAGTTTCTTGCCCTTCTTTGATATTGGTTGTAAGTTATGGGGCTGACATCTTTTATCGGTATTTTTGTTGTCAGCTCTTCCCTGTGCTTTGTTTTGTCTTTTTGGTCTTGTGTTTTTGTTTTTGTTGGTGTATTGTCCTTAATAGGAATAGCATGCTCCTCTATGGTATTCAAGTTTCTTGCCCTTCTTTGATATTGGTTGTAAGTTATGGGGCTGACATCTTTTATCGGTATTTTTGTTGTCAGCTCTTCCCTGTGCTTTGTTTGGCCTTTTTGGTCTTGTGTTTTTGTTTTTGTTGATGTATTGTTCCTAATGGCAATAGCATGCTCCTCTATGGTATTCAAGTTTCTTGCCCTTCTTTGATATTGGTTGTAAGTTATGGGGCTGACATCTTTTATCGGTATTTTTGTTGTCAGCTCTTCCCTGTGCTCTGTTTGGTCTTTTTGGTCTTGTGTTTTTGTTTTTGTTGATGTATTGTCCCTAATAGCAATAGCATGCTCCTCTATGGTATTCAAGTTTCTTGCCCTTCTTTGATATTGGTTGTAAGTTATTGGTCTGAGATCTTTTGTCGGTATTTTTGTTGTCAGCTCTTCCCTGTGCTCTGTTTGGCCTTTTTGGTCTTGTGTTTTTGTTTTTGTTGATGTATTGTTCCTAATGGCAATAGCATGCTCCTCTCGAAAAGGAATGTAAACCGTCTCATTGCCGCTAATGGCAATAGTATGCTCCTCTTTGAAATACCATCCAGTGGTATCCGTGTTTCTTGCTGTTCTTTGATATCCGTTGTAAGGTATTGGTCTTAAATCTTGTGTCATATATTCCCTATTTTTCTTTAATTATGGACTGATGTTACGTACCCTATATCCGAAACCCTTGATATATCATTCTCAACTTAATTGCTGAAACTACTGAAATATAAATATCGTTTAGTTGTATAACATCAATTATGAAGTTTATCGGTGCCAACTTTTTGCTGCGAGTAATATTAGTTCTTATTTGACAAAGCCCAAATTCACTATTAGCTGCTAGTATGCTAGAAAAACTGCTCATCACATCTTATATGTATAACATCCTGAGACCTCTACTGTCTAGAGTATTTATACTCAACATTCTGATCCTTCTCCTGTCTATAACTCACTGACTTTCCTGGCTCCCTTCTTTTGCCTCCATTCTCTAAATACTGAAAACCTTTGAAATTATGACTCCTGACTGCTCACTCCTGGCTCCTAACTACCACCAAAATCTTATATCCCACATTCTCTACTTCATAATTAGGACATACCCATGAACGCTATTGGTAGGGTGTGTTTTGCTGACCCAAAGCGGAGCGAACGCTTCGCGACTTGAATTGCGCACTTCGTAACGCACCAAGGCTCTATATATAGAGCCTTTGCGTAAGTCCTGTTACTATAACCAATTACCAACAATAATAAATGGTGACCAATAATAAGGTTTCTTGTATTCCTCTGAATTTGTTTCAATATCTCCTTTGATAAATTTAATTTGAACTTGACGTAGTGCTTCCGCTTTTTTCAGTTGTGAACTATTAGACTGTAATAATTGTTGATAAAATTGTTTCATTAATTCTGCTGTAGAGGCATCATTTACGATCCATAAACTCCCTAAAACACTACGAGCACCTGCCCGAACTGCAACTCCAGCTAAACCCAATGCTGCTCGTTGATCACCCTTAGCTGTCTCGCAAGCACTTAAAATTAATAATTCTATAGCTCGATCCGATCGCTGCAAATTCTCCGTCTGGAGAAGTAGATCGAAATTTCTAACATTAATAGGTTGATCCCATGCTAAAATGAAAGTCTCATCAGGATTAGAACTAAACTGTCCGTGAGTAGCAATATGGACAATGTTAAAGGGCTCAGAATTAATTTTGTCTTGAATATTAATTTCTGTGAAATTTTCATCTACTAATTGCTCAGACTGTGTTGTTATTTCTTTTATTGCCTTTAGTTCCCGTTCAACATAAGGTAAACCATCTAACTTTTCCTGTTCATAACTTGGTGCTTTTTTATCTGTTCCAGCCGCTAATACTCCTACCTGCTCTTTGAATAAGGGTTTGGGAGCAAGCAATTCCAAACCGGGAGCCACAGCGATCGCATATCGTTCCACTAGATATCGTTCCCGTTCACTATCATATAAAACGGACATAGGAAGATTTCTAAGTGCTCCTTCCAAAACAAAAACTAGAGTTTTAATTTTACTTGCATCGTGTTCTAAATCTGTTTCTAAATCTGCTTCAAAAGGTTTGATTAACCACTGATAAAGTTTATTTAACTGGGAGTTTCCTTGATTGAGGTTTGGCGTTTTATTATTAAGATAAGACTTGAGAATTTGATCTAATTCTTTATTAAATTTGGCTTGAAAATTACTCTCGCTCACGGTAGCATAACGAAAATTATCAGTACCAGGCAATTTGAGAATAACACTTAATCGATCCTTGAATAAGGTTGGATAAATAACAGCTGCATTCTCATCAATTTCTTCAATATTAATATCCTGAGCATTCACACAATCATCTTGGAAAAAGTTCTCCAATTCTGCCAATTGTAGAGATTCAATTATTGCAACAGCAGCTTTAAGATTTGCTACATTGGGTTGATTTGAGCCGATTTCAGGTTGAAGTAATAAGTCGAGAAATTTTCTATACAAAGGTTCGATACTATCACGAAAGTTAAACTGAATATCTCGATTTAATTCTACTAAATCCCGTCTTAAAACTTGGAGGCTATTAAAAGCAGATTTGTAAGCCAAGAGTGCTTTTGAATCATTTTTTTGCTTAATTAAAATATCTCCTAATTGTTCTTGGAGTTGATAAGCAATATCAGAAGCAGATACTTTTTGAGCAATAAATAATGCTTGATTTGTCAATTTAACTGCTTTTTCTAGGTTTCCTTTTTTGAGATTTAATTTTGCCTGGGTGCCAATTCCATCAGCTTCTAAACGGTAATTATTAATATATTTTGCTTGTTGAATAGCCTGATTTAATAATTCGTTTGCTGGAGTTAATTCAGTAATCTTGTGTTTAAGTTGAGCTAAGGTTGATTGAGGCTCTATATCCTCAAGATTGATTAAAAGTTCTCCTAATTGAATTATTGTTTGAATTGAGTCAGAAGTGGGATTAATTTGATTTAAATTTTGCATAATTTTCGGTAAATTTTCAATCTGAAAATCTACATAATCTTGCAGTGAATTACCATGACGTAATGGCTTCAACTGGGGAAATTTGAGTAGCAAACTCAGATTATTAATAGTTCCTTGAATTTGAAATAATTTGTGATTATCAATACTGGCAGTTTCTGCAGCTTCTCGATAATTAGATAAACTTAGATGAACTAGGGATCTAAGTTTTCTTTTGTTTGTTTCTCTGCTAGTATTACGATTAATATTAACAATCTTTTGGGCTTGATAAAGCCTATTGTTACCTAAATTCATCAAAAATTGAGCTTTAGTATTGTTAGTAGAATATGCCCCGGTCCTACTTGCTTCTAATACCTGTTGAGATAACTCCAATTTCCCGCTGGCCATCAGTCCATTTGCTAACATTTGTAATCCCTGAAAATCAAGGCTAGTATTTGATGTTTGAAACTTTGGCAGAATATTGTCTAAGTCACTTTTGGTTAAGCGATCGCATTCTAAATCATTGCCAAATGCTTGTAAGACAGTATTACAGGAACGTTGATAAAAACCTAAACTAGTTAAAGCTTGAGCTTGATTAATTTTAGTGCCGATCATACCAGTTTGATTCTGATTTTGGCGATAAAGTTCTTCTGCTTCTTGCCAAATTTCTAATGCTGCTTCTGCCTTTCCTTCTTGTAATAATTGAGTTCCTTGTTGAACTAGATTTGCGGTAGTAGAAGATTGAGCTAAAGTGGGAGGTAAAATATTAATTCCCATAGTGAAATAAAAACTTAATAGGGTAATAGCGAGCAATTTTATGATCTTCATCTTAAAACCTTAAAGAAATATATACATCCTATATAGAATCTGATTATACAATACCATCCACTCCCTCAAAAAGCAAAAGGAGTAGCAGAAACTGAAAAATAAAACCCTTCTTCCTGAGCAGTTTTATCTGGCGAATTCACATCCACTAAAGGAATTCCATAATCTAAACGCATATTTATCTTCTCCCATAAATTTACCTGCAAACCTACTCCCACTGCTGCTAAAGCATTAGTTCCATCTACTTTTTCACCACCACTATTCCAACCTACTCCCCCATCAATAAACGGCACTACCTGAAATAATCTATTCTTTCCTGATATCCACGGCACTGGTA
>JAKQYF010000306.1 GCA_023356535.1 Trichodesmium sp. MAG_R03 | reverse complement strand
CAGCTATCATTCCCACTGGCGCTACTAATTGATAGACAATTAAAGCAGTAGGTTGAAATTCCTCATATTGGGAAAAAACCCTAGATAGCCACCATACTAATAATGACATTACAGCAAATCCAAAAAGAGTAACAATTGAAGGTATAACAAAAGATAAAAAGACAGCCATTACTGCAATTAAAGCACCCCAACCTTGGGCGACTATTTTCTCTGATAGGTCAGAAAACATAATCATTCCATGGATAAACCAAATCAGGACTTACGCAAGGGCACTATATATAGAGCCTTGGTGCGTTACTAAGTGCGCAATTCAAGTCGCGAAGCGTTCGCTCCGCTTGGCGTCAGCAAAACACACCCGACTGGACTGACACAGCTAAAATGGTGCAATAAGGATAGGTTTGGTTGAGGGATGAAACCTAAGTATAATAAACCTTTGTTGGGTTTCACTTCGTTCTACCCAACCTACATTTTTAGTTGTGTCAGTCCACTACCAATAGCGTTCATCCGTAAGTCCTACAAGTGATAAATCCAAATACTAAAGTTATTGCTGATCCTGCAAAAAAATGTTAATGCTCTTATATTATAGCAATCCCAATTACTGGCGCGGACATTCTTGCTATTCTCAAATATAGTCCTTACTGGGAAGGGGTTAATGACTATTCCCTCCTACTTCTGACTTCTGACTTCTGCTAAACTTTTGTGCATTTAAACGACAAATTTATTGTCTGCCTCCCTTGAGAAAAAACCCTTCTAAACTCTAATTTCTCAATTCTAAATTTTAGCTTACTAATACGCATTTGCCAGATATATGTCATATCATATAAAGTTATTGTTTGCTCTCAGTAGATTTATTGTCCAAGCTTTTCACTGATTTAATCAGCGATCGCACAGTTTCAGTTCCCTCAGAAGGTTCAAAAGTCAAAGGAAACTTACCCTTAGCCAACATCCTTAATCCCAAAGGCCCCAAACTATATAATCCCTGAATATCTCGAAAATAATTACCAACTACTTGAATACCAAATTTTCTTTCATCAATCCAACCTCCATCCTTAACCAAATCGATTAATACTTTACGATGGCGAATAGACCGACTAGCTTGTTGGTCTTTACGAGAGAGAACTTCTTGTTTAATCTTACCTATTTGATCCATAGGTGAAACTTCCATGGGGCAGACAGAATTACAATAATAACAACGAGTACAAGCCCATACTCCCGCAGTCTCAAGATTATATTTTTCTAATCTTTGCTCTGTTTGGTCGTCCCGGGAATCAGCTACCATCCTATAAGCTTTAGCTAAAGCATGTGGCCCAACAAAATCTGGATTTACCTCACGAGCATTACATTCAGAATAACAAGCCCCACAGAGAATACAATTACCTGTTTGATTGAGTTTATCCCGTTCACTAGGAGTCTGTAAAAATTCCCGTTCTGGAATCTTTCGTGCTTCTGTACTTACATAAGGTTCAACTGCTTCTAGATTTTGCCAAAAGCTTTTCATATCTACTATCAAATCTTTAATTACTGGCATATTTCCCATAGGAGAAATAGTTATTTCTGGAATAGATTTGACAGTAGTATTGGTGGCAGAATTATGATAATTATTGCTAGCTATTTTTTCTAGTCTAGCTAATTCATTTCTAATATTTTCTTTGCAAGCTAAAGCTGAACGACCGTTGATTCGCATTGCACAACTACCACAGATAGTATTTCGGCAGTTTTTCCGAAAAGCTAAACTTCCATCTTGCTCCCACTTAATTCGGTTGAGGCATTCTAAAATTGTATTGCCTGGTTCAATTTCTAGGGTGTAACTTTGAATTTTAGGCTGAGTATTTTGATTCTGCCTAACAATATTAAAATTAACTTTCATAGGTAATAATTTCAGAGAAATTTTCTATTTATAAGAATTTGAGTGTAATTATATTTTTCTGCTTAAATTCAGTGAGGAATTACCCAGAAACTAGGTTTATAAGCTAATTTTTTTTCTATTATATTAGAACCTAAATTAGGGCGATAAACCCGGTGTCAAGGAATAGTAATTACTTGCTTAATTTACTTTTTATGAAAAAATTACTACTTGTATGCCACTAGCAAGTTAAAAACCGTAATTTATAATAGAAAAAAGCAAATAAAACAGTTATGGCTAAAGTCAGAAGGCGCGAATTTACAAGTCAGAAGGTGTCAAGTTCAATTCACAGCTAGGACTAAACTTGAGAGGTGCGACATTGTCCTAATGGTAATAGCGACTGTTATAAATGTTCTGATAACCAGACCAAATAATTAAAGTCGAATATTAGAAGATAATGAGTTACAATATTGTAACCCAACTGCCAAAAGCTCCTCTATCCCGTCGTGCAGTAGCATTCAGTATAGATGCCGGAGTAGTTTGGTTGTTCAGTGCCATAATTAGCAACAATTGGTTTACATTTATTTTATTTTTTGTGATATTTTGGATAGCTATAAGAGTGGTAATGGTCTACAAAAACCAAGGTCAGAGTTTAGGACATTTTGCTCTAGATATGAAAGTTTTAGATAGTAGGCACCAAATAACCCCTAATATCCAAGAATTATCAAAGCGAGAAGGAATTTTAGCACAAGCTGGGTCATTGGCCATGCTAGGCATGAGTAATTGTACATCTGGAAATGCTGCTGTTTTACTATTAATAATGCCTTTATTTTTAGACTTTACAGTAGCTTTAGTAGATATTGAAAGGTATCAGCAAGCTTTCCACGACAGAATGTCTCATACAATAGTAGTGGGAACTATGGGTGGTTACTCCCTAGATATTAAGTTGAGATGGTTACTTGACGAAGCCAAGCGTTATATGAGATAATTGTGAATTGTGTTTAGCATTAATGGAAAGTGAAATATGGCTAAAGGAGTAAGAATTATTATTACACTAGAGTGTACAGAGTGTAGAACTAATTCTAATAAACGTTCAGCAGGTGTTTCTAGGTACACAAGCACTAAAAATCGTAGAAATACAACATCAAGATTAGAGTTGAAGAAATTCTGTACTTACTGTAATAGACATACGGTTCACAAAGAAATTAAGTAAAAATTAAGTAAGTCTTAAACTATGGTAAAAGGCTATAAAAATACAAAAAAAGTATTAGGAGATTGATACAATTAAAATTTATTATAACCAATAGGTTTAACTTGAGTTAAATCCTGAATGCTATAAAACGTAAACAAATATAATAACTAAAAAATAATTAGCTATGGCAAATTACTACCGGAAAAGAGTATCACCAATTAAGCCAGGAGAACCCATCGATTACAAAGATGTTGAGTTGCTCAAAAAATATATTACCGAAAGAGGAAAGATTCTGCCAAGAAGAATTACAGGTTTAACATCTAAACAGCAAAAAGATTTGACAAAAAGTATCAAAAGAGCCAGATTAGTGGCATTGTTGCCTTATGTTAATAAAGAGACCTGAAGGTAGGAGCTATCAAAAGTATGAAAATAATTAGACAAAGTTAGATTGCAATTAGAAATTGATTGTGATATACTAGATTATTATCTAATTTATTAACTATATCTGAAGCAGCAAAACTGCTAGAAGTGTCAACAAAAACAATCAGACGATGGCAGGCTAAAGGACGGTTAAAAGAAATCCATACGGAAGGAGGCTACCGGAGGTTTACATATCTGATTTAATGGGTAACAAGCAAGACAATTCTTGAAGCGTGGCCTATGCTATGGTCAGTAGTCATGACCAAGAAGATGACTTGGAGCGACAAAAAATTGTTCTAGAGTCATATTGCGCTGAAAAATGTTGGTCATTTGAAATCAGATCAGACTTAGGCAGTGGTTGATAGATTTGATCCGAGTTCTCAGATATGTTCTCACTGTGGGCATCGACAGAAAATGCCATTGAGGAAGAGATTGTACGAATGTGGTCACTGCAGTTTCTAGGCAGACAGAGACTTGAATGCTGCTGTCAACCTAGAAAACTATGTGAATAAGTAGCTTGAGTTCCAAGGGATTTTAAGCCTGTGGAGAAGATAAGTGAGAGACTGGGGTCAGTGGTCTTATGAGAGACAGGAAGCTAGGTCCAAAGCTCATACAATTCCGGCATGGGTAAGCTTTGGTAAGTTTAGTAGAAAGGTATATGAAATTTCAAATGTTGGGAAAAAATGATCAAATCTTTGTAGTACAAGCATCTTGGTTAAAACGAATGTAGTATGTAGAGTTGATTGAAGAGTCAACTATTGAAATAGAGAGCTGCTATAGTAATACTAGATTGGTTATAAAAATTTTTCTCAAAGTTAATTTGAACTGAAAATCTTAAAAATTTGAGATAGCTACTGTTATAAAGCAAGTCAGTTAACTGTGGATAAATGTCAGAGTGAAAGAATCTCAAACAACAAGATTATAGAAAAAAATATAACCCAGACAAAGCCAAAGAAAACTTATAACTATATAGATAAGATAAAGTGGAGAAGGGAAAGTTAATAGAATTTAGACTGCATGGAGAGCGGCGACTAGCCGTGACTGAACGTCCTGACGGTAAAAAAAACTGGGTAGTGGTAGAAGCCAATGGTAAGTCTAATAGTATACCTCCAAAGCAAATAAGTTATGAAGTAGGGGGAGAAAGTTATAAATCATCAGAAATTCCCCAATTTCTTCAGGAAGTAGAAACTTACCTAGACCCTTCTAGTTTAGAAGTAGCATGGGAATTGCTAGTAGAAGAGGCAGAAACAGTAAATCCAGTAGAAATGGCACTATTGCTATTTTCAGAACAAACACCGAGCCAATGTTACGCAGCTCATATATTATTATCAGATGATAAACTCTACTTTAAGCAAAAAGGCGATCGCTACGAGCCTCGTCCCGTCACCCAAGTAGCAGAAATTAAACATCAACAAGAAGTCCAAAAGCAACGAAAAAAAGAACTAGAAAACTTTTTAATGCGGGTACATAACCGACTAGCAGGAGAAAAGGTAGACTGGGAACAAAGCGATCATAATCGCCTATATGTTATAGAAAAATTTGCAACTCATGGAGAAGAAAGTTCTCATCGCAGTCAGGCCATGGAGACTTTGGCTACCTTAGAATTATTAGAAACTTCAGAAGCAGCATTTAAACTATTAGTGGATCTAGGTATATGGAGTGAGCATGAAAATCTATATTTGCGACGTAGCCAGATCCCAACAAATTTTTCTACCAAGGTACTAGAAGTGGCCAAAAGCTGCCTGCAATCCCTCCCACCAGATCCAGACACAAACCGTTTGGATTTAACTCATTTAAAAGTATATACAATTGATGATGAAAGTACGCAAGAAATAGACGATGGCCTGAGCATAGAATTTTTAGAAGATGGTCAACAAAGAATATGGGTGCACATAGCTGACCCTACTCGTTTACTTACTCCTGGTGATGAGTTAGACCTAGAGGCCAGACGCAGAACTACTACTTTATATTTACCTACTGGTATGGTTCCTATGTTTCCCTCAGAGTTGGCAACAGGGCCGATGAGTTTAATTCAGGGGCAAGTTTGCAGAGCTTTGAGTTTTGGTATTCTTTTAGATGAAACTGGGGCAGTTATAGATTACACAATTCATGCCAGCTTAATCAAGCCAACTTACCGCCTGACTTATGATGATGTGGATGAAATGCTACAGTTGAAGATTAAGCTAGAACCAGAAATTCATGCTCTGAATGATTGGGCTAAACAAAGATTTAAGTGGCGACAGTCACAAGGCTCGATTAGTATTTATATGCCAGAGTCGGTAATTAAAGTGAAA
>JAKQYF010000305.1 GCA_023356535.1 Trichodesmium sp. MAG_R03 | reverse complement strand
ATCGCCTGGTAGAATTTTGATGTAATTGCGACGGATTTTACCGGAAATATGAGCTAATACATTAAACCCATTATCCAAATCTACCCTGAACATTGCATTAGGTAGGGATTCCGTCACTGTTCCCTCCATTTCTATGAGATCTTGTTTAGACAACTTTTAATAACCTCAATCCTGCAAGTAACCAATTTAGCTTGGGAACGGCCTGTTATTAAAGGGAATTCCCTTAACGTATCTTATCAAAACTTTTTAATTTTTAGAGGTTATTTAGCACGAGGAATAATATTTCTACAAATATTTAGCTAACATAAGTAGCTTCAAGAATCTAGTTTAAGTCATAAAAAGTTGATTTTTTTTCATTGAAAACCTGATTCCAAGTTACTTTAGGTTAATTTATCAACCGTTTTTTCAAGAGCATTAGTTACAGTCTCAATAGAATTATTTCCATCTATAGTAATTAACTGTTGACTTGCTTGATAAAAGTCAATTAAAGGTTGTGTTTGTTGAGAATAAACTTGTAAACGATACCTAATAGTTTCTTCATTATCATCTTGACGCCCCCTTGATAACAAACGATCTACTAAAACATTATCCGGTACTTGTAAATTAATGACGTAAAAAGAATTGCCACTTTTAGCTTTTTCTCCTTCAGTCTCATTTTCATTTGTACTTGTAGACAAAAGTTTTTTGCAAAACTCCTCTGCCTGAGTTACAGTTCGGGGAAAGCCATCTAGAATCCAACCATTCTCAGCATCAGAGTTTTCTAGTCTTTCTTGAACCATATCAAGGATAAGTTTGTCGGGGACTAAATCTCCCTTATCCATATATTCTCTGGCTTGAATACCCAAAAAAGATTTTTGTGCTACATTAGTGCGTAAAATATCACCCGTAGAAATATGAGGAACTTGGTAAGAATCTGCTATTAGAGATGCTTGTGTTCCTTTCCCCGCTCCTGGTGGACCTAAAAATACCAGTTTTACCACTATTGCTTCACCATTCCTTCGTATCTTTGGGATATCACATAAGTTTGAATTTGTTTAGCTGTATCTATTGCTACACCTACTAGAATTAAAAGAGAAGTAGCTCCTAATCCTCTAAATGTAGGTACACGGGTAGCACTTTCTACTGCAGTCGGAACTATTGCTACTAAACCTAGGAAAATAGCTCCAAGGAAAGTTAACCTATTCAAAACTTTCTCTATATAGTCACTGGTAGTTTTACCAGGACGAATACCTGGAATACTTGCCCCCATTTTCTTCAGATTTTGGGACATATCCACTGGGTTCATAATTAGAGAAGCGTAGAAGTAACTGAAGAAAAGGATCAAAACTAAATAAAATAAAGCATATAACCAGGGGGTAGAACCACTAGGACTTATAGCAGTAGCAATTTGAGAAATAATAGGACTATTCGCAAACTGAGCTAAGGATACAGGTAATATCAAAACTGCTGAGGCAAAGATAATTGGCATTACTCCACCTTGATTCAATCTTAAAGGTAGATAGCTTTTTGTTTCCCTATATAATTTTCTACCTACTTGACGACGAGCTGAAAGTATAGGTATCCTGCGACTTCCCTCTTGTACAAAGACAATACCTACAATCATCACCAGGAACACCAGCAGCAAAATAATTGCCCTACCAATAATTGCCCGGTCTCCACCTTCAAACAATTTAATAGTGTCACCTAATGACTGAGGTAGTACAGCAACAATGTTTATAAAAATAAGTAAGGATGCCCCATTTCCAATACCTCTTTCTGTGATTAACTCTGATATCCACATTACAAACATTGAACCTGCTGTAATTGCCAAAATGGTTTTGGCAATAAATAGAACTCCTGGATTAATTGCTACATTTACCAGTTCTCCATTAATATTTACAGATGAACCATTAAGATATATGGCTAAACCAAAGCTTTGTAAAATCGACCAACCCAATGCCACATAGCGAGTAATTTGAGAAATCTTGCGACGTCCTGCCTCACCTTCATTTTTCTGCAAGTTTTCTAAACTTGGTAGAGCTGCAGTCATCAATTGAATAATAATTGATGCATTAATATAGGGTATGATTCCTAATGCAAAAATACCTAATGCTGAAAAACCACCACCAGAAAAAAGGTCCAGGAATCCAGTTAAAGCCTGATCTCCAATTCTAGCTTGAAAAGCTGCTCTATTTATTCCTGGTACTGGTAGATAAACACCTAAGCGCACCAATAGAAGTAAACCTATTGTCACTAGCAGTCGCCCTCGCAATCCTGCTGCTTGGGCCATCTGTAAGAATGTTTCTTGAGCAGTTGGCGCCTTGTCTTTACTAATGTCCATATTTATTTTGAGATTTTATTTATATTTTTGATTTTAGCAAAGTTGGGCATAATCCTCAGCTTAGAGATCTATTGGTTGTTTTGTTACTATTAAAACTTACGCCAATAAACCAGTTTTCTAGGATAAATCAACAATAAACATTGACGAAAAAACAAGATTTCTGGATTCCCTTGGGTAAGTCCTGATTATTTTTAGTCTTCATTGGAGTTCTCTTACTTCTCTGTTGAGTCTTCATCACAGACAGCTTGAACAACACTAACTTGTTCACAACTACCGCCTGCTGCTTCTATTTTGCTCCGAGCTGAAGTTGTAAAAGCTTCAGCATAAACTTGGAGTGAGACATTTAACTCTCCTTCTCCCAAGATTTTAAGTGGACCATTGTTAGCAGTAATAATTCCAAGTTCCATTAAGGAGACAAGAGTTACCTCTGTGTTAGCTGGCAATGATGCCAACTTACTCACATTTATAATCGTGTATTTTTTCCGATTTACCATCGGAAAACCTTTTAATTTTGGCAAGCGACGATAGAGGGGATTTTGGCCACCTTCAAAACCAGGTCTGGTGCTACCACCAGAGCGAGATTTTTGACCGCGCATCCCTTTACCACAGCTTGCACCTTGGCCTGCAGAAATTCCCCTGCCTACTCTACGGCCGCGCTGTTGAGAACCTTTTTTTGGAATTGCATCTTTTAATCGCATATTTATAAATCTTGTTAGCTGTTACAGCAAATTTCGGACAAATGAGGCACCGAGTTTGAATAGTAAAATTCTTGTAGTGTCAGCATCTTAATTGCTGAATGTGTACCTCATAACAACGGGAAGTCTTCTGAATTTAGTTTTAACCCATCATTTAAAATTTAACAAACCACTAATATATTTCGACACTAAACATATAAATTTTCTACAGGTATGTCTCTCGCTTTAGCTACATCTGCCAATGTTCTCAAAGCATCCAAAGCGTTCATAGCAGCTCTAGCATTGTTTAATGGGTTATTAGAGCCTAACTGTTTGGCTAGTATATTCTGAACACCTGCCAATTCCAAAACTGTTCTTACAGCACCTCCAGCAATAACCCCTGTACCTGGTGCCGCAGGTCGCATCATTACTTTGGCTCCACCACCAAAACCATTTACAGGATGAGGAATAGAGTTAGATTTAGTCAGTGGGACTTCTATGATATGTTTTTTACCATCAGCAACTCCTTTCCTTACAGCACCGATAACATCTGCTGCTTTACCCACTCCTACCCCTACTTGACCCCGCTCATTGCCTATTACGACAATAGCACGGAAACTGAGGTTCTTACCACCTTTTACAACTTTGGTGACTCTGCGAATTTGGACAACTCTTTCTTGCCATTCAATTTCTTTTTCTTTGGTACGGCTACTTTTTTTCCGACGTTGTTGTTGCTGCTGCTGTTCCGCCATAGTTCTTACCTTTTTTTCAACTTCATTATTTTTTTGTGTAATATCATTTCTGAATAGTAATGCTATATTTGATTTTTATCTTCCCACTCCCCTTCTCCTGATCACAAGAATTATATATAGCAATCCTAATTTGAGTTGTAATATCTTGCTGTTGACATCCTCCCCGGCCTAAAGGAACTGGGTAACAACCGAGCCGTAGCCCCTCGGCGGGTTGACATTTCACGGGTTGCTGCTACTTTGGCAGTAGTCTGGCTGCTGGCCTCAATGTCCGTTTTTTGTCTCGGTATGCCCACCCGCAACTAATATATTTCTTGTGAACTAAAAAGCATGATAACATAGCCTGTGAAAAAAATCAACTAAAAAGTCGCGCGCTTATGGGCGAGGCTTTAAACCCAATTTTTCAGTAATTAGGAGCTAAGTAGTTAGGAATCATAATTTCAAAGGTTTTTAATGTTATAACAATTATCACAACCAATTCAGGATTGCTATAGCAAATTTTTTGATATTTGGTATAACTTTAATAATGGCTTAAAAGTCTAACCCAGCTTCACGAGCTGCCTCAGCTAAGGCTTTGACTCGACCATGATAAAGGTTGCCACCACGGTCAAAAACTACTTTTTCTATTCCTTTTTCTAGCGATCGCCTGGCAATTAATTTGCCTATTTGTATAGAAGCATCAGAGTTAGCGCCAGATTTAATGGTTGACTTTACTTCTGCTTCAACTGTAGAAGCTGCAACCAAGGTATGCTGTTTAGTATCATCAATTACTTGTGCATAAATATGCATATTTGAGCGAAATACTGATAACCTAGGACGCTCTGAGGTCCCAAATACCTTTTTTCGGACTCGGCGATGTCGCTTTCTAATTGAATCTTGACGAGTATATTTCATTATTTATTTTTTACCTGACTTACCCGCTTTAAGTTTAATCATTTCTCCAGCATAACGAATGCCTTTACCCTTATATACTTCTGGTGGACGCACAGCACGAATTCTAGCTGCAGTATTTCCTACCAGTTCTTTATTGATACCATTAACAATTACATTGGTATTATTTTCTACCGCTACCTGGATACCTTCAGGAGCAGGCATTTCAACTGGTTTACTGTAACCCACGTTTAATACCAAAGTCTGGCCCTGAACTTGGGCACGATAACCTACCCCTTGAATCACCAGTCGTTTTTCATATCCTTTAGATACGCCTTCGACCATATTGGCAACCAGGGTGCGGCACAAACCATATCGCTGACGTGCCCTGCGAGATTGTTCTTGTGGTTTAACAATAATAATCTCTTCTTGTTGTTCCACTGCTATCTCAGGGGGCAATACCCTAGAAAGTTCACCTAATGGGCCTTTTACTGTTACTTTTTGACCTTCAATAGTAATGGTCACTTTTTTAGGTATTGGGACTGGAAGTTTACCAATTCGTGACATAACTTTTTCTTATGTTTAGGTTATTAGCTATTTTTTTGCTTGATGAATAACTATTTACTCATTTTTGTTTTTTAGTAAGGATGTGGACATTAGTAAATCCTATTTGCGGAGTATTTGGACAGCGAAAACTCAGTCATTTCAGTTGGCCAGTTATTAAGTACCTGATTTTTTAGTCATAATGACTATTAAGTTTTGAATTTTGACTTGCGGATATCGCTATACTACCAAACATAGCAAAGAACTTCTCCTCCAATGCCTCTTTTTCTAGCTTCTCGATCGGTCATAATTCCACTAGATGTAGAAATAATAGCTATTCCTATTCCACCTAAAACTCGTGGCAATTCTTTGCGGTTTTTATAAACCCGGAGTCCTGGTTTACTAACTCGCTTTAAATATTTAATGATGGGTTGGCGATTTTTGCCTTTGTATTTTAAAGAAATCACTAAATATTTCTTAAGACCTTCCCCTTCCTGTTCAAACTCACCAATAAAACCTTCCTCTCTCAAGACTTTGGCAATACTGCGAGTCATCTTTGTTGCTGGAACTTTTGTTGTTGTATGCTGCGCCATGCAGGAGTTGCGAATTCGCGTCAACATATCTGATATTGTGTCGTTAGCCGCCA
>JAKQYF010000304.1 GCA_023356535.1 Trichodesmium sp. MAG_R03 | reverse complement strand
CTTAAGAAAATATCAAGAAGGAATTCGAGAAAGATATGGCAAACTCAGATTAGACAGTTTAGATACTAAAGGTCTCGCCTATAATATCGAATTATTGAAAATGTTTATCCCTCAAAAAGTACGAGAAACTCAAGAATTTATACCTCAAATTCATCTTATGCCCAAAGAATATCAACAGCAATTAACAGAGACTGGGCAGCTAGAAGCAGAATTTTCTCAAGAACAATTGGAAAGTCTCGAGCGCCAATATTTTGAACAGCAGACTCGCTCCGTTTTAGAATTAGTAAAAGACAACAACTATCAATATTTAGTAATCTTAGGAGACCCCGGTTCTGGTAAGTCTACTTTATTAAGATATATAGCTCTTGAGTGGACAAAATTATTACCCAAAGATTTACCTCTTCATCCAATTCCTATATTAATTGAACTGCAAACTTATATGGATAACTATAATGAGAAAAAGTGTGAAAATTTTCTAGATTTTCTAGAAAAAGGTAGTGGAGTTATTTGTAATATCCCTCAACAGGAACTTCATGACAAATTAGAAAAAGGTGAAGCTATTGTCATGTTTGATGGGTTAGATGAAGTTTTCGACCCTGCCAAACGAGAAAGGGTAATAACTGATATTCATCGGTTTACTAATGACTATAAAAAGGTGCGAGTTATTGTTACTTCGCGGGTAATAGGTTATAAACCACAAAGACTCCGAGACGCTGAATTTTATCATTTTATGTTGCAAGATTTAGATGAAGAACAAATTGATAATTTTATTACACGTTGGCATGAACTTACTTACAAAAGCGAAGAAGAAGAGACAAAAAAGTGGAGAATGGGGCGCTTAGTACAAGCAATTAAGGGTTTTTCAGCTATTAAGGAAATCGCTAGAAATCCTCTATTATTAACTATGATGGCTATTATGAATCGTAATCAAGAACTGCCAAAATATAAAGCCGACCTCTATCAGAATTCTTCAGAACTTTTGTTAAAGTGGGATGTGGAAAGGGCGCTTCGTAGAGAAGGGATGGAACGAATTAATCTTGACTCTATAACTATTAAAGACAAGCAGGAAATATTGCGCCGGATAGCTAATTTTATGCAGGAAAATAAAGAAGGTAAGTCTGGTAATTTAATCTCTGAGTATGATGTAGAAAGAATTATCAAAGAATATCTAGATTTTCTAGGTTTTAAGGATGCAATAATTATAGCTAGAGCCCTGGTTAAAGAGTTACGGAATCGGAATTTTATTTTATGTTT
Organism: Trichodesmium sp. MAG_R03; assembly: GCA_023356535.1. GTDB lineage: Bacteria > Cyanobacteriota > Cyanobacteriia > Cyanobacteriales > Microcoleaceae > Trichodesmium. The sequence goes on along the minus strand of JAKQYF010000304.1, from coordinate 4,559 downwards.
TGTTGGTGCAGAATATTATGCTTTTGTGCATCGAACTTTTTTGGAATATTTCTGTGCTTGGAGTTTTGTTTGGAAGTTTATGGTAACACAAACTCTGAAAATAGATGAGTTGATAAATGATGTTTTTGGTAACTATTGGCGGGATGAAAAGTGGCATGAAATTTTGCGGTTAATTGCAGGAATGATTGATACTAATTTTGTGGGAAAAATTATTAATTTTTTGATGGAACAGGATGGGGAAGAGGAAAAATTTATGAACTTATTTTTGGCGGCTAAATGTTTATTTGAAGTGGCATACCCTCAGCATGTTGATGAGATAGCTTCTGAGTTATTGAATAGGTTAAAAGATTTGATAAATTATAATATTGATAATATTGATAATATTGATTATGATAGTAAAATTCGCACTCAAGCTATAACAGTTGTGGCAGAAACTTGGAAGGATAGTCCTTCAACTGAGGATGAGATTAAGATCTGGCTCAATTCTCTTGCAGAATCTCATAATGATTTGAATGTACAACAGAGAGCAAGAGAAGAATTAGCTACTGGATGGAAAAATGACTGATAAATTTGAAAAAACTAAGCCACAAATTCTCAGATTTTTTATCTATGGAATGTCAAGAGGTTAAATAATTATGATTAAACAGTTAATTAGTTGGGGTTATACTCAAGAGGTTGATTTTTTTACAAAGGAAGTTATTAGAGAATTAGCTAAACGTGCCCCTGAAGACTACGTTAAAGATTTTTTTAAGTGGCTTCTTTTTTACCTAAATGGTAGCAATATAAATACAAATACTTTAGAAAATACTTTAGAAAAAGCTAATGTAGAAGCCATCAAAGAATTTTTGCAATTGGTAAAGCAAGAATTAGAAGAAGTTGAGTTAGATGAAAGTCAATTAGAGCAGTATATTCAACCCTTAGAACAATTTCTTAAAGATAAGTATGTTTTAAGAACTTTAGGTAGTGCATTTAATCATAATGTCAAAAGTTTAGATACTGAGAAACTTGCTATTGTCTGGAACCAAATAAATCCACCTCTACCGGATGATTTTGAGTGGGAAATAGTTGCCAAACAATATTGGAGAAAGGCGAAAAAGATTATTCGAGAGTCTGATGAATTACGGGGAATATTAGATTCTGAAAATTTGGATAAACTGGCAAACCAAAACAATAAAATTAGACCAAATTTTGACTTCAAAAAATACCAAGAAGCAATTCAAGAAGAATATGGAAATCTGAAGTTAGAAAGTTTAGATACAAGTGGTTATGGTTATAATGAACTGAAATTATGGCGAATGTTTATTCCTCAAAATGTCCGGGAATCTCAAGAATTTATGCCTCAAGTATATGAAATTCCTAAGGAATATCTCCAAAGATTAAAAGAGACTAGGGAGCTAGAGGCAGAATTTTCTCCAGAACAATTGGAAACTCTCCGGCGCAGATATTTGGAACAGCCGGTTCGCTCGGTTTTAGAACTAATAGAAAATACTAACTATAAATATTTAGTTATTCTGGGAGACCCTGGTTCTGGCAAGTCTACTTTATTACAATATATCGCTTTGCAATGGGCAGAATTACCTCTTAAAGATTTGTCTTTAAAACCAATTCCTTTATTAATTGAATTACGGAATTATGTGAGAAATTATAAGACTAATAAATACAAGAATTTTCTGGATTTTCTCGAAAAAGGCAGCGATGTAACTTGCCATTTGCCTCAACAAGAACTTCATAGAAAATTACAAAATGGTGATGCTATTGTAATGTTTGATGGATTAGATGAAGTTTTTGAACCGGCTAAAAGAGAGGAAATAATTAGTGATATTCATAGATTTACAAATGACTATAAAAATGTGTGGGTTATTGTTACTTCTAGGGTAATTGGTTATAAGCCACAACAACTCCGGGATGCTGATTTTTATCATTTTATGTTGCAAGATTTGGAGTCGGAACAAGTTGAGGATTTTATTCAACGTTGGCATGATTTGACTTATCAGAATGAGTCGGAAAAAGAGCGGAAAAGGGAAAGATTGAAACTGGCAATTAAGGATTCTTCAGCTATTAAGCAATTGTCGGGAAATCCCTTGTTATTAACTATGATGGCTATTTTGAATCGTCATCAAGAATTACCGAGAGATAGGACAGAACTTTATAATCAAGCTTCCCGGGTTTTATTACAGCAATGGGATATGGAAAGGGCGTTAGTTGATGCTAAGATTGACCCCATAAATATTGACTATAAAGATAAGCAGGCAATTTTGCGTCGAGTTGCTAATTTTATGCAGCAGAATAAAGAAGGTTTGGCTGGTAATTTGATTCATGGAGATGATTTAGAAAAGATTATTAAGGATCATCTAAAAAGTGTAGATATTAATGAGCCAATACCTATGGCTAGGGCGTTGATGGAACAGTTGCGGGTTCGGAATTTTATTTTGTGTTTTGTTGGGGCTGAATATTATGCTTTTGTTCATCGAACTTTTTTGGAATATTTCTGTGCTTGGAGTTTTGTTTGGCAGTTTATGGTTACACAAAGTCTGGGAATAGATGGGTTAATAAATGATGTTTTTGGTCAGCATTGGCGGGATGAAAAATGGCATGAGGTGTTGCGGTTAATTGCTGGGATGATAGATGCTAAGTTTGTGGGAGATATTATTAGTTATTTGATGGAACAAGATGGGGAAGAGGAAAAGTTTCTGAATTTATTTTTGGCGGGCAAATGTTTCTTTGAAGTTAGGAGTCGTCAGGGTATTGGTGATGTGGAGTCTCGGTTATTAAATAGGTTAAAAGATTTGACTGGGTATAACCTTGGTTATTTTGATAAACCATTAGATAGTTATTTTGATAATAGTTCGGATGTCCGATGCGAAGCCGTCCGACAAATAGCGACTGGTTGGAAACATCAGCCTTTACTCAAACAATGGGTAGTCTCTGACGAAAGCTGGGATGTGCGAGTTGAAGCCCTCCGACAAATAGCAACTGGTTGGAAACAGGAGCCGGAAATTTTAGAATTACTCAAACAATGGGTAGTCTCTGACGAAAGTTGGGGTGTGCGACGTGAAGCCGTCCGACAAATAGCAACTGCTTGGAAACACGAGCCCGGAATTTTAGAATTACTCAAACAAAGGGTAGTCTCTGATGAAAGTTGGGATGTGCGAGTTGAAGCCGTCCGACAAATAGCTACTGGTTGGAAACACGAGCCCGGAATTTTAGATTTACTTAAACAAAGGGTAGTCTCTGATGATGACTCGGATGTGCGAGTTGAAGCCGTCCGACAAATAGCAACTGGTTGGAAACACGAGCCCGGAATTTTAGATTTACTTAAACAAAGGGTAGTCTCTGATGATGACTCAGATGTGCGACGTGAAGCACTGCGACAAATAGCTGCTGGCTGGAAACAGGAGCCGGGAATTTTAGATTTACTCAAACAAAGGGTACTGTCTAATGATGACGGGTATGTGCGACGTGAAGCCGTCCGAGAAATAGCAACTGGTTGGAAACAGGAGCCGGAAATTTTAGAATTACTCAAACAATGGGCAGTGTCTGATACAAGTTCAGATGTGCGAGTTGAAGCAGTACTACAAATAGCAACTGGTTGGAAACACGAGCCGGGAATTTTAGAATTACTCAAACAAAGGGTAGTATCTGATGATGACTCGGATGTGCGACGTGAAGCCCTCCGACAAATAGCTACTGGTTGGAAACACGAGCCGGAAATTTTAGAATTACTCAAACAATGGGCAGTGTCTAATGAAAACTCCGACGTGCGACGCGAAGCCCTCCGACAAATAGCAACTAGTTGGAAACATCAGCCAGAAACTTTTGAATTGTTTTATCACACCGCCCTCAATGACTCCTTTCAACGTAAAGATGAGTATGAAGCCAACCCTCGACAAACAGCACTAGAAGCAATAGTCGAACAATACCCAGACCATCCCCAAACCCTCCCGCTATTACAAGACAGGGCAGAAAACGACCCAGACGAACAACTACAAAAGTGGGCAAAAAGGAAGTTGCAGCAATATACAATATAGCCATTCTCACATGTTTTGAAAAGCGCTGTAATAACTCCACCTGTGGTATCTGCTGAATGAAGCATTCGGGGCCGAGAGTGAGGAGCATCCAGAGTCATTGCCAAAATTTTTCCTTTGCCGTCGAAGGCAACTCCCATTTCTACTAGATGAGCGATCGCCTTAACAGCATTCTCCATATTATTAGTCATTGACTTTCAATAACAGGACTTACCCAAAGACACTATTAACGAAAAACCAGGAAATAGAATCAAGCCAACCTCACTAAGAATATACACTATATGTAGTCTGCCTGCCTAAGTCCTGAATAAGTCAAAATTTAGATCAAGCATTCATCAACCGTAGTTAGCAGTTACAAACCCTCGGCAATAAACATTTAGAAAGGTATTTAAACCTCTCTTAAACCTTTCGGTTTATAGAAACTAGTGATTTCAACTAAGACTGCTAAAAGCTAATAGCTAGTTAAGTGAATCAGCTTCTAAAGCTTAATAGTAGAAGCAATAAATGCACCACGTTCGGCCATTGTATATAACC
>JAKQYF010000303.1 GCA_023356535.1 Trichodesmium sp. MAG_R03 | reverse complement strand
AGTCAAATTACTCGTATATACTTTTCTCATTCTTATGAGCACCTCATATGTATTTTTCCTTAATCATACTTTACCCTGTGTGAGCTTTTTTACTCTCGATCAGACTTTTCAAACAGCCTCTGAGGTATAAATGATGTACTACTAGGTTAATTAGATTTGTCAAAGCAATTTTTTGCTGTCTAAACTGATAAATATCAAAAGTATCAGTAGAGATAATTTCTAATGAATAACCTTTTAAAAGTTTTGCCCCTAGCCACAGGAGCGATAGCTAGCATTTTAGCATTTAGTAATCCAACTCAAGAAGTCTACGCTGAGTATCTAGCATGGTACATTAGGGATGATTTTTGCCAAGAAACTCAGCTTGAGACATTTGAGAAAGCTGGTTGTTACACAATTACCCTTGAGTAGATATACTAATGAAGTAATGCATACTCATATTCGCAATATTCAAATTCAACAGAACATGATAGAACGTTTGTTCAATATTGGCACTATCAAAATAGCTAGCGCGGGAACAGGAGATATAGAAATTACCGTATCAGGTATTCCTGCTCCTAATAGAATTAAAGCAGTAATTGACCATTATCGTTTGTGAAGTCTACACTATTAGTATTACCTACTTCAAATGAGCAATAGTCACCCCACTACCTCCATCATTTCTAGCAGCTAATTCATAACGTTCTACCAAGGGATGTGCCTTCAAAAATTCATGGATACCTTGCCTCAACTTACCAGTACCCTTACCATGAATAATCCATAACAAACCATATTCGATAGCCTTCGATAATGCCCTATCAACCTCAATTTGAGCATCTGCTACCCGACTGCCACGAACATCAATACTATTTTGAGAAGTACGAACAGCTAAACCACTAGAACTAACCTCCGACTGATTTTCCTGAGACCTACTTTCTACCTTCTTACTCTTTTGAGACTCTAAATTTTTACTCTTCTTAAAAGACTCAACCTTTTCACCATCAAGAGACTCAACCTCTCTCAAATTAACCGTCATTTTCATCACCCCAAACTTAACAGTTAACTCATCATTTTCATTAGGAGCAGTCAACACCTCTGCAGTTTGCCCAATTTTCGGAATTTTAATGCGATCGCCCTCCTTTGGCATAAAACTTGGTTTCTTCGTTGGGAGAGTTGGAGTTGGCAAATATTTCTCAGAAATTTCATTAATAGCATTAGTCGCTTTCTGAGCATTTCTCCCAGTCAGGGGACCCTGTTGCAAATTCCGAATTACCGTCGCAATTTCTGCTTTTGCCTCAGAAATTTTTTCCTGTACTGCCACCTCCTGCGATAACTTTAATTCCCGTTCTCGTTCCTTCAGAGCAGAAGCTTTTCGGGCAACTTCCTGATGCAAATACTCAGTTTCTTGTAATAATTCAGACGCTTCCTTTGCCTTAGTTTCCTGCTTTTGTCTTTGCTCCTCCAAACCTGCAATTACCTGATTCACATCCTCAGAACTTTCCCCAACATAATTTTGCGCTCTATCAATAATATTTTGTTTTAAACCTAATCTACCAGCAATAGTCATAGCATTAGACCGCCCAGGAATTCCCCAAAGTAAACGATAAGTTGGTTGCAAAGAATTACTATCAAATTCGACTGAAGCATTTTCAAACCGTTCATCTTCATATTTGAGAGCTTTCAGTTCTCCAAAGTGAGTAGTTGCCACTGTTAATAGTGCATTATCTGCAAAATATTGTAATAGAGAAATAGCTAAAGCACTACCTTCAGTAGGGTCAGTACCAGCACCAATTTCATCCAACAAAACTAAAGTAGGGGATAAATGAGAATTTTCCAGATTTTCATCCTCAGATAAATCATCAACTTCTGAATTATTGTCATCTACTTTTGACTTTTGACTTTTGAGTTTTAACTTATTACTTTTACCTTTAGCCTTACTCACATCTATAGTTTCTAAAATTCTAATAATTCGCCGAATATGACCAGAGAAAGTAGACAAACTTTGTTCCAAAGACTGCTCATCACCAATATCAGCCAATATTTGGTCAAACCAAGGTAACTTCACAGGGTCATTAGCAGGTATAAATAATCCTACCTTTGCCATCAGTGCAGCTAATCCCAGAGTTTTCAGAGTAACAGTTTTACCACCAGTATTAGGACCGGTAATGGCTACCACTCTCATTGGCGGTCTAACATTTACATCAATAGGTACTACCGAGTCTCCTTGTTGATGCTGCTGTTGCCATACCAACAACGGATGCCGCAATTGACCCATAGTCATAGTTTGATCAGAGCCTGGGTCACTAAATAGAGGTGGACTAGCTCCCAACCATAAACTATAACGAGCCCGAGCTGTAGCTAGGTCAATAATAGTAGCGATCGCCAATAACTGATCTAAATCTTCCTTAACTTCCGCCACTTGCTCAGTTAGAGCTTTCCGAATAACTTCCTCTTCCCTTTGAGCTTGACGTTGCAGTTGTCGCATTTGATTATTCAGGTTGACAACTCCATTAGGTTCAATGTATAATGTTGAACCCGTTGTTGATGTATCGTGGACAATACCAGGTACAGCATCTTTTTGAGGAGCTTTAACAGGAATTACAAAGCGATCGCTCCGTTGAGTAATAATTGGTTGGCCAATAGCATTAGCTTTCCGTTGTAAAATCCCTCGCAGAATACTATCAATGCGATCGCGGAGATGGTGCATTTTTTCACGAATTCCTGCTAGTTTAGGACTTGCTCTATCCGTGACATCCCCCCGGTCATCTATACAACGGTGAATATCTTGTTCTAACTCTGGATAAGTTCGCAGATCGGCCACTAATTCTGGCAAAACTGACAACTCATATTCTGACTCATAACTATCAATTGCCCGACGCAACTTACGAACACCTGCCAGAGTTGTAGCAATAGCTAAAAGTTCAGACCCAGAGAGTATACCACCTAATTCTGCTCTTTCGAGAGAATTACCAATATCTTCAATCCCATCAAAAGACAAACCCTGTACTAGAAGAGTTTCTAATTTGTAGACTTCCTGAGTTTGAGCTAATAAATCTATTGTTTCCGTTCTTGTTAACGGAATTGGTAAATGACGAGCGGCAACTGCACCTAATTTAGTTGCTGTAAAAGTGGCCAAATGTTGACACAAGCGAGGCCACTCTAGTAATTCTAAAGTCTCGGATTGAATCAAAGCTTATTTATAAAAGATTTAAGAACTTTGAAATATATCATACTACAATTACAAAAATTGTGTGTTCAAGAATAATCAGAATTCAGTACGTAGAAATTAGCTATCAGCTCCTTAATATCTATAATCCATTTCTCAAAAAGTTTTTTATATTTTTTTAATATGGGAACGTACTTCTAACCTTCTCTATGAAAAAATAACTTTAACATATATATTGAAAAAAATCAACTAAAAAGTCGAGGCTTTAAACCCAATTTTTCGCTCTCTTAAATAAGACCGGAAATTTGTAGTTTATACTTAGGAAAACCCTTGAGCATAATTAACTTTCTCCGGCTTTATTTTGTTTTAATTCCTAATCCTAAATTGGAATTCTGCATCATAGTGAAGCTTGATGTCGGGAGAATATCAACTCCTGCTCAAACCCTGATAAACTGTCACCAACCCATCCACATCCCCAACATTCCCTGGAAACAACACCACAGGTAATTCAGGAAACTTAGGATGGTTCGCAGGAGTTCGCACCATCGAACAACCTGCTAAAACCTGACCTAATAACCTAGCAGTAGTCAAAGCCAAACCTTTACTCAAAGTATCATTAGAAGTAATTCCACCTTTACTAATTAAAAATCCAATATCCTCTGGTAAACCCCGAACAATATCCATTAATAATTCTGACACTGCCGCACCAAACTCTAAACGCACCTGCACATTTTCAAAAGTCAACTCCTCGCGACTGGTATAAATGACTGGTGTTCTCCCTCCTGCATGAACTTCATTTACTTTTTCCAAAATATTTTTGAGTAAAGTTGCACTTTGCTCAGGAGAGGCTGCAACTAAATGAGACACATTTACCTCTACACCCACTACTTCAGATTCCTGTAATAACCTTTCCAACTGTTGAGTAGACTTCTTAACGTGAGAACCAACAAGAATTACACCTGGTTTACTACTCCTAACATATTGTCTCATCTCCTCCGCAGCTAAAGGTTGAGGACCTAAAGCAGCGAGGGAAGTTAAAATACTGGCAGCACTCCGCAACAGAAACTTTTTACCAAGACTAGCTGCTAGCAATAAATCATTGGCAAAACTATCTAAGTCAGCTTGAGTTTCTCCATCCACAACTCCACATTGGTTACCACTCAATTTCATTAAACGTTCTAAACTACCAGAACGAATATCATCAAGTGTAAATCTTTCTACAGTTTCAGGTTTGATCTGACCTTTAGTTTTCTCCTCCACATAATCAGGTAAATAACTATAGGTATAGCCAAATACAGAATCTTTAGCAAATTCTGTTTTGTGAACTGGGGTTTCTACACCATCAACTATTAAATAGTGGGTGCTGTTACGGGTGACTCTCCCAGCTTCAAAAAATGCTGGAACTAGAAAATGAGCATCAAACTGACCAAGTTCTGCTGCAATAACATCCGTTTCTATTGGGTAGTGACCCCGTAGAGTAGAGTCAGAACGACTGACAACTAGAAAATCTTGGATATTTGATTGAGCGATCGCCTCTGTCAGATTATGTGTGACTTCTTGCATCACAGTTGCTGCTTGTTCGGGAGTCAGAGCGCGAGTATTGGAGAGGATAAAAAATATAGGAGATTCATCAAGTAATCCTAATTTTAGGGTTTCGATATCCCACTTAGTAAGGAGTAGACAACTATGAACAGTTTGAGAACCTGTGGGGTCGTCATCTATAACAATAATTTTAGTTTTGTTAGTAGTCATATTTTTGGGTAAATAATCTAATCTTAGAAAAAAATGGCTAGAGGGAAAAATAAAATAACCCCTAAATTTCCTAGGTTAGGAAAAGTTGTACACGGCGTATTACTCTAATTTTGTATACTCAGTTTTGACTTTTATAGTTTGAAATTCATCTGTGGTAGATAGACATTATACAGCTGATTTCGGGCAAATGATGTACAGGGTCAATGGTTATAGTGCGGGCATCTTGCCCGCGTGGGTATATATGTCGCCAACGTTTTTCCACTAATATAACACCACAATGTTCAGGATATGCAGATGTGGGGAGGTAGCTAAGGTAGGCGGTGAAATCAGAAATTGAACAAGGCAAAATTTAGCGCCCAGGGTGTGAAGTGGAAGCCTTGCTCGCTATAAACAAGAAGTCGATGGCCTACGGGTTAAAATCCACCTGGGTATAAGTGTCAAACCCTAGAACCCTTGAAATAGGGCTTGCTGAAAAAGTCTTTTTCAGGAGTAAGGAGACCTACCCTTAACATCTCCCAGGAGGAGAAGTAGAGACGTTTCGCTACGGGACATGAAACCCATTTGGTTTTGGAGTAGAGGTAGTCGATAGTGATATCCCCATCGACTACCTCCAGTGAAACCCAACAAAGCTAGGACTTACCCATTGACAAATTTGAATTAATTTGTATCAACGAAGATTGTGCATTCTAGCCAAATCACGAATATTAGGTTTGTTAGTTCTCTTTCATAGGCGATCGCCTATGAAAGATAGGCAAAATGTCAGAAAAAATACTAAATTTGGCATAAACACATTTTGGAGTTTCTGTCAATGTATAACTCCTAAAAGCTATTATGTCAAGCCGATCGCTAATCCCTCATCTACTTGGGCCAATATCTGGGAATAGGCCAAAAGAGGCGATCGCACAACCCTCGTCTTCTTGGGCC
>JAKQYF010000302.1 GCA_023356535.1 Trichodesmium sp. MAG_R03 | reverse complement strand
GCAGCATAAGAACCCGAAGCATTAGAAAAGACCCTAGTTGCAGCTTGCCGCAAATTCACTCCCAAATCTTCAGCTTGCTTAAGAGCATGCTTGCGAACAAAATTCATCTCTTCCGGTTCATGTGCTTCTGCTGCCATTTTCACAGCTTTATCCAAAAGATTCATTTGATTAATAAATAAATCTCGGAATACACCAGAACAGTTAATCACCACATCAACCCGCGGCCGACCCAACTCTTCCAGGGAAATTAACTCCAACTTATTCACCCGACCCAAAGCATCAGGAATAGGTTTAACCCCCACCATCCACATGACTTGAGCGAGAGATTCACCATAAGTCTTGATATTATCAGTTCCCCACAAAACAACAGCGATAGTTTCTGGATACTGCCCACCATTCTCTTGCATCTGTCGTGCTAATAAACGGTCAACCACAGTTTTTGCCGACTTCACTGCAGCAGCAGTAGGAATAGACTGGGGGTCAAGAGCGTGCATATTCTTACCAGTAGGCAAAACATCAGGGTTCCGAATAGGGTCGCCACCAGGTCCTGGTAAAATATATTCCCCTTCAAACGCTCGTAACAGAGAACCCAACTCATTATCAGCACAAACCTGCTCTAAGCAAAATTCCAAATATTCAAACAGAGGTTTAATAACTTCCTCATCAACATCAGGAAAACCTGCTGTTTCCAGAGCTTCTATCCAAGGTGCTTTTTTCTTCATGTTAAAGAAATTGAGTTTGCTCACCATCGAAACTCGACCATCAGCATCAGTTTGTTGTTGCACCAACGCAGCAACAGCAGCACGAGTCGCTTCCGTAATACTCTGAACTAACTCCACATCTGCCAGAATACCTTTATTATTATTTTGGTAAAGTTCCTCAATATCCCGGTTGAGACTATTAGCAATAATTCGAGGTAAGCCAATTATCTCTTCCTCTTCCCGGTCTAAACTAGCAATATTTACCAAAGTAGCGATCGCCTCGGAGGCAGTAGGAGGTTTACCAATAACATGTAAACCACAAGGCAACAACCGGGACTCAATTTCCATCAACCTGCGGTAAACATCCCCAACAACTTGATCCCGTTCCTCAGCAGTCAACTCCTGAGCATCTTTTTCCGGCAGGGTTACATCCTGGTCCAAATTCACTATCCGGCATTTATCCATAATAGTGTTAACAATAGGAATACCTCGCCCACTATTCTTCAAAGTTTGATAAGAAGCTATTAACTCATTTAACTCCTGCAAACCCTTATATAAACCAGCATTTTCCGCAGGGGGAGTTAAGTAAGAAATAGTCTCAGCATAACTCCGACGTTTAGCAATAGTTGCCTCACTAGGATTATTCGCAGCATAATAATAGATATTAGGAATAGTACCTATAAGATTATCCGGATAACAATGTCCTGACATGCCAATTTGCTTGCCAGGCATAAATTCTAGAGAACCGTGAGTACCGAAATGCAGCACCGCATCTGCTTTCCAAATTTGTTCTAAATAAGTATAGTAAGCAGCAAAACCATGATGAGGACTAGCTGAATGGGAAAACAACAACCTCATGGGGTCTCCTTCATAACCGAAGGTTGGTTGTACTCCAATAAAAACGTTACCAAAAGCTTTACCATAGATTAACAAGTTTTCGCCATCGCTGTTCAGGTTTCCTGGGGGTGGTCCCCAATTTTCATGCAACCTTTCCGAGTATGGTGTCAAACGTTCATATTCTATAACTGACATCCGGTGAGCAATGTTCAGCTCTGGACTTTGATATTGAGCAGTAGCATCATGAATTACTTGCTTCATCAACTCTTCTGCGGAGTCCGGCAAATCTTGGAGATCATAACCATTACCTTTGAGTGCTTTCACAACTTCATAGATAGAGCCGAATACATCTAAATATGCAGCAGTACCAATATTCCCTTTATCTGGAGGGAAACTGAAAATAGTAATGGCAATTTTTTTATTCAGCTTGGGTTTACGTCTGAGACTTGCCCACTTAAGAGCCCGTTGAGCTACAGCTTCGATACGGTCTTGGAGAGCGATCGCTTTTCCAGTTGCCCCATCCCGCCCAGACATAATAATAGGTTCTATCGCTCCATCAAGTTCAGGAATAGCTATTTGCAAAGCAACTTGTATGGGATGGAGACCAAGTTCACTTTCTTCCCATTCTTCAGTAGTTTGGAAAACCAGAGGCAACGCTACCATATATGGTCTGTTCAACCGTTTCAAGGATTCTATCGCTTTTGGATGGTCTTGTCTAGCAGGTCCCCCCACCAATGCAAAACCAGTTAAAGAAATGACTGTATCTACCAATGGTGTAGGTTCAACTCCTTTAGCTACCGCTTCCCAAAAATAGGCATCGACTGGTTTGGAAAAATCTAACCCCCCGGCAAATACAGGCAAAACTCGCGCTCCCATTGCTTCTAATTCTTGCAACATAGCAACATAGTGAGCGTCATCTCCGGTAACTAGGTGGGTCCGCTGTAAGACTAGACCAACACAAGGGGCCAGGGGATCTTTCAAATCTTTGGAAATATCTTGGCGCTGGTTGTACCAGTTGAGATATTCTTTGACATCCTCAAACATTTTGGGCGCGAGGGGATGCCAGATACCCATATCTGGATAAACAACAGGATCGAGATATTGTAGAGAACTTTTTTTCTGATCTTTAAAAACGTATTTGTCTGCCAACATGAGCAGGAAATTTTCCAGGTTTTCCGACGAACCTCCTAACCAATACTGGAAACTGAGCATAAAGTTCCTAGCATCCTGGGCCTTATCAATAGGCATATATTTCAAGACTTTAGGTAGAGTTTGCAGCAACTTCAACATTCCATCTTGGAAAGAAGAACCAGATTTTTCCTTCCGCTTTCGCATAAATTGAGCTATGGCGCTTTTGCTCTGGCCTAGTTGTGCCATTGAGAATGTACCCATTTTATTCAGGCGCATAACTTGAGGCATGGAAGGGAAAACCACAGCTGCGTCTAGTTGGTCCCGGTGGGGGCTAACAGCTTCTACTACTTTTTCGGCCAAGTCTTCAATGAAAATTAGGGAAGCGATAAAGATGTTAGCTTCAGAAACTTCTCGCTTAAAGTTTTCATAGTTTTTTGGGTCACGGAGTTCTTCAATTAGATAACCACTTATTTCTATGGCCAAATTGGGGTTTTTTTCGTTTATAGAACGCACTGCTAGTGAGAGAGAACTTTGATATTGAGCTTCTAAAACGATATATACAACTTTTAAGAGCGATCGACCTTTTAAGTCTTCTGGGACAATGTGGCGAACGGTAGGCTTAACGGATGTAAACATTAAGTATTAGTCCTTAAGGATAATTGCTGGTATTTATATCAGTATTTTTATCAAAAAATTTCAAACAAAGATAGGTTAAGGTCTTAGTTTGATACAATTCGATAAAAAAGATCCAATTTTTCGTTACATTTATTTATAAAATGCCGAGTATATAATCTAATCTATGTTAAAAAAAATTATTTTATATTTTTCTATAAATATGTTTATGGAAACTTGATGAATTTTTGTTACAAATTTTAGGGACATTAGATCTAAGGCCCCTAGGCCAAACCAGACTGAAGTAAATCTTAAAAAAAGGTGAAATGATAGAGATAACTATCTTAAATGAATTAGATATGCTCTTCTTAATCTATTCTTATCAAGATGCTTCTTTTAACTGCATTATTTTTTCACCCTTGGTATTAACTCATGAAGTTTTATCTTTCTGTTTTTTAGTAGGGCTCACTTCAATATTCTGGCTGAGAACTAAACCATATTTTAACATCCCTAGATAATTAAGTCTATTTGTGTTTTTTTAGATAATTATAAAAATATAGTGTTTTCCGTTGTTATAAGGTACACTCACGCGGGCAAGATGCCCGCACCAAAGGAGAGTGGTTAAGTTTTTAAATCTATGTATACCTTATGGCTGGTAATAAAAGGAAGCAAATTTTAAAATTATGATTGAGTATTTTTTTCTATTCTCATTATTGTTTCTCAAAGCCAATTTTTTCCTGAATAATATAGTAAGGTCTTTGCCGAACTTCATCATAAATTCTACCAATATATTCTCCAATAATTCCTAAAGATAGTAATTGAATTCCTCCCATAAAAAATGTAGTAGTTAAACCATAAGTCCAGGAGAGAAATTCTTGCCCTAAAACAAATTTAACGTAAATACCAATTAAGCCAATAATAAAAGATACAATTGCCGATACTAAACCTAGAATAGTTGCCATTTTCAGAGGAATTGTAGAAAAAGAAAATATACCATCAAAAGCAAGTTTAAATAACTTAGAAATTGACATTTTAGGCTCACCCCGATATCGCGGTCCTCTTTCTACATAAACTCCTATTTGTTTAAATCCAGCATAAGCTCTTAACCCACTTAAATATTTATTGCGTTCTGGCATTTGTCTTAAAGTCAAGATAACTTTTCTATCCATTAATGAAAAGATTCCTGCGTCCATGGGAGTTACAATTCCTGACAACTTTTTTTGTATATAATAAAAGCTTTTAAATGCTAATCGTTTTAACCATTTTTCTTTGCGATTTTTTCTAATAGCATAAACTACATCATATCCCTGTTGCCAAAGTTGTAAAAAACTGATAATTGCTTCTGGAGAATCTTGTAAATCTCCATCCATAAGGATAACTGCTTTACCATTAGCATGATCTATTCCAGCAGATAAAGCACACTGATGACCGAAGTTTCTGGAAAAGCTAATAATTTTTACTTCTTGATTTTTATGGTTGATTTCTTTGAGGAGTTCCAAAGAATTATCTACACTCCCATCATTGATAAAAATTACTTCAGTGCTACTATCAAGTCTGTCTAAAATATTTGATAATTTTCGCCATAGTTCAGGGATAGTTTCTTCTTCATTAAAGATAGGAATTACTACAGAATAATCAATATTTTTCATCGTCTTTACTCACTTCTCGCCCAAATAATACATAATCTTGTTTATAATTGTCAACCTAGGCAGAATGAATGTGAGTTGTAGTTAAGAGAGTAGGGAGTAGGGAATGGTTAATAGGGAGAAGTAATTGATAATTTATGGATAATAATTGATTTGATTTTTGGTTTTGAGAGAAGTATAAAAACTTTTTCAGCGAACCATAAGTAAACAACACCTACAGCCCCGCATAAATTTACTTCATAACAAAAAAAGTGCTGCAAGACTTTTTCATCAAGCCCTAGTTAATTATTTGAGTTTTGTTCAATAAAAAAGCTTTGCCATTGTTAGTATTAAATGCCCAAGCTTTAAGTTTAACTTTTCCTTGGGGAATTTCCTGAGCTGAAAAAGATTTTTGCCAACCGGAATATAAATAAGTTGAATTATTAAAATATTTTCTAACACTAGGCCTGGGTATTTTCTGATTAATTAACTTAAATATTATTGCTTCTCCTTTGGCATTTTCATAAGTCAAAATTACTCCATCAGCAACTTCACCTCTTTCTGGTAAAATTGCCCAGCCATTAGCAATATAAGTCTGATCATCAATTTGATTTACTGTATCAAAATAACCATAAATTAATTCTGATTTTGGCTTTTCTGCAATCTTTTCAATATTTTTGCTCTTGACTAATCCTGGTTGTAAAAACCCTAATTTATCTAAAATATTAGCAGTATTTATCAGAGGTTTAGGGCTTCTTTTCATTACCAAACATTCATCTTTCTGGATAACATTTATCATCAATAAACAAGCTTTACTTTGAAGCAAGATAACTCGGCGATCGCTCATCCTATCTATAGCATTAATAATAGTATTAATATGTAAAACTAGGAAAATAGTAATAAGTAATAAGGAATTATATTTAATTAACTTTTTCCGAGTATT
>JAKQYF010000301.1 GCA_023356535.1 Trichodesmium sp. MAG_R03 | reverse complement strand
AAGATGATTTCCCCTTTATAGGAATCGACTCCATCTTCTGGTTGGCGACCTTCTAATTTTTCAAATCGGTTACGGTTACTACTACCGTTAACAATCAAGACTTTTCCGTTAGGAAGCAGGATACTATGAACTGCTTGCATTCGATCTGATTCATTATCAGGCATGGGTAATAATAACCATGCTCCCATTTCTTCAGGACAGCCTTCATATTGAAGTAATTCATATTGTTGACTACCTTTATGTTTTGCAGAAGAAAATGTGAGAATATTAGAGTTCATAGAAGGTTCCCCAAGAAGAGCTTTTCTTAAGTCTAGCTCAAACTGACTAGGAGTTCGATTCGTTGGACAAATAATAGGGTCGGGTTCAGGCGCTGCTAAAATTTCTGAGCTTGCTCCCATAGAAAACGTAGCTATGAAGACCATAGTCAACGTTAGAAATACAGCTAATAGCTTTTTAGAAGAATCTAAGAATATCATGAGTAGTTCTTGGGTTATGAAACTCGGTTCAATCATATTTTATTCATGAGTCATCTGTGTGTTAAGAATTATGAACAAAGTGTAGGACAAGACTTAATTGGTAGTGCATCAAACAAGTGTGGGAATGGTAAAATAAATCCTCAGGACTTACGCAAAGACACTAATTGTAGTGTAAATATCAGAAATAATTATCAAAAATACACCACATATAGAAGCAATACGTAAGTCCTGATTACATTAAAACTTCTGTAATATACAATCCCTTTAAGGTAGAAGGAGTTGGTACAATTCCCATACCAACCCCTCCCTAAAAATGAAAAACCAATATTTATACAGAGCTTTAATTCTTCAAACCATTATCCAAATAATAGTTTCTGGGTTATTTTCACCCTGTATATTCCTCTAGCTGCCAAAGTTGGTTATCTTGATCATAGGATTTTTGAGGATAGACGATAATATTAGCGCCATCGTCTTGACTACTATCACTTACATCTAAAACGTTATTGTTAGCTTTAGAAACAATGTAAGAGTAACCGTCTCCATTATCTAAAAATTTCCACTGTTGACTATTTCCACCATGTTTAATCATAGCAAAAACCTCCTGTGATCCATCCTCTCTAGATTCAACTGTTAACACCAACCCATTTTCCTTATTGCGAATGAAAAAATAATCCTCTCCTGTGTCTTCTAATAGCCATACTTGGCTGTTACTGTTACTTGCTGTCGCTTGAATCACATCAGTCTTGTCTGAACTGGGATTGTGTAAGTCGATGACCTTACCACTGTGCTTAACCTTGAGGTATTGTTTCTCAATAAAATCTTCATTTAAAGATTCCAGAAAACTCAAACTAGGGGTGAAGAAAAACTCACCTCCCTTAAACTTAACCCACTTACTAAAATCAGCCTGTTTCCTTTCCGTACTGCCCCAACTTGTAGGCCAGTTGTAGCTTTCTTTAAAAGCTCCCACTTGACCAATAACTGGATCGCTTCCTGTACCTGGTTCAACAAAACCCTGTTGATTTGCCCAACGCCGCTGCATAAAGGCAAACTGATTTGTAATATTGCTTTGGAAACACAAGAATAATAGGCCAGAACCAGTTTTCTGAGTGTTATTGCGTTCTCGCTCCCCATAACTAATTGCCCGACGAGCAATGCGATGCATTTTTTCTTCTTTTAAGGGAATTTTTGTGGCAATCAAATTACCCGTATCACCACGAGGGTTAGTCTTGCGAATATGAGCATGGAAAGGACATTTAGATCCTGTTTGATCTGTTTGATAGTTGAAGTTATTGGTATCATTACTCGATTGTTCGCCTTCCAAAGCAAGGGGAGTTCCATCCTGAAAACGTCCCATAGTATAAGCACCAGCTAATGGTTCGCTCACGTTCAACTTCTCAGCTAATTTTTTCACATCTTCGTCCCAACCAGGAACATCTTGTTCCAACTTCCGATAAACCAAATAGCTACCATAACTCTCTTCGGTTTTACCAAAAGGATCTTTTAACAAGACAAGACTTAAAGGAGCGCGGGGGTCCCAATTAGAAAAATTGGTATCATCACATTCACGTTCTTTCTCAATGTCTTTCTTGGTAAATAAAGGTTGACTAACCCCATCTCGGAATCCAAAATGCTCGATCACCTTACCTTTTTCACCATTTCCTTCTGGTTGACGTAACACAAACCCTTTTTCTTCTTGAACAACTTCAGCGATCTTTTCCACTTCTTCCCTGACGATATATACCTTATTAGACAATTCATCAACATTATCGTCAGCCATTAAGATCAAGCCATGAATCATCTTTTGGAACCCTGCATCCCATTGGTCAATGGTAGGATCAACAAAGGCTGTCTGAGTGTTGATATCTTGCATCCCTCCTAAAAAATAGTCTTCTTGAAAGGGCAAATCATCTTCCATTAACCCTAAATAGTCATAACCAAACACAGTCAAAAAGACATTGGTAAAAACACTGCCCTTTGTCTTCTTTTCACGAAACTTCTTCGCTTCATAAGCCTGCGCCAAAGCAGAGGTGACATAACTCCGGGTAAATTGCCCTAAGAATTCTTTAACTTTATCCTGTTGACCATCCTTAAATTTTAGGAACAAATGAACAGCGTTTTCCCGCCCATGTCCTTTGATAATATTCCCCTGTAAATCTTGTAGAAGGGGACGATATTCTGCATTGTTTAAGGGTTCGATCTCGACAATTTCGTTTATATCAATCATGATTCTCTCTAGTATATTGGTTTAACGTCTTTGATCATTCGGTTATGTTCTGAGTTAACTAAACTAACTCAATTTGACAATCTTAGCCTTAGATGGTTTACCCTCTGCATTCACATAAAACAACATATAGTAACCAGGTGGTGAGAAATGTCGATCTGTGGGAACTGTAAAGCTAATTTCTCTCTCAGTAGTGTAGTTTTTGTCTAAATCAACTAATCGCTGTCCATTATCGAAAGAATGAGTCACAGAACCTGCTTTAATTAGCACCATAGAATCGTTTGTTCCGAAACCAGAAGCATTACTGACGGAAATAGTCTGAGACTCTCCGTAATGAATCTCTGTAAGTTCCGTATTGATCGCTGGACGCTCGCTCTGACCAAATAGGTAAGGCGGATAATAAAGACTGTGTTGATAAATCTCAGCCGTATTGGAAATAAACCCTTTAGGTGTGACAAAGAAATCATTGAATGTATCCAATTCGACCTTCCCACTATCGACAAAACGAGCTGCCCGAGAATTATTGCCTCCCATTACTAAAACACTCGCATCAGGGAGGAGTATAGCAGTATTGTGATAAAGTCGGGGTTGAATATCTGGGTTCATCAACTTCGTATCGAATCCTAAATGCTCTTCAGGTTTGGTGGGATCTTTGTCGCTATTAGGAGTCAATAATGTTGGATGATAAGCCGGTAAATGTTCAGCGTAATTACCACCGTTAACCACTAAAATTTGTTTGGTCGGCAGAATTACCGCCAATTCCATTGCTCGTTTACCAAAGCGACCCAAATTAGAGGATTGTTTCACATACTCATACTGGGGATTTTTGTAGTCATCGGAGCTATTTTGCAGAATGTCCTCATCAATGCGGGCTAAAAAGTCCTCATCAATCACCCATTCTCCTAATTTACCTCCGCTATCGCTATTGGGGTCAGGTGCAATCCAACGTTCAACACTCGCCGGAATACTTGCACCACGAATGGCATATTTACCAGGACCAAAACTGATATCATTGGTGCCAATGATTCCCCCGTATAGTAGGACATCCCCGTTTTCAGAATTTGGATCGAGAGATGCTGTTCCATACACCTTAGAAACTGCTTTACGTTGAGGACCTGGTTCAAAGGTCATTGAGTAAATTCCATCAGCATCTTTCTCGAATTTGACAAAATAGCTATTGGTACTTTTGTGAACCGTCAGCGGAGTCTTTCCTCCCCCATCTCCGGTTATCAAAAAGCGACCATCTTTAGTCGGGAATATCCGAGGATAAAGATCGATTGAGTCCTTTATGAAGGTTTGGGAATTCATCCGCTTTTTAAAGGGACTATTGGGCAGTTGGGATATATCAATATGCTGCCACTTTTTTTCTTCAGTAGTAGCGTTGGGATCGTAGATTTCCACGATGGAACTAACTCGATCGAAATCTTCAGCCCCTAAACCAGAAAAGGCGGCAATAGTTCCATCATCTAAGGGAACGAGAGTCGGATACCAGTGACCATCTTCTAGTAGATGGGGTGTTTCCCACTTACCCCACTTATTGTCATCATCGCAATCGTGTTCATCTAAGCACTGAGGATAGGGATGATAGATGTTAGCTTGTTTGGAGCCTTGAAATTGCGAACCAGGGTAATAAACTCGACTCCCTCCAATAAACAACACATCTCCATTGGGAAGTTGTAAATGTCCCGAACAAAAGAGATCGTTAGGTTCTCCTTCTGATTCTCCTACAGGGGAGGAAATACGAGTAAATGGGGAGCGATCGCCAAAGTTTTGTCCTTTTTCTTTAAGCGCAATAGGATCTGCTAGTTCAGGATCGAAAATGCTGGTATTATCCACGACTTGGCTGTTCCGGGTGTCTACCCCATCTTTCATGATATAAACGGCATTCTCAAAGATGATTTCCCCTTTATAGGGATCTACTCCATCTTCTGGGTTGCGATCTTCTAATTTTTCAAATCGGTTACGGTTGCTACTACCGTTAACGATCAATACTTTTCCGTTAGGAAGTAGAATTGTATGAACCGCTTGCATCCGATCTGATTCATCAGGCATTGGTAATAATAACCATGCTCCCATTTCTTCAGGACAGCCTTCATATTGAAGTGGTTGCCCTGGTACTGAAGAAAATGTGAGAACATTAGGGTTAGAAAATTCCCCAATAAGGGCATTTCTTAAGTCTCGCTCAAACTGACTAGGAGTTCGATTCCATGGACAAATACTAGGATCGGGTGCAGGAGCAGCTAAAGTTTCTGAGTTTGCTCCCATACAAAACGTGGCCATGAAGGCGATGGCGAACGTTAGAAATACAGCTAATAGTTTCTTGGAAGTATCTGAGAATATCATCGGTAGTTTTTGCATTATACAACTTCTGTTGATTGTATTCTATTGATCAGTCATCTCTATGTTAATAATTATGTATAGCCATGAGGGGTCACATCTTTACATATTACTATTGTCTTCAAATGTAGTAGAAATTTCTGGTACTATTACCAATACTTTCACATATATTACATAAGGAGCAATTTGTATTATGCAAACATACCAGCGCACGTTACTATACAAGTCATCTCAGGTGTGACAAACAAGCTACTATTCTAGAATAAATATATAGATGTAGTTGTTTGGGCTAGTAATTTAAACTATTATTCAAGCCTCTGAGTTATTTTCCTCTTACGTACTTAGATCCGACTGTTTCAAGCGCCAACCTTATCTAATTCATAATATACAATTTTTTTAAGAAATTGCAACGGCAATAGCTATTTTTTCCGGAGCTTCACAGAATGAAAACTTTTGGTAAACTCAACCAGGAGTTTGAGATGATTTTCTGATACGTTTCTTCAGTTACTTGCAATTCAATTTAACGACCGCTTACCACTTGTCTTTTTTTTTGAGTTGAATAAATAATCATGCATATAGGCGAGCTTCCTAATTTAATTCATAATATATCATTTTTTTTGAGAAATTGCAACGGCAACAACTATTTTTTCGGTGCTTCACAGAATGAAAACTTTTGAGATGATTTTTTGATGGGTTTCTTCAATTACTTGATTTTCAGATTAGAGCGATCGCTTATTATTTGCCTTTTTTTTTGAGTTGAATAAATAATCATGCATATAGGCGAGCTTCCCCTTCTATTCATAATATATCAATTTTTTTGAGAAATTGCAACGGCAACACCTATTTTTTTCGGTGCTTCACAGAATGAAAACTTTTGAGATGATTTTTT
>JAKQYF010000300.1 GCA_023356535.1 Trichodesmium sp. MAG_R03 | reverse complement strand
TTTTTGTACTCCACGCATGACCATACACATATGAGTTGCTTCAACAACTACACCAACACCCAAAGGTCTAAGTAATCCTTGAAGTGCATCAGCTATTTGTGCTGTTAGACGCTCTTGTACCTGTAAACGTCGGGCATACATTTCACAAATTCGAGCAATTTTTGATAGCCCAATAACTTTTCCATTGGGAATATATGCTACATGAGCGCGACCAATAATAGGCAGAATATGATGCTCGCAAGAGCTAAAAAGATCGATATCTCGAACTAAAACCATCTCCGAGACATCTTCCTTAAAAACAGCTCCATTCAGCAATTCATCTAGAGATTGATGATAACCTGAAGTGAGAAATTTTAGTGCTTTTACTACCCGTTTAGGAGTATCTAATAACCCTTCCCGATCTGGATTTTCTCCTAATCCTATTAATAAAGTTCTTACAGCTTGCATCATTTCAGCTTCTGTAACCGGAGGCTGAGATTTTGTTTTCAAGTCATTGGTAGAAACAAAATCTGGAACTGTTGGTAAAGTCATAATTGAAGGGGTTTAAATTTAATAATTGGTTAAACAGTTTGGTAGATATTCTTCCATCTAAAGTACAGATTAATTATAAGGATTATTATCTGTATTTATTTGAAAAATACCTATCTTAGTTTATCACATAGTTAGACAATTTGTTAAGCTTTGTTGAATTATTAATGGATCCAAATTTCGCCCAATTAATACTAGCTGATTTGTCGGAGTAATTGACCATTCCTCTATTTGCATATCATAGCGTTTACCACTCAATTGAAATATATGTTTGGATTCACTTTCTTGGAACCAAAGAATTCCTTTTGCTCTAAATATATTCTCCGGCAATTCATCTATAAAATTGTGTTGAAATTTTAGGGCAGAAAAAGGTCTTGCACTTCGGAATGAAATAGATGTAAAGCCATCATTTATTAGATGATTTTGAGAATTTTTTTGTCGTTCATGCTGATTGTTATTGTCTTCTATAAAATAAGGCCGAAGCTTTGATGTATTTACATCTAAAATTAAGTATGATGGTATCTTACTGTACTCAGTTCTTAAAATCCTAGCTCCATTATTTATAGTTTTAATATAAGAGTCTAAATAATCTACTTTATATTGAGAGACTAAATCTGTTTTATTGAGTAAAATAATATCCCCATAAGCAATCTGCTTAAGAGCTGCCTCACTATCAAAATGGTCTGGTGTAAAATTCTCACAGTCCACTAAAGTCAGTACAGAATCTAAGTAAGTTAAATCTTTCAAATCTGTACCCAAAAAAGTCAAAATAATCGGCAAGGGGTCTGCTACACCAGTAGTTTCTATAATTAAATAATCTACTTTTTTATCGCTTTCTAAAATTTGGTAGACTGCATCTATTAATCCTTCATTGATAGTACAACAAATGCAGCCATTACTAAGTTCTAGCATATTGTCATTAATATCTATTAATAACTGGGTATCTATATTAATATCCCCAAATTCATTAACTAAGACTGCCACTTTTAACTTCTGCTTATTATGCAGAATTTGATTGATCAGGGTTGTTTTACCACTCCCTAAAAAACCAGTAATGATAGTAACCGGCATCCCTCTTTTAGGAATATCTAATTGTAGTAAATTATCCATTATTGCTAAATTTATTGGCGAAGACAGCTACTCTTAAATTTTGTTTATTTTCAATAATACGATTGGGTAAGGTTGTTTTGTCGCCGACAAGAAAACCAGTCATAATGCTTCAATTTTCCTGATTAAGATGAGTTACTGAGTAACTAGAAAGTTGCTATTTATAGTGGACTCGAGAGATTCTGTAGGCTGGTCCCCTTAATTTGTGGGCATTGTACTTTTTGAGTAATTACGATAACAATTATCATAATTAAAATTTTACACATAGTCAATAGAGATTTAAGGAAATCTTCATTAAAGAGTAATAAATGCCTCAATCTGATTTTTGAATGACTATTTTTAAAGCAAAATACATATTAACCCTAAAAGATGATAATTTGGTT
This sequence comes from Trichodesmium sp. MAG_R03, assembly GCA_023356535.1. GTDB lineage: Bacteria > Cyanobacteriota > Cyanobacteriia > Cyanobacteriales > Microcoleaceae > Trichodesmium. The sequence continues at coordinate 3,908 of JAKQYF010000300.1, read as the reverse complement.
TTCAGAAAGATGGAACACACTCCAAAAAAATCATTGTAGGGGCGTTATGTAGAACATCCTTACTGAGGTCTACCTAAGTTAAGACTAAATATAACCCACATTATGCACTTCTTAACATTAAATTGATAAGTTTTATTAATCTATGGCCCCAAATGGTCTCCCTGAAAGCCTTATAGCTATGAGCATCGATTTTCACTATTATCACTATTATAAAGAACTATAACTCATTTTCTCATGAAAAATTAGTTATTGATAAACTTTATTGATATTAAGTTATATAATGAAGGCTTTTGGTATAAGTCTATTTGAAAATGTAAATATACATAAAGATATATGAATATCTGGTGAAAGAGATGGGTGCCTACAAGGTGCTTATGCTGAAGGCAAAAACCAAAAGAAACAGTGATTGGAGCTCTTTTTCAAAAAACTCGTAATTTTTCATAAATGATTTAGGATTGCTATATATGTTGAAATATTACATTTTTCATGCATATGTGTATTAATTCCAACCATTTTCTGCCTGCTGCAATACATAAGCTGATACTATTTCTATCTCTGTTGCTGCTAAACGGTCGTTGTAAGCCGACATATTATTTTTTCCATTCTTAACTAAGTAAGCGATCGCCTCAACAGAATCTAGTTTATTTCTTTTCAAAGTTCTTATTTTTAAATTCTTCCACCATCTAACAATATTGCCTCCTCTGGCATGACAACCTACACAATGAATCTGAAAAAGTTCTGCTCCTTGTGTTATTTCTGCTGCTAATGCAGTGGGAAATTTTATAATATTTATCAATATCAATATTAATAAGCAAATTGTAATTGTTTTTTTCATTTTTACCTTCATAAACTAAAATTAACTTAAATCAGTAAGAGCAAAGTTTTTAATGGTTATAGACAAACATAGCGATTATAACTACTTATTTATTCTGTCGCACTATACTTCCTACTTACTATTCCTACTAACTAATATTTGCTACCTTTACGATCATTAATTAAACCGAAGTTGCTCTAAATATTTATCACCAAAAATCAATTTTTTCAAATAGCTGACGCCATTCTTTGACAGCAAAAATAGGTACTACTATTTCAGCTTTACTAGAATCAGGCAAAGATAAATATAGTCGTAGCGGAGTATCACAATCTAAATTTTTCATTACCTGCAGAAAATCATATTCTCCAACATTAGGAGGAAAAGATGAATTTAACAAAACGTTTTCTGCATGCCATTCCTTACCAGTGCCAGTAGTAATTTGCAATTTTTGGGAAGAGACGAATTTTATCATTCCAGGAAAACCTACTAATCGTAAACGTAAAGTTTTTAATTGACCAGATGTGATTCTTTTGTATAATACTGCTTGCCATGCTCGGCCTGAAATATCTCGCAAACTTTGTTGAGATCTATACATTATTTGTATAGAAGATTCAGGGTATGTGTGAATAGAAGCTAGGGCACAATGAGAATTAAATATTATCAAATATAGGGATAATATTAAGCTAAAAATAAAAGAAATGTTTCTCATTTTTTAAGTAATTAATTGATAACAATTTGAGTATTTATAAACTCAACTACTTCTATACAAATCCTTGGATTTCAATTAAATCAAAACCTTGCATAAATTTGAAAAATGCGGGGTTTAAAATAAAAATAATTTAATTATTCAGCTATCAGTTATCAACAATAAGACCTCACTTTTGTAGTAAGATTGAATCTGGCTCATCAGACTCCAACCTTAGAGGTGAAGTTTAAAAAAAGCTTTTATTGTAAACAAAAAGTAATAGCTTTTTTCCTATGGGACATGACAAATTTAGTTCCGACCCAGGAGGCTAGCTGACGACTAAATATTGATAAGCAAGTACACAAAATTAATACATATCTATGTAAGTTGAATTCTTTGCTTTCCAAAAATTCCAGAGAATTAGAATAGGTAAATAATTTTTTTAGGTACTTAATAGCCAACAACTTTCAAAATAAAGAAACTTTTGAAAGATATTGGCTAAAATACATTAGCACTAATGAGTTAGTACTCGCTCTTTTAACTCCAATTCAAAACGTTCTCCTGGTTTTGGTTCGATAATTTTTGTTGCCAAATTATTTTTAGCCAACCGAGACTGTATTTCCTGAATATTTCCCTTTTCTTTGAGTAAAAATATTAATAATCCTTGAAAATCTACATCACCCCCTGCTGCTGTAGGTAGCATAACTTGAGGTTGTAACCATTGAGCTACTTGTAATGCACTTTCATTTCCTTTAATTATTGGCCCTACTAATGGTAAATTCAAATTGATAACTGGGGAGATGACAACATCTATAGGTGCAAATTCCTTGATTTTTTCAGAATGGTTGCCATGGGGTTCATAGTATATTGTGTTCCCAGCACTTAGGTCTTTAAGAATATAACCGTTTTCTACTAAAGTTGGGCCTACAAGTGAACCAGGAACTGCTCTAATTTCAATACTATTGTCAAAAGAATAGGTATGACCATGATCAAGTGTTATGATCTGAGAGTAACCCAACTCTTGCACTACTTTTGCTGCAGTCGCAGAAGCAACAACAGGAATATTTTTGTCCAACTGCTTAAGAGTTTCTGGGTGAGCGTGGTCTTCTAGTCCTTGAGATAATACAATAAGGTCTACATTTTCTGGAATAGTACGGGGAGTTAGTCTTTCTCCTTTAAACAACCAAGGTAGATTTCCGAAAACCAGGGGTCCAACAAGCCAAGGATCTATGAGTATTTGTTTACTGCCAATTTCAATTAGCCAGGAATTACTGTCTAACCAAGTTAAGTACATAGTATTTATATAAGTTACGCTTCATCATTATTATTGTAACAATTTATTACAAAAGAAGTAGGTAGGGGTGTTATAACAGCGGGAAGTGCTGTGTAATGATAATTAACAGATAGAAGTTTATTTTTAATAGCCTTTAGGAATAGATATCTCCAGAAAATATTTTCAAACCCTTGCCTCGCTATTCCAAAATCTGCATTTTTGGAGAGGTCTAATAGATAACTTAAAAATTAACTACGGTCAATTTCTGCTAAAATTTTATCTAAGATTTCTTGAGCACCTTGTTTTCTTAATTTTTGAGCTAATTCAATACCTATTTGTTCTGCATCAGCAGTAGTGCCAGTTATAATATCCTTCACCAATTTCTTACCATCTAAACTAGCAACTAAACCAGTTAAAATCAGTTGTTCTCCTTCTATTTGCGTATTAACACCAATGGGAACTTGACAACCCCCTTCTAACTCTCTCAAAAAAGCACGTTCGGCATAACATCTCTGAGCAGTGACAGTATGTTCTAGACTATTCAATAAATTGAGAATATCATTATCTCCAGCACGACATTCTATTCCTAAAGCACCTTGTCCAACCGCATGAAGAGAAACTTCTGGAGGTATAATTTGATGAATGCGATCGCTCATTCCCAACCTATGCAAACCAGCAAAAGCTAGAATTAGGGCATCATAGTCACCAGCATCCAATTTTGCTAGTCTAGTATTCAGATTACCACGAACATCTTTAAATTCCAAGTGAGGAAAGTGGTAGCGGAGCTGTGCTAAACGTCTCAGGGAAGAAGTACCAATAACAGTACCTTCTGGCAAAGTCTCAAGTTGTTTATCTTTGAACTTTTCATGGACGACTAAGGCATCTGCAGGGTTTTCACGTTCCGTGACGCAACCCAAAACCAGACCTTCTGGCAAATTTGTCGGTAAGTCTTTTAAGGAATGAACTGCTAAGTCAGTTTCGTTTTGCAGCATTCCTAATTCTAGTTCCTTAGTAAAAAGTCCTTTATCTCCTATTTTTGCTAAGGCCACATCTAGGATTTTATCTCCTTGGGTAGACATTGTGTGAACTTCAAATGTGATGTCTGGGAAATTTTTCTGAAGTTCTTCTTGGACCCA
>JAKQYF010000030.1 GCA_023356535.1 Trichodesmium sp. MAG_R03 | reverse complement strand
GTGCGCTGAAGTTACCTTCGGGGTTAGCAAATATTGGGGATCAAAAATTCTCTCATCCTTATTATTGGGCAGGGTTTACTATTGTTGGTAGTCCTTGGTAAGAAATATTATGGGTGGGAGGAAAGAAAAGATTACAAGGGAAAAAGTTTTTTTGTCGAAAAAACTACCTGGTTTTTGTTCCTTTACCTCTTCTATATATTCCTTGTTCTTATGTAGGGACGTTGCATGCAACTCCCACTCTGTAACACACATATACTACAAAGACATTTTAAACGAAGAAAGTGGATTACAGACTCTATTATTGTTAATAATTATCAATAGTTTGTGTAATATGTATTTTTACTTACAAGCTTCATAGTTATTATCAGGCATGGCTTTCAATCGCTAGTTTGAAATACTACATTTTGACCAGTGGAATGTAGGATGCAGCCTCCTTAACGACTTCCCTGCTTTTTAAAAAGACTTTTTCAGCAGACTCTACCTACTCCCCTGCTCCTAAAAAAGACTTTTTCAGCTAACTTTTGACTTTTGACTTCCATGAAACGGTATTACTACTACTACTTGCCCGTGTGGGCGTACCTCATCACAACGGAAAGCGCTGTAAGTTTATACTGAAAAGTTAGAAATTAAATAATTACAAAGAATACTAGGGAAATGACAAGTTACCTATAATTCCTACTTAAATAATGGTTTGAAGCAATGTTATCTTGAAAGATACTATCTGCATGTGGGGTTGATATTCAGAATATTAACGAAAAAATAGGTTCTTCAGGTCACTTAATGGCCATTCAGTATCTTAATACCCCATCCTCAACCCCTAATTTTTTATGAAGGTAGATTGCTCTTAAGCTTGTTCCATAAGGGTTTTACCTTATGTATCACCCCTCCAGGAAAGAATATAATACTATTGCCAAATAAGCCCTATCAGGTTTTAGGAAAAAAGTTATGGCCAAAACTAATTCCCCATTATCCGAAAAATTGACACGTTTAACTATATTAGACACTAAAAATATCCAAACTCTTTCCCCATCCAAGGGAATTTTTAGCATCTTTTCAGCATTCCCAGAATATGACCGTGGTAACAGACTTTATGAAATGGGTAGATACGAGTCAGCTATTCCCTACTATGAAGACGCAGTGAAAATTAAGCCAGACTGGGCAATAGGTTGGTTAAAGCTAGCTGATACCTTATATAAACTGCAAAAGTATGAACAAGCAGTGGAAGCTTATAAAATTTGCTTATCCCTCAAACCCAACACCCCTCAAGCTTGGAATAGTTATGGAGTTATATTATCTAACTTAAAGCAGCATGAAGAAGCGATCGCCTGCTTTGACAAAGGAATCAAAATTAATCCAAATAATTATGAACTATGGTTTAATAAAGCAATTATTTTAACTGAATTAGAACAATATTTACCTGCTATCTACTGTTATAAAGAAGCACTAAAAATACAACCAATGAAAGGAGAGATTTGGTATGCTCAAGGCCAAGCTTTGTTAAATCTGCAAAAATATCCTGAAGCATTAGCAGCTTATGATTGTGCTGTGAAACTGCAACCTAATAATTATTATATTTGGTTTAACAGAGGATTAGCTTTATTTCAAACTCAACGTTATGCAGAAGCAGTTATCAGTTATGACCATGCAATAGAATTACAACCAGAGAATTATTTAGCTTGGTTTAACTTAGGTATTGCTCAAAGTCAACTACATAAATATCACAATGCAGTTTCTTCTTTTAATAAAGCAATTAAATTAAATCCCGATGATTATGAAACTTGGTATTATAAAGGATTAGCTTTAAAACATCATTGGAAGGAAGGAGGAATTGCTTGTTTTGATAAGGCAATTAATTTTAACTCTAATGTAGCGAAAATTTGGATTAGTCGTGGTTATGTTTTATTAGATTTATTTAAGTATAGCGAGGCATTAGAATCTTTTAATCAGGCAATTACAATTAATTCTCATTATCCAGAAGCTTGGTTGGGTAGAGGCAAAACATGGATGGCACTGGGTAAATACAATGAAGCTCTTATTGCTTATGGTCATGCCATTAGTATTGAGCCAGATTTTTTAGAAGCTTGGAATTGTCGAGGTGAAGTATTAGAAAAACTCCAGAATTATGATCAAGCATTGGCGGCTTATGACAAAGTGATAAAAATGAGTTTTCAGCAAGGAGTTTCTTTTGCTAAAGTAGGTTTACAAAGAGGCGCAGCTTTAGTAAAGTTAAAGCGATATGCTGAAGCAATAGCAGCTTATGATTTGGTAATTGGAAAACAGCCAGATAATTTTGATGCTTGGTTAAACCGGGGATTAAACTTAGAAAAACTGGCAAGTTATGAAGAAGCTGTTTTTAGTTATAATCAAGCTATTAGTATTTGGCCGAGTAACTATCAAGCTTGGTCACAATTAGCTTTGATGCTAGAAAAATTAGAGAGATATGAAGAAGCGATCATTATCTATGACCAAATAGTTTCTTTAAGACCTAGTAATTATCAAATTTGGTTTCAACGAGGATTAATTTTGGAAAGATTAGGATATATTCAAGACGCTGTTATTTCTTACAACATTGTATTAGAAATTAAACCTGATTATTACAAAGCAATTGAAAGAAAAAAAGGATTAAAATTACCTAGTTAGGGTTTACCGATAAAATAGAAAAGCATTGACACATCAGGGTTAGGGATGGGTACATTCCCTGTTCCTCACTTCTCATCCTGAGAGATGTGAGGTATGGGTTCTCTACTCCTGAAAAAGACTTTTTTAGCAAGCCCTAACTACTCCCCTGCTTCTTTAATGACTTTTCATCAAACCCTAGTTAATTTTTGGTAGTATGTGAAAAATCCTCAAATTATATCAAATCAGGCCTCCCTTAACTAGAAGCACTTGTATAATACCGCAGAGCGAGTCGCCAAAATTGAATAGAAGCAAAAAATAATCCACCTGCTAAAACAAAAGAACCCAATATCCAAGTATCTCCAGCCTGACCTAATATAGCTTGAGCTGGTACAGTAGTCAAAAAGGCCACTGGTACTAGAAAAGTAAAAAAGAAACGATAAGCAGTAGGGTAAGCTACAATTGGATATCTTCCTGCTTGTAATAAGCTTCTGAGAACTTCTGTTACGTTATAAATCTTGACAAACCAAATACTAGTAGACCCTAACATAAACCAGAGACTATAAAGAATAATTATTCCACAGACCAGTGGCACTATCATGAGCCAATAATTGCTTACTCCTAAACCCAGCTTACCACGAGCATATTCTAACAACAACCCACCAAAAATTATATCCGGTATTCCCCAAGGAGAAACTGTACGAGTAGAAAGCCAAAATTGACTACTAATAGGTTTGAGCAGGACAAAATCTAGAGTACCTTCTTGTATCTGTTTCACAATTCGATTCAAATTAGGAATCAAAAAAGTTGCTGAAAGACCCTGTAAAATAGTGAAAATTGCTAGGATAATTAAAGCTTCTTCCCAATTCCAACCTTGAAATTTGTAGCCTGTTCTATAAAATAGAAGTAAGCTAAATAAGCTACCTATTAAACTTCCTATGCTACTAATAGCTGCAATAATAAAATTGAAACGGTATTCTAATTGAGCAGCGATCGCTGCTCCCCAAAATAATTTTAGTATTTGTAAGTATCGTTTCATTGTGACTTAATTCAAAGTAAAATAATAGCAGTCAATAAATTGATCCCAAACCTGTTTGAATTCTGTAATATCATGTCCGGACAAACTAATTAGTGATAAAAAACTTCCTCTTCTTCCCTCCTGATTTCTGTAAGGGTGTTTTATGTCGCGCAGCGTTAACGAAGTATGCGCAAGCAACACGGCCGTTCGCCCCTACTTCTCCCTAATTTATTTATACCTATTCAACCGGACATGATATAAAAGGAATTTATAAATTGCCCCTACTATTACAGCAAATTCCGAGTATACAAACTACAGATATTAAAAATTAAATGTTCCCAGTGCGGGCATTTTGCTCGCAATAGCTGTACCTCATAAAGTGGAATCAGCTGTAAATTTTTTCTGCCTTGAAAAGCAAAACTGGTAACTAGAAAAATCAGAAATAGTTTTGATGAAATGAGAAGATAGGTATAGCAATTCCCAAAGTTTAATAAGCTTTTGTGCATTTAAACGACTTATTGTTGTATGCCTTGTTTAGAGAAAGAACTCTTCTAAATTGAGAATTATCAATTCTCAATTTTAACTTATACTAATTTCATAAACTTAGACTACACTACTTGTCTTAATCAGGACTTACCCTAAGGTACTATATATAGAGCCTTGGTGGGTGACGCTAGCCCTAACACACCCTACCATAGCTTTCATGCGTAAGTCCTATTAATGTTTATCAAATGTTGACATATGATGTATAGCCATACTTAAGGAAATTGGTATTACTAATACACATTTTAAATGAGTCAGGACTTACCCACGGGCACTACACGAGGGTGAGGGCGAATGCCATTCGCCCCTACATATGGCGTTTTCAAGGCGAAGCATGGGTAAGTCCTGTGAGTATTAGTTTAGTACCCCTACATCTACCTGAAAAGGGAGGATTTCAAGGCTCCCCCGCTTTGTCAGGATCGAATACTAAATCCAGTTACATAAGCTTTTGTGCATTTAAATTACTTATTGTTGTATGCCTCGTTCAGAGAAAAAACCCTTCTCAGTAGTTTTTCATGAATCGGATTTGGTATAAAACTGTACTTCATAGATTAAATAACTGTTTTAATTAAGTAAAATAGTTATTCACAATAAATACAATCAATACATTTTATGGGCTTCCTTCTTTCTTCTTCTTTATTCTAATTAGAAGTTAAAAGTACAAAATCAGTTACTTGATCTCCATTATAGCTCCGCCAATATTCTGATACTTGAAAAAAACGTTCGTTTGACTGAATTTGATTTATAATTGGAAGACTTTCTGGGGAATAATTTATTTCTTGGGGAAGTTGATTTTTTCTGAGATTAGCAACTAAGTTTTCCATAAATTCATATCCATCACAAAAAGCATTTGGTGGATAACCCATTTCTCCATCTCTATAAGCTTTTGCAGCCAGATAAATTATATTGTGATAAAAAGAATGTGAGTCCATTTTATCTAAGTGTCTGCGTAATTTTAAGGGCGATGGCGCAATCAAATAGACATCTTCACAATCAGGTTCAGCATATATTAATTCATCCCAATTTCTATAAGATTGTAGCGTTTCTCCTGACTCTAATTCATAACCTAAAGCAAACTTTATTTCATCTAACAATTCTGCTTCACAATAATTTTGAGATATTCGTTCAAGCCAATGGTGAATAGTATTATAAAATTCCATGTCTGACAAGGAAAGCAATGCGTCTTTAACAGTATCAGTGTGTAGTTTTGTTTTGAGTTTCATGGTATTACCTCCTTTTTTGTTTGTTTAATAGACTTTGATTTAGTTTAATTAGGGTTTGCTGATTAGAGCTAAAAGTATTTACAGATAAAAGTTTTAGCCTTGGCGTGTCTGAAAAAAGTGCCAGCTTTTTGCTCCCAACCAGCTCAAAATGTGAGGATTTTGAGCTGACAAGGTGGGATTTTTGAGGGACAAATATATCCCACTACATCCTCTGTAATTTCCATTTCTTCTGACTGCTACCCTCACCCATAAGACTTATTCAGCAAACTCTAATTAATTAGCTTTTCTGAGGGAGATGTCCTTCAGGATTAACTCTAAATATTTGTCAATCTTCTACTTGTATAGGAAGCAGAAAATAATGATTTTACTTCCTTCTATAAAACTGAGTATGCTTTGCATGTCCTATCTATAATACTGAGGAACGTCCTTCTAACCCGGCCTCTTATTTCCTCTAGTCTTTTGTTCTTATAGAATGACTATTGATTTTGTTGATCTCTATCAATAAACCAATAGGATTTCGGTATCAATTTCTAGTGAGTCAGGAAATTATATAAGCAATTATTATTGTTGCTACAATTTTCAACACTCTTCTCCTCAGAAGTCCATCAACTATTTTATATTTAAGATGGGGTTCAGAACAGATTATTTATATGCCAAAACTATTAAACTAGTATATAAACAAACTTTTGTCAATACCGATTTTAGTAACTTGTATTAATTTTTAATTTTTAATTTTTAATTTTAATTAGTAGACTATGGAATAACTATACAACTGATAACTGAAATTACCTCAACCCAACCTAACGATAAGATTAATAACTTTTCAAAAGATACTTTAATATCAGGAAAAACTAAGGTAAAAATATTTCCTTGAGCATAATTTTTTTGAATTTAATAATTATCTGTGGATAGTTGTTGAAATAATCATGAATTGTTAGGCTTCCACATTCACAACTCAATATTCTCAAATTCAAAACTTACTCAGAAATTACTTTTAACTTTTGACTTGTGTGTAGCGCTATACTTTCCCAAAACTAAACGCTTCAATACTAGGAATATTAAATTATATCAAATTTGCTTGCTTTGGAGTTTGAGAAAAAACCGGGTTGATAAGAGGTATCTCATAATTTACAAAACCCTATTTACAAAACTTTTATCTATAGCGTGCTTTTAGTTATAATTTTGGATATTTCCTCTACAATTAGTACTTTGCCATCAATCTTGTTAATCATAAGTAATTATAAATAAGTGTGTTTTTAGTTATGATTTCGGATATTTCCTGTGCAATTAGTATATTGCCATCAATCTTATTAATCATAAGTAATTATAAATATTTGATATAATGTAAATTAGCAAATCAACATTTAAGTAGTTGAGATATATTATGTGGATTTTCTTAGATATTGATGGGGTATTAGTACCAGAGAAAAAATTCGACCAACCAGTCTTGCCAAAAGACATGATCAAATTTGATCCAGTTTGTCTAAATGAATTTGAAAATGTTCTGCGTCGTTATCCCACCACCAAAATAGTTATCTCCTCATCTTGGCGAGAAATGTATTCTCTAGGGACAATTTCTGGTTTATTTTCACCAGATATTGCTATGCGTGTTATTGGAGTAACTCCATATTTACATCCGATAGTTATTGAAAAAAATCAGTATATTCGGCATCAAGGAGTTTTGGAATATCTCAGACAAAATAATGAAAAAAACCCAAAGTGGGTAGCTATTGATGATATTGCTGATTTCTATGAACCAGGTAGTCCAGTTATTGTTACTGATGCCTATCATGGTTTTAATCAGAACTCTGCTCAAATACTTGATTGCTATCTTGCCTCGTTTAGTAAGAAAATAATAGATAACAATACTATTGGACAATAGTTAAGAATGCAAACTAACCAAGAATTTACCTTGCCAAAACTTACTTTTCCCAAAATGGGTTGTGGTACATGGGCATGGGGGAACCGTCTGCTGTGGGGATATGACCAAAGTATGGATAACGAGCTGCAAAATGTTTTTAACCTCTGTGTTGCTAATGGTGTAACTTTATTTGATACTGGTGACTCCTACGGAACTGGCAAATTCAATGGACGTAGTGAAATGTTGTTGGGTCAATTTTCCCAAGGATACAGGGGGGCAAACCAAGATAATATTTGCATTGCAACAAAACTTGCTGCTTATCCCTGGAGGTGGAGTCGTCAAGCAATGATTTCAGCTTGTGCAGCATCTACTCAACGTCTTGGTAAAAATGTTGATTTGGTACAAATGCATTGGTCCACTGCTAATTATTTTCCCTGGCAAGAATGGGGACTGTTAGATGGTTTAGCTGATTTGTATGAACAAGGGAAAGTAAAGGGAGTAGGGTTATCGAACTACGGACCAAAACGACTGAAGAAGGTTTATCAAAGATTTAGCGATCGCGGCATTCCCATTACTACTTTACAAGTTCAATATTCTCTGTTATCAACCTACCCAGTCACAAAATTGGGAGTCAAAGAAGTGTGTGATGAATTAGGAATTAAATTAATTGCATATAGTCCTTTAGCATTGGGAATATTAACAGGAAAATATTCTGAAAAAGGTTCTTTTCCTAAAGGGATTCGAGGTATTTTATTTAAGCAAATATTACCAGACATTCGCCCATTATTATTATGTTTAGAAGCTGTGGCAAAATCAAGAAATAAAACTATGTCGCAAGTAGCAATTAACTGGTGTATTTCTAAAGGTACAATTCCTATTCCGGGAGCAAAAAATCAAGCTCAAGCTGAACAAAATATTGGTGCTTTGGGTTGGGAATTAGACTATGGTGAAGTTGCAGAATTAGATAAAGCTGCTGAGAATACAGGCAAGAAAATGGTACAAAATATATTTCAGACTCAGTAAAGTTTTTCTGAAAAAAATAAATAATGATAGAGATTATTTAGAGGTATTTTTTTCGCCTATTTAGAAAAGCTTCAGGACTTACCCAGCAATAGTATCTTTGTGGTAATTAGGGTCTGCTGAAAAAGTCTTTTTAAGAAGCAGGGAACCCAGCCCTAACTCCGACCGTGGAGGCAGTAGGGATGTTGCATGCAAAGTCCATGCATAAGAACAGGAAATGATACCCACCCCTAACTCCTCCCAGGAAGGGGAGTCGGATATATTTGTACCTTGATTTGTCTAGTGTGGGAGTGCCTAAAATACTAACTTTTTCAGCATTAGGACTTACGCTACGGCACTAATTATAGTGGCAATATCTTGAAAAAGACAAATTTATGCCCTATATATAGCGGTACTGCCTACGTCCTGTAAATAACTCAAAAAAAAAGGAACTGGCAAGATGCCCATGCTAACCTTTAAATCTTGCCTTTACCAACTCAAACCCCTCCTGCATCAATGTCTGAATTTTCTCTGGATCTGGCTTTTTTCCTCCCATAAAAATATCCAAAATAAACACAAGTGCTTTCACCTAATACCCAAGTATAAGTTGCTGCCCAAGAAGGAGCGATCGCGCTCTTGAACCCAGGCACAAATTTAATTACAGCGCTTTTCAAATTAATGAACTACATCGCCATAGCCAAAACCTTGTAGGGGCGTTCCATGCAACGTCCCTACTGTGGCCTACTGACATCAAAACTGCTATAACTCTTGAGCAACAAAACCCCCACCAATAGCACTGACAACTCCAGCAGCTTGAGATGGAGAAATTGTTTGCCCATACAAATTTCCCAATAAACCCACCATCGACACTTGCAACGTAGTTAACACTGGCATTGTCGCAAAAGATAAAGGTACTGCTGCTACTGTAGCTGCCATAATAGTAAATGATCAAATGTAGCGTCGCCCGACATCTCGGTAAATATTCCCTAATTGTTGAGTTCCTTGTTCATCTAATAATTTATGAATTATTCGCGCTTCTGCTTCTGGGAGCAATTCTGCTAAATTATCTCTAAAGACTTCTAAGCCATAAAATACAGGGTTCTACCGATCCTCTTTTAGTGTAAAGTCAAGCAGCACAAAGCTATTAGACAACTCGCCAAAATCTTCCTCAATAGCAGCCAAAGCGCGGTTGAGTTTCTCATATTCTGGAGCATATTCGGGATGGTCATCAGTGAGGTTAGGATCAACTTCGCGCAGACAAGTTACTGCTAACAAACAAGGAATATTTGGATATTCCTGTCGCAACTGTTGTGCTATCTGTCGTAAAGTATCCGTGGCAAAATCATTAATTTTTACAGTCAAAATCAAGATTCTAGCCCGGTTGCTTTCCTGCTGTAACTCTGCCAAAAGTTCGTCAATAATAACTAGAGTTTCCTGCTTGACATCTCCCAACCCTACAGTATCAGTAAAAATTAACAAGAGCAAATCATCAGAAGCATAAGCATAACTTTCCGTGTGTTGAGTATGGGGGCGAAAACCTTGAGGGACTATTTCTGCTGAAAATCCTGTTAAACCCCGTATTATAGAACTTTTACCTGTTTGCGGTTTACCAATTAATATTACTGCAGTGGTAGGAAGTTCAGCGCGTACTTTGACAATATCTCGGTAACTTTAGCTTCATCCACAGTAAACCATTGCATTATTGTTGGCACTGCCCGATCTACAGGGAAAAGTTGTATTAAACGGTTGCTGGTATCATCCCAAATTCTACTGATGGGATTTTGCCAAGAGTCTGTTTTTGATTTTGTTTTTACATCTTCAGTTGGTTGATCGGACTGCTCAGAATTAGCTACTAGGGATTCAATATCATGTTGTTCAGTCATTTCAATTATCAGTTATTATTCAAGCTTCTAGTCAGGCTTTAGCCCTAACTTAAAATAGATAAGGCTGAAGCCCTACTACAAAAGCGGGTTTCTGGGTTGGCCTGCATAAGTTTTGTTATAATTTAGGACTTACACATAAACACTATTGGTAGGGTGTGTTTTGCTGACGCCAAGCGGAGCGAACGCTTCGCGACTTGAATTGCGCACTTTGTAACGCACCAAGGCTCTATATATAGTACCTTTAGGTAAGTCCTGTAATTAAATCTCGTAGTAGGGCTTTAGCAATTAAGATAGATAGGGATAAAGCCCTGCTACAAACAACAACTTTTTGATCACTTATTCAGGACTTACGTAGAGCAGCTATATATAGTTAAGACTTACGCATGAACACCATTGGTAGGGTGTGTTTTGCTGACGCCAAGCGGAGCGAACGCTTCGCGACTTGAATTGCGCACTTTGTAACGGACCAAGGCTCTATATATAGTACCTTGCCGTAAGTTCTGATAGTGTATAATTTCAGCATTAACCTAGATTAGTCACTACAGTTAGTGCCGTTGCGTAAGTTCTGTTATTATTAGGAATTACACATAAACGCTATTGGTAGGGTCTGTTTAGCTTCGCGACATGAAAAGAGCTAGGGTAATGCACCAAGGCTCTATATATAGTACTTTATATAGTACTTTTGCGTAAGTCCTGATTATCAAGAAATCTATTCAGTTATCTAGTTCTCAGAGATGACTTTTAACTTTTGACTTCCCAATAGTGCTATTACTCACCACCACGTAACTTATCCAAAACACTCCGGTCTTGCAAAGTCGAAGTATCCCCAGCAATTTCCTGACCTGCTGCCAGAGAACGCAACAACCGTCGCATAATTTTGCCAGAGCGAGTCTTCGGTAAATCATCAGTAAACCGAATCTCTCCCGGACGAGCGATCGCTCCTATTTCCTTGACAACGTGCTGCTTCAACTCCTTCTCCAAATTTTCATCAGATTCTCGTTGCCCTTCCAAAGTCACAAAAGCTACAATATCTTCACCCTTAACCTCATCAGGTTTACCAACAACTGCAGCTTCCGCCACAGCAGGGTGAGACACCAACGCCGACTCAACTTCCATAGTACCCAGACGATGACCTGCTACATTAATCACATCATCAACACGACCCATCACCCAAAAATAACCATCCTCGTCTTTATGAGCACCATCACCAGCAAAATAAATATATTCCCCATTTTTCGGGCGTAAGTATTCCCAATAAGTGCGACGGAAACGATCTTCATCACCATAGACAGTCCGCATCATTCCCGGCCAAGGATGTTTAACGACTAAATAACCACCATTATTACCATCAACAGTTTCTCCTTCCTGATTAACAATATCAGCAATAATACCAGGGAAAGGAAAAGTTGCTGAACCAGGTTTAGTAGGAGTAGCACCGGGTAGGGGAGTAATCATAAATCCACCAGTTTCAGTTTGCCACCAAGTATCAACAATTGGACAGTTACTATTACCAATAACACGATGATACCACATCCAAGCTTCTGGGTTAATTGGTTCTCCTACTGTTCCCAACAAACGTAGAGAAGTTAGATTTCTAGCATTAGGGTGTTGTTCACCCATTTTTATTAATGCTCTAATAGCAGTAGGGGCAGTATAGAAGATGGTGACGCCATACTTTTCTACTACATCCCAGAGACAACCAGGATTAGATGCCCGTGGCGCCCCTTCATACATGAGGCTAGTGGCACCATTAGAAAGGGGACCATAGACAATATAACTATGACCTGTAATCCATCCTACATCAGCAGTACACCAATATACATCTGTATCTTGCAGGTCAAATGCCCATTTATTGGTAACATGGGTATAAAGGTTATAACCGCCTGTTGTGTGTACAACTCCTTTGGGTTTACCTGTTGTGCCACTTGTGTAGAGGATGAATAGCATATCTTCACTATCCATTGGTTCTGCTGGACATTCCCCAGAAACGTTTTGTTGAAGGTCGTGCCACCAATGGTCGCGCCCGGGTTCCATGTGGATTTGTTGGGCAGTGCGTTTAACAACTAGGACATTTTCTACCCTAGGGGCACCTGCTGTTAATGCTTTATCTACTTGTTCTTTGAGAGGAACAATGGCATCTTTGCGCCAACCTCCATCGGCAGTGACAACTAATTTGGCTTCAGCATCGACAAGGCGGTTTTTGAGGGCATCAGCACTGAATCCACCAAATACAACAGTGTGGGGTGCGCCAATTCTCGCACAGGCTAACATAGCGATCGCTGCTTCCGGAATCATGGGCATATAGATACCCACGCGGTCGCCTTTTTTCACTCCCAATTGCTTGAATACATTTGCCATCTGACATACTTCCCGATGCAGTTGAGCATAAGTCAGAGTACGAGAGTCTCCTGGTTCCCCTTCCCATATTAAGGCTGCTTTGTTGCGTCTCCAGGTGCTAAGGTGACGGTCTAGACAGTTATAAGAAATATTAATTTTGCCATTAATAAACCATTTCGCAAAGGGTGGTTGCCAATCAAGAACTTTGTCCCATTTTTGGAACCAGTCTAATTCTGTTTCAGCTAGTTCTCTCCAAAATCCTTCTGGGTCATTTTTAGCTTTTTCGTAGAGTTGCTTGTATTCCTCTATACTTTTAATATGGGCTATTTGGGAAAATTTTTCCGGTGGTTGGAAAAGACGTTTTTCTTGTAGGATTGATTCAATAGTTGATTCTGACATTTGTTTTCTGTATTTAGAGTTAATAATTATTGTGAACTTAAAATGAACATGAAAATCTTTATTTTTTTTAAGCTACTTTTAAGATTTATAGGGGTAATCTGGTCATGGTTGCATTGATAATTTCCTACCACTTAAAAGACAATTAGTCAATAGATGAGAATGCATTACTAATATAAATATCTTTGATAAATATTTTTAAAGACAATATTTTTATCATCCACAATTTTTTAATCCTTAACATTAATAATCAAAAGCTATAATAATTAAGTTATAATATAAGATGTTTTTAAAGATTTTTAAATGGGTCTTATGTAGGAGGATGATTGCAAGCAAGAGAAATCGAGCTTAAGCTAAAACAACTTAGCCGTCTTGCCTGGTCAACCGAACCTGCTTTAGCCCAGAGGTTAGATGAAGTCAGGCGCTGGATTAAGGATATAAGACCAGGCTTGCTCACTCAGAAAAGAGTTTTAGTTGGGTTTTTGTTAGAATTAATTAAAGATGGAGAATTGTGGTTAAAATTACAATCTTTAACAAATAAAGAAAGACAAATATTTTTGCAGCACCTTCCATCCCCAGTTATATATTGGTATGAAAATCTTTTTCCAACATGGTTTAATGAAAATGATCATAAATTTTATATATGGAAACAAAAATTAAGATCGGGAGAGTTTAATCAAGAAGATGCTGAATTAATAGAATCTGTCGCTCGTGAGATTAAAAGTCGTGATGGTTGTGTTGTGCATCGTTATATTGCAGATTTGTCTATGGCAACAGATGTAATTGTTAGTAGTAAAACAGGTAAGCCTCTTTGTGTTCAACTCACTACTATGTCTGGCGAACTTTGTAATTATAAGTATAAGGAATGGAAATATACATTACAACAATGGAAAATTAGACGGGGTCTTTTTGTTAGTTATAATCCCGGTCAAGATAGATCTGTTATTCAATTAGTCAATCTGATTCTACATAACAGCAAACATTTAAAGGAGGCAAAATACATTAAATTTTATTTTTAGATAGGGATTTGATTAATTCCTATTAAATCTTGGTTCGTGAATAAAACAGTTTTGTTGCATCAGCACGTACACAAAATTAATTAGACATTTTGTCAAGCTAAATCCCTTATACTGTATATCTCACATAAAATTAGGGGAGGGTTACAATTGTATTGTAATTGTTTAAATACTCTAGAAGCCATAAAACAAACTTTTTTTTCAATAACATTTATTAATGAAAAAGTCTTGTACAGCAAGGGATTTATAATGTTTATGTAACAAAGCCAAATAAAACTATGCATTTTAACAATAGGCAGGATATATGGTTACAACTGGCACAACTCTATCAAATAAAGAACGTTTAGAAAAAGTTTGGCAAGCTTTCCAAGCTGCCCAAAAGTTACAAGAAGACCGACTAGCTTGGGGCATTAATCATGTCAATTTATATGTCGAAAATGTTGATGGAGATTGGCTGGAAAACTGGGGTGAAGAGGAAGAAGGGGAATTAGCTGAAAAGTTAGTTAGGAATCAGAAGTCAGGGATAAATAATTAAATATTTATACTTATAGCAGAATAACTTTATTGCTAATTTGAGCCAAGTTAATATTAATTATTCTGATGTTGACTTCTGGCTCTCAGGCTTTGCATCCAATGTCCCTGTTGGTCCACTCCTCAAGATACAGGTAGAAAAGTTTTTAAGAAAGAAATGGTATAATAGGTTTGATCGGAAAAATGGCTTCAGAATTACGTCAATAATAAGTATGCTTAGAACTTACGCAAAGCAACCTGTTTTTTCGGATAAATCATTGTTTTTAAGAATAGATATCTACAAACAAACAGGGTTTATTGGTTCGTCTGCGTAAGTCTTGATGCTAAGATTTCTTGGTCTATTAAATGTACTAAAACCGTGTATTTCTCACCATTCAATGTAATGAAATGTAGTCATTGCTGTTGACTTTGACTTTCTATTTTTGTTAGGCATCAACGAAAAAAATTACATTATCTATTCTTACTTTAAAGTCTGCTTTATTATTTACACTTTTTCTGTAGTTGCTTTCTACTATTGGTATAACTTTTGCTGATATATATAATCTTTAATAGCAGGCGTAATAGTCATTTCGTCTCCTTGTTCACGATATGTAGATGAGGAAACATTCGGAACTTCTAAAAAAGCTATTTTGACTTCTGTGCTTAGTTCCTTTAACTGCTGCAAATCTGTTTCCTCTGTTATAATACCCTGGCGAGGTATGATTAATAACTCTACTTTTTGTAAGAGTTTTTCTATTTGATACCAACTTGGTAATTGTTTGACTAAATCTGAACCTACTACTAAGGTAAATTCTGAATCATCCCATTTCTTTCTGGCAAGTTCAACGGTTTCTAAAGTATGACGACTACTTAATTCTTGATGTAGATAAATATTATTTTGATTCAATTCAATATTTTCAATCAAAATTGATAACATTGTCGAACGTTGTTCTAGGGATGTTTGATGGTACTTAAAGGGATTATCTGAAGCCCAAACGACTACTTTATCAAAGTTTTGAGAGAGCCATTTAATAATTGTTTTATGTCCGGCTGTTGGTGGGTCTGCACTGGTTCCAAATAAGGCTATTTTCGTCATTTATTGTGTAAATTTTTAGAGCTGGCAGTTACTAAACGATACGCTAGACTAAATATATCATCTTTCCTAGCAATAATTTCTTCCATTTATTGGGGATATTTTCTATACCGTAATAAATTCCTGCTAAACCACCTGTTATAGCTCCGGTTGTGTCTGTATCTTCTCCTAAATTTGCGGCTTTTAATACTGCCTTGGCAAAAGAGTTTGTATTTAATAAATATCATAAAGAGGCTTCTAATATATCTAGTACATAACCACTAGAATAAATTATTGTAATAGGTATATTTTGAATTTCTCCATTCAATATTTTTGGGAAATGATGTAGCTCTGCTCCATACTTTTCTTGTGAGTATATTTGTTTAATATTTTCAATTTCTTGTAAGTAGGCTGTTTTTATTTCTAAACCAAGCAAAACGACAAATAGCTAAGGTTTGCTGAAAAATTCTTTTAAGGAGCAGAGGAGTAGTTAGAGACGTTCCATGGAACGTCCCTATCAATTAAGAGTTCATATATCCTAACTTTAAACATATTCTAATTATGAAGTTGATCTGTTATCTTTTACCCTTCACGTCCCCTAATTTTTAAGTATTTTAGCTTGATTTTTTTGTATAATTTGCTGTAATTTATGAGAAATTTTTATCAGTGGGAAACTAGGATTTTCTAGACTGCGAGTTTCAGGGGGCAAACTAGCAACAGAAATAGCAGTACGTTTAGCGATCGCTTCTAAACTTTCTGATTTTTGCACTACTTCCCCATTTTTAACTACTTTTGTCATTAATTTTATCAAAGAATCAGTCTGAGGTTCTGTTTGATTAGATATATCTTCATCCATTAATCCCAAATAATCCTGTCTCAATTGACCATTTTCCAGATATCTATATATTTGTTTTCGACCAGGATAACTGACTTTCCCAGTCGAATTTTTCATCACAGGAATACCATCTATTTCTACTATTTTATAAACTCCATTTACAGGAACACCAGTTACCAACTTAGTACCAATACCATATCCATCAATACAAGCATTTTCCCTCTGAAGTCTAGCTATTTCAAACTCATCTATATCTCCACTAGCAAAAATCGTCACTTCTGGCAATAGCGATCGCACCTCTTGGGACAATTTCACCAAATCTCCCGAATCTAATCTGACCCCGCTGAGCTGCATTGTACCTTGTTTAACTCGTTGTGCCAATAAACGGGTAGCTGCTAAAGTATCGTAAGTATCTATCAATAAAGGTGCTGTAGGAAAATATCGCTGAAAAGCCTTAAAAGCATCTTCCTCACTACCTTCCACCCCGGATATTGCCATCACCAAAGCGTGAGCCATTGTCCCTGTTGGTTTACGACCTAATTTCAAGGCTGCCAAAACATTAGAAGTACCATCCATTCCCCCGGCCAAAGCAGCACGAGCCGCCCAAATACTAGCTTGGGGGCTAAATGCACGTCTAGTGCCAAATTCTAGTAATTTGGTGTCATTTCCGGCAATATCCCTCATTCTGGCTACTTTTGTTGCTATTAAGGTTTGGTAATTAATTGTATTTAATAGATATGTTTCTACTAACTGCCCTTGCCAAAGTGGTGCTTCTATCCGCAGTAGTGGTTGATGTGGAAATATAGCTGTTCCCTCTGGCACCGCCCATATATCTCCAGTAAATTTAGCTTCTGCTAGCAACGACCAAAATTCACTAGGAGCATTAGCAAAAATTCCAGTTGACTTTAAGGCATCAATGTGTTTAGAACTAAATCGAAATTTCTCTAGATAGTCTAATGCTTGTGCTAAACCCATAGCAATGAGATAGCCAAAACCTTTTGGAAGTTTTCGTGCAAATAGCTCAAAACTAGCTTGCCGTTGGTCTATTTTTTCTCCCACATAGCAAGCTGCCATTGTAAATTGATAGAGGTCTGTTAACAGAGTGTAATCTTCTGGAGATAGAGAAAGTTCTCGATCTTCTTGTGCCATTTAAAAATCCTTGGTAGTTTGGAAACCTCCAGTACTAAAGAAACAGGGTTTCTAGGATAGATACTTGTTTTTAACAATAAACATTGATGAAAAAACACGGTTTCTAGGTTCCACTGTGTAAGTCCTGATATGGAAAAAATCTATCTATTACTACTAGCACTCAGTATACCACTGAGTCTTATATTCAAGCTGTTACCTAAATTCAAAAAAGCTTTAGTCTATACCCACCCCTCTTGATCCGCTCCCTAGAGAGAATGGGGATGGGAAATTGTTAACTAAGCTCTATGTTGTTGTGTTTGATATTGTGTGGCAGAACGCAATTCATTGAGAGCTTGATCAATTTTGGACAATTCTGGATGTTGTTCCAACTTAGCCATTACTTTGGCCTTGGGTATTTTTACTTTTTTGGCGTGTTCTAGAGTTTCATTAATAATGCGTTCCCGATATTGTTCTAACCCTTTGATGATTTCTTCTATTTCTTGTTCTTGGGTTGTTGGCTCTGAAGTATTAGCTTCTGAAGTTTCAGACATAATGACTTTCCGGTTAATTTTAGTATTTTTCTAGGATTTATCATCCCAGATTTAGAAATTAGTTGCTAGTATATGTAAAGAAACGTAAAGAAAATTTAAGGACCTGTAATATGGAAATTGACCAAATCAAGGTATATTTAGAGAGCTCTGATTCTCAAGAGAGATTAAAAGCACTGACTGAGTTAAGGAACTATGAAAGTGAAATTGCAGTTCCCCTAATCAAAACTAGACAACAGGACCCAGAATTTCTAGTTCGTTCATTTGTAGCAATGGGGTTAGGGAATAAACGTACTCTTGAAGGTTTTAGGATCTTACTAGAAATGATGAAAAATGACCCAGACTACAACGTACGAGCGGAAGCAGCAAATTCTCTATCTAAATTTGGAGCAGAAGCAATTCCTTTTTTAGTAGAAAAATTTCGACAAGAAGATAACTGGTTGATACGTCGGAGTATTCTTGCACCTTTGATAGATATGCCATTTCCCGATGCACTATATGAAGTCTGTCTGTGCGCCCTCGCTGATGAAGACATAACAATACAAGAAGTTGCCGTTAGTGCTTTAGGTGCTTTAGCAGGGACAAAGAAGGAAACTGAAGCTTTAGAACAACTATTAGCTTTTGTCAGTGCCAAATCTTGGAATATCCGGTTGCGAGCTGCTCAAGGGTTAAAGAAATTTGACTATCCTCAAGCAAAAGAAGCTTTGAATTATCTGAGCAAAGACGAAAATTATAGAGTCGTAGCTGCTACTTTAGAAAGTTTGCTTTGATCAGCAAGCACACAAAATGAATTACACATTTTGTCAGACAGAACTCTTTATACTGTATGTCTCACATCAAATTATGGTAGGTAAACAATTTTGTTTAGGTGTAGGACTTACACCAAGGCAACAACCGTAGTGTAAAAGTCTCAAATAATTGCCAATAAGACACTATATATATAGCATAACTGCGTAAGTCCTGTAGGTGCTCTCAACTGAAGGAGTTTAAACCTAATCTTCTTTTCTACAGTATTTATGAGCCAAGGCAGGTTTTCAAACCCTACTCATTTAAACATAGAAAGTCCCCCGTTTATCGTTTATGGGCGAAGCTTTCAACTCAATTTTATAGTAAGATCTACAGCACTTTCCGTTGTTATGAGGTACACCCACGCGGGTAAGATGCCCCCACTACATGATTTTTAGCATTTACTCTGGACATCGTTGGCCAGAAATCTGTTGTATATTTGGGTAGCGCTAAATATTCAGGCTCTTAACCTAGCTACGAACTTGAATTTATAATTCATTAGATAATTGCTATGGCGATCGCTATTCAAAAGTTAGTAAAATATTCCTAAAGGCGATACTCAAAAAAGTTAAAATCTTTATTTTCTAATCTAATTCTCCTTCTAAAATCTTAGCGATCGCTATACTAGCATTATCTTGAAATTCTCTAACATTGACTCTTTTTAGTAAGAAAATTGAAAGTATCATTCCCACTCCTGCTAATATAAAAACTAATCCATAAGCAAGCATTGGCACATCAAATAAAAGCCGACCAAAATCCAAAGCAGCACCACCAATAACTGTAGATAATCCTCGTGCCATTGCTTGTGCTAATCCCCAAGCACCAATAAAAGTTCCGGCTGTTTCTGCTACAGTTAAATCTAACATTAAACTGAGAGCAGCAGTAGTAGTTAAACCTGCAGCTAAACCATACAAAAATAAAGCACTCATAAATAAATAAATCTTGCCAGTAAACCCAGACATAACTATCAAGATAAAACTAATTACTGTTGTCACACATCCAACTTTTAAAGAATTTTTCTTTCCCAATCTCGGTACTACTAAAAATCCCGTTGTACCTAATCCAATTAAAGTTCCCATTCCAGAAACAGCATTTAATCTAGTAGTTTCAGAAATTGCCATAGAAAATATTTCCCCGCCATAGGGTTCTAAAACTGCATCTTGCATAAATAAACTAATAATTAGTACAAATACAAATGTAAAAAATAAACCAGTTTGGCGATTAGCTCTTAAAATTTTTAAAGTTGTTGCGAGAGTAATTTTATCTTCCCGGTTAGCAATAGTTGAACGATTACTATAACGAGAGTATTTTTGTTCAACTCCTACAGTACCAACAAAAGCAAAAATTAACACAATTGCCGGCACTGTAATAAACAAACTATTAATAGATGCTTTAACAGTTTCTAATGGGGCCTCCACACCAACTTGTTTCAGTAAAATACTACTGGCAATCGCTCCAATAATAATTCCTACCATCAACATTGACCAGACTATACTTACAACTTTAGAACGATTATCTTCATCAGAAATATCTACTAATAACGCAGCAAAAGGTGTAGAACTTGCACTTAAAGATAAACCATAAATTATAAACATTAAGCCTAACATACCAATCCAAAAATAAGTAGGATTAGTCCAACCGTTAATTCTTAAACTATCACCAACCTGCCACATAACTTGCACAGCAAAAAAAGCAGTCACCGCAAAGAAAATTGCTCCTATCCACATATAGCCTGTGCGATGTTGACCAAGTAAAGGTTTAGCATCAGACATTTGACCGAACCAAACCCTTGCTGGTGCCATAAATTGATATAATGCTAAAGTTACTGCTACTATTGTCGCAGGAATTGTTAATTCAGTAATCATCACTCGGTTTAAAACTCCAAGAGTTAAAACTGACATTGTTCCTAATCCCATTTGATAGAAACCTAATCTAAACATAGTGAATAAATTAAGGTTGGGTAAAAATTTTTGGTTGTCAATATTATCTAGTTTTGTACTTTGTAAATCTTTGATTGCCATTTCAGTAATGCAGTGATTAGTTATCAATTATTAGTTATCAGTATTTCTGACTGAAGTCATAAGCTTGAAATACTGAAGTTTATTTTTTTATTCTCCTATCCATAAGAAAGCCTAAGACCCTATTTTTTGGTCATAGCTATATTAATAGTAGTAAGTTAATATCTATATTATATGTAAATATAACTGACCATTTCTCGTCAAGTTTCAGACATTATACACTAATTAGGAAAATTTTTAGCATGGCAACAACTACTTTAGGTAAAACAGGAATAACTGTTAATCCCATTTGTATCGGCACCTGGGCTTGGGGAGATAAACTTTTTTGGAACTATGGCAGTAACTATGGCGCAAATGAAGTAGAAGCTGCTTTTAAAACTTCCTTAGAAGCTGGCATAAACTTCTTTGATACTGCTGAAGTTTATGGCAATGGTTTATCAGAAGAATTGCTGGGAAAATTTATGCAAGAAACTAAACGATCTGCGCAAATTGCTACTAAATATGGTCCTCTACCTTGGCGATTTTTTCCCGACTCGGTTGCTAATGCTGTAACTGCTAGTCTTAAACGATTGATGGTGCCCAAAGTTACTCTTTATCAAGTACATTGGCCCTTTACATTTTTGATGAGTCAGGAAACTTTATTAAATGCTTTAGCAGATGAAGTTAAGCAGGGTAGAATAGAAGCGGTTGGTGTTAGTAATTATTCTAAGGAGGAGATGATTCAAGCTCATAAAATTCTGGAAAAACGAGGAATAATATTAGCTACAAATCAAGTAAAATATTCTTTGCTTTCCCGTAAAATAGAAGCTAAAGGAATTTTAGATACAGCACAAAAACTAGAAATTACAATTCTAGCTTATAGTCCTTTAGCTCAAGGATTATTAACTGGGAAATATACTTTTGAAAAGTCACCTATTGGTGCTCGTAAATTTGATTCTCGCTTTCAAAAGAGTGGTTTGGAAAAAATTGCACCTGTTATGTCTTTGTTAAAACAAATTGGCGAAAAATATGACAAAACTCCGGCACAAGTTGCACTTAATTGGTTAGTTTTTCAAGATAGTGTAATTCCTATTGCTGGTTGTAAAAACTCTGAACAAGTTCGACAAAATATTGGAGCAATAGGCTGGGAAATGACTCAAGAAGAATTTAATCAACTAGAACAAATTACTCGCCCTTGGTTACATTAAAGATGGGAGTAAGCTAGAATTTAGAATTTATAATTTTAGAAGGGTTTTTTATCTGAACAAGGCATACAACAATAAGTCGTTTAAATGCACAAAAGCTTATAATAAAATGTGTTAAGTTAGAGATTGAATTGAGAATGAAAGAAATACTTTTAATAGTTTGTTCATTATTTACCCGAAATATGCTGTAATTTGTAATTTATCCGAATTATTTCCCATATTCCTTTTTTTTACGTAATACCTATTGATTTTAACAATAAAAAAAGGTTTTTATTTGTTTGGCGATCGCCGAGAATGAACATCCCCTGTATCTTCTCCCTGGTTTAATGCTTTTATCACTGCCTGCTGACTAATATTGTTATAAATTTTCTGGAAATAATTCATAACAACATCAGCAGATACACCTAAAGGAATATCACCTAAAACATCTAAAACTATCTCATTATTTGGAGATGGAGTAATGACTACTAAGGAAGAATCTAAATGTTGATTATATTCCCAAAATTGCTCAATTTTTAGAGTTTCTTGAGTAGGTGAAGTTACAGATGGTGAGTTGGCATATAAATCCTTACCTTGTGTTTCTTCAGATTTTATGTTTGCCGCTTCTGTCACTTTTTCATCTTCACTTTGACCCCGTTTTTGACGTAGTTCTTCCAAGATTTTTTCTTTACTACGACCCCGTAATTGAAATAATAGAAATGGGTCCTCACTGAAGCGATCGCCTAATAAATAATAAACTGCTGCAATATGTTTACAAACCCTAGCCGAGTCTGGGCAGTCACATTGAGAATGAATTTCATCCAATGTAAAAGGAAATAATCTTAAACCATTAGCAGTAAAAACTTCTTCTATATTTTGAGGCATTTCTCCCGCTAATAATTTGGCGGTAAAAATTGCTCTTTCTGACATAGTTTCAATAATATAACCCCAGTCTTCATCAGTAAAGGTATCTAACCATAAAAATAATTTGTATGGTTCGGGTGCTGTACCTTGAACTTGAGCAATAATTATTTGTTCTTGGAATTCTAAACTCAGAACATTGCCTTGTCTAGCATAATTTCTTGCTCGTTCTAATCGTTTTTTAAATCGATAAGAATTTAACAAGTCTATCCATTGTTGAGTCCACCATTCTTTGTCCCCTTGTAAGTTTTTGTAATTAGTCATTTCAGTCATTAGTTAACAGTTAGAAGAAGTTAGCCAGGGAGATTTGTCCCCTGGTTGAATAATAACGACACGCCGGTTTTAACCCAGAGTAAAATTCTGCTATACTAGGGATAGTAAGCAAGAACAAGAGAGGAGAGTTGATCTTCAAAGACCCCTTTTATCTCTCTGTTGACGTCTGCGATCGCGCCACTCAGACGCCGTTAAGTATACAATTCCTCCAGTCACAATTAACATTAATCCCAATGCTACAATAGCCATGATGTTTATTGGTGTTAATTCCACAACTCCTCCTTATGTTCTACATTTTATATTTCTAATTTTACAATCATAGAGAGTAGGTAATAGGGAATAGAAAGAAATTACCTTCTAAATATCAAAAATATTAGATCAAAAATTGCTGTTTTCATTGCTCTTGATTCTTTGTGACTTATAACTTTTTCACTAACAATACTCATAATTCTTCTAAAATTGTAAACCTTACATGATTGATTGCCAAATTACCAATTGAAATTTCTTCCTTCTTAACAAAAACCCCTTGATTTTTAATCACTTCAAACTTAATTCCCTTACCAATTTCCACATGATACCAAGCCAAGCCCATAAAAAACCTTAAAGGATAAGGACCACCTTCCTGTAAATCATCAGGGTTGGACTCCATGGGAACCCAACCAAAACCAGGTATATAAAATTCTAACCATACATGATTAAAATCAGGTTCTAAAGGTACACCTTTTTTATCAGCAAAAGCCGGACATTTATAGCGACCTACTGTACGACAAGCAATACCATTTAACCTTGCTAAAGCTAATAGTAATCCTACATATTCTCCACAGGAACCAATACCTCTTTTCAAGACAATATCAGGAGTATCAATCTTAGGTGTTACTCCATAAGAAAGTTGGTCATAAACATAATTACGAATATTCAGAAGTTGACGTAATATATTAGTTTCTCTAGCCACAGCATCTTTCGCAGCTCGAATAATTATCTCTTTATCCATTGCTAAATTATCATTATCAACCAAATATTTTTCTTGAAAATCTGGTGGAAGTTCAGGAATATTTTCTACATTCAAAGGTTGAATTTGATACTTAATTGCCCTAACTTCTAATAAAGCCTTCCAACCAAATATTCGTCTTTCAGTTTGACGCAGTGGTTGAAACCGAAAAACAGCAACTTTTTGACCATCTTGAATTTCTTCAGTAAAAGGCATTCCTATAGGAGAAATTTCCCTAACTTTTTGGCGATTAGTTTCTGAAGGTAAAGCAATACGCCATTCTAAATCTTGTAAAAATACTTCATCTAATGGTTTTAATTCTTCTACATAAGACATCTCAATTAAAAAACCATTAGAAACAGCATATTTTTCCTGTTCATTATAAAAAAAATAAAGAGGATGTATAAAAGTACAATCCCGTTTACTCAATTCATACTGTTTTTCTGAGTTCGGGTTATCTCTAATGTAAAGTTCATCTCCAGAATAAGCTACATAAAGTTGTCGCTTTCCCGTAGTTAAATTCTGATAAAATGCTAATCCAGTAGGAGATTCAAAAGGGGTAAGAACGCTAAATTTAACTTTTCCTGTTCCCCTTTCTAGACAATAAACAGTTTGTTCTTCGCGATCACAAAGCCATAATTCTTCATGTTGTACTGTAATATTTTCAAACCCTATTCCTGGAGAATAAAATTCGGTAATTTGTTGTTTAGTATTTTTGTCAAAAACTATAATTTTACCTAATTTTTGACAAGTTACATAAACAGTTGATTCCCAAACAGCAATTCCATTAGCAGCATAAGGTAAAGTAAAAAAATGTTGCCACTTTAAACGTTTCTCTGATAAATTACCAATAGCATTGACACAGAAATAAATTTTATTTTCCCATGTCAACCAGAGAGTATCTTTCCAAATAGAAATACCAGTAACATCAATAAACTCATGAGTCTGATGAGGATTAATCACAGTTGTGTTATCTGTTTTTGGGTTAATCTTTAATAGAAAACCACGGTTTTTGTCAATAGCATAGAGAGTTTCTCTAGAACAAGCAATACCATGCAGTGAGGCTACTCCAATTGGTCTAATAGTTCGTGGCCCATGATTTTGTTTTTGGGGATTCTCAGATGATTCAAAGTTCATATTAAATTCAGAAGAAATATTTTCAGAGAACCTTTTTAGGTATTGGTTTTATAGTGTACAATTTTTGACAAAATCCAAGAGTTTGTACTAAGGCTTCAGAAAAAACTTAATATTTCTAAAAATTAGACTGCTTACTAAAAACAGCGGATTTCACTTTCATAAGGTAAAATTAGGCGGTCAAGATACCCGCACTACAATATTTCCATAATTTATCCTATACCTGATTTACCCGAAATATGCTGTAAGTTTCTTCGAAATTTCCTAGATAAAGCAGGTTCTTTGTCAGTCCTTAGGTAGCATCTGGGAAAAGTATATTATTTCGGAAAAAGCATTAAGTACCTTACCATACTGACCATGTCTGATCCATACTAAAATCAGTCTCTCAATCATTGACCCAGTTGATTATAACAGTCTAAAGCAATAGAACTGTACAATATCCCATTAATTTAGGATTGATAAAGTATCTAATTTTTGGGTAAGTAAAAATTTAAAATACCTAGATAACAAATATTGCAATGTTAAAGATTATACCGTTAATTTCTAGTACATTAATAATTATTTTCTTGTTTGATAATCAAGCTTTATCCAAAACTATTGAGGTGGATAAGTTCTTAAATAAGACTTTACTCATAGCTAATAAGGCAAAAATTCCATCATTCAAAAAATATAAATTTATATCAGAACTAACTCCTAAACTGATCGATAAACATCGTTCAGAAAAGGTTAATCCCAAAAGCTTAATATCTCAATTTAAAAAAATAGAAGAGATAAAACTAATCAAAGATTCAAAAAATTCTCCTCAAGAAAAAAACCTCACACAAATAAAAAAATTAACTCAAACTTTACCCAAGACTCAGCAAATACTTACTCCCTTTGACATTATTGATACTTTAATTCCCAGCCAAGCAAGTTATGCTCAAAATGGTCAAAATCTACCAATACCATCAGAAAATCCCCGGCCAGATCCAAATCGTGATCGCTTTCTCCAACCACTTCCCCAACCAACCAAACTGAAAACCCCCAAAGAAAACGAACTAGAAAAATCACCACCCCAACCACTGCCAACAGATGAACCAAATAAGAAAATTTTCGTGCAGAGAATTTTAGTATCAGGCAGTACAGTTTTAACCCCACAAGAAATTGATACTCTTGTTGAACCATTAGAAGGGCGTAAAGTCACTCTATTAAAACTTAGGCAAGTAGCAGATAAAATTACCGAAATTTATCTAGAGCGTGGCTATATTACCTCAAGAGCAATTTTACCGGTCCAAACTATTAGGGAGGGAGTAGTTAGAATTGACATTATAGAGGGCATTTTGGGAGAAATTCAAATTGAAGGCACAAAAAGATTACAAGATTCCTATATAAAGAATCGAATACGTCTTGGAGCAAAAAAGCCATTAGACACTGCTATGATAGAAAATCAACTACGGTTGCTTCGCTCCAATCCTTTATTTGAAAATATTGAAGCTAGTTTGCAACCAAGTAAAACACTAGGGGAGAGTATTCTCGTTGTTCGTTTGAGAGAAACAAATCCCTTAGAGTTGATTATGAATATTGATAACTATTCTTCTCCCACTGTTGGTTCAGAACGAACCGGTTGGACCGCCCTACATCGCAACTTAACTGGACGGGGTGATTTTTTTCTGGCATCTTATAACACCACTAGGTTGTTTGATGATCAATTAGATGTCTTTGATTTTATCTATAATTTGCCTATCAATGCCATGAATGGTACTTTACAGGTAAGATTCGCACCTCACAGTAATAAAATTGGCCCAGTTAAGGATTTTGATATTAGTGGCACAACAGATGTATATGAGTTTAGTTTCCGTCAACCTATATTGAGAAATTCTAGACAAGAATTTTCTTTGTCCCTCGGTTTGAGCTATCAGCGCACAAAAAATTTTCTTAATGGTGAACTTTATAATTTTTCCGACTCAGATAACACTGAGAATAATGGTATTAATAGCACTACTGTGATTAGTTTGGAACAAGATTATATTCGTCGAGACCTTCAAGGTGCCTGGGCTTTGCGATCACAATTCAATATTGGTACTGCTTTATTTAATGCTACTCTCAGAAAAGATCCAGAACCTGATGGACTTTTCTTTAGTTGGCTTGGTCAAGTACAAAGAGTGCAAACATTAAGTAATAATCATTTATTAATTGTTCAGGGAGATTTGCAATTGTCCTCAACTGGTCTGTTGCCATATCAAAAATTTATTATTGGCGGTGGTTTGTCATTACGGGGCTATAGCCAGAATGTAAGGTCTGGAGATAATGGTTTTAGATTTTCTATTGAGGACAGAATTACAGTTTATCGAGATGAGTCTGGTTTGCCATTGATACAGTTTACTCCTTTTATAGATATTGGAGCTGTTTGGAATAATGGTAGTAATCCTGATAATGAGTATTTACCAGACCAAAGATTTTTGGCTGGAGCTGGAATAGCTTTGATTTGGCAACCTTTACCACAGGTCGATCTGCGCTTGGACTATGGTTTGCCTTTGGTAAACTTGGATGATCGTGGAAATAATGTTCAAGATTCTGGATTTTATTTCAGCATAATTTTTCGACCGTTTTGAATGAAGTCATAAATCAGAAGTTAAAAGGTAGTTTTTAGAATAGACATCTTACTTGTTCCTTCAATCACACAATCCTGGGATCTGATTTGTCAACTTTGTCAACTTAGCTGATACCAAATCCGCCTTAGTGAGAGGATATTTTTTAAAGTTATAGCCTTTACTAAATAACGGATTAGGCAATGGGACAAGCCTGCTTTTATACCCGCATGTGGTATTGAGACTATTATATTATACCAATTCTCAAAAGTCCTACTATGCTTGAAAGCTTGCAAAAACAACTTTCCTTTATAACCAAAGTTACCATGATATATAGTATTTTCTCTAACAAATAATATTTAGAAATAGAAAATACAATTATAGCAAAGTTTATAGTAATTGGTATTACCTAACTTTTAGTAATTTGGGCAGTACTAGACAATAACTAGGATTTGCTGATTAATCATAAAAGCATTGACATATAAAAGCATAAGATCTGATTTGGGTGGCAACAAGTACTAGCTTTTTGCTGGTAAAAGGCTGAAAAAGTTAGGATTTCGGGCACTCCCATGGCAGAAAAATGAAGGGACAAATATATCCAACTACCTCTTCTAACAATTCCCCGTTCCTCTGTAGAGACGTTTTGCTAACGCAAAGCTCCGCTAACGCTACGCGACATGTTTGCGCAGCATTCCGTCAGGAAAACGCATTTTTGTTATGTAACCTCCCTACTTCTCCTCCTGGGAGATGTTAGGGGTGGGTCCCCTACTCCTGAAAAAAGACTTTTTCAGCAAGCCCTAACTAGCAAAACCTAAGCATAGCCAAGAATTGAGCTTCTTAATATAGCAATCCTAAATCATTTGTAAAATCACTGTAATTCTTGACAAAGAGCTTCTTCTCCGGTTCCTTTTACCTTTTCTCTTCTACTTTTTCCCTGAAAGGACCAAGTTTCTTTAACTAATCAGGTAGTAGAGGATTGCTATATTTATACCAAATTCAAAAAAGGTCGTTACAGTATTAATCTCTAAATTCCCACCAGCAGGAAAAACTACTATAGCAATATTTTCTGAAATTGGTATGACTTTATAAATCAGCTCTTAAAAGAAGGAACTTAGGACTCCGAATTTATAGCACTACGTGTTTTTGTTAGGACAATAAATTTGGGCTGTAAAGCAATAAGCAATAGGCAAGAGAAAAGAGAAAAATGTCTTAACGTATTTGCTGAGTACTATAAAAGGTAGTTTTTTAGAATAGACATCTTGCCTGTTGCTTCTATCAAGTCATACCCCTCAAAAATGACCCTACTTAAGCTAATAAAGACTTTTTGTTATAAAAATTAACCTTGATTAATTATTCCCTTTAATAATTGAATTTAATAGAAACTTATAATTGAATACTCAAATTAAACTTGATGTAAGTTATCACCTCAAAGTCTCTGATAACTTAAATTTCAGCAACAAAATTTTTTATGAAAATATGCTGTTATAAATATTTTTTAATTTTGTAACTCTTTATTATTTAATAATAACACAAAATTTTTTAGTTATTAAAATTTTTGATTAATTAATATTAATTATCTAAAAAATAAATTTTAGAAATAATTAAAACTAAATAATTACTTTTACAGCACTTTATAAATTTTTACCCCCTTTATTTTCTACTGAAGTTAGACAATAATTTCATTTATCAGCCAAAAAAATATGTAGATAGCATTAGGAAATAGGGTATGGACATTTATAAATGCTAAAAATCAGTTATAGATTACTTATGACTATTAACTAAATTTGAGGTTAGTATGAAAAATTCTTGTAGCCCTATTAGAGAATTATTAGGAGAAAAAAAGTGAAACTTTCAGTATACGGAAAAGGTGGAATCGGCAAATCAACAACAAGCTGCAATATTTCAGTTGCTTTAGCCAAGCGTGGTAAAAAAGTTTTACAAATCGGTTGTGACCCAAAACACGACAGTACATTTACCCTCACAGGATTTCTCATCCCCACAATTATTGACACCTTGCAAGAAAAGGACTACCATTATGAAGATATTTGGCCAGAGGATGTCATATATAAAGGCTATGGTGGTGTAGACTGTGTAGAAGCAGGTGGACCTCCTGCCGGAGCAGGTTGTGGTGGCTACGTTGTTGGTGAAACAGTAAAGCTACTCAAAGAATTAAACGCTTTTGACGAATACGACGTAATTCTATTTGATGTATTGGGTGACGTAGTTTGTGGTGGTTTTGCAGCTCCACTCAACTATTCGGACTACTGCATGATTGTTACAGATAATGGCTTTGATGCCCTATTTGCAGCTAACCGCATTGCCGCCTCTGTGCGAGAAAAGGCTCGTACCCATCCCCTACGTTTAGCTGGCCTAATAGGGAATCGTACATCTAAACGGGATTTGATTAATAAGTATGTAGAAGCTGTGCCAATGCCAGTGTTAGAAGTTCTACCACTCATTGAGGACATTCGAGTTTCTCGTGTCAAAGGCAAAACATTGTTTGAGATGGCTGAAATTGATCCTTCTTTGCAATATGTTTGTAATTATTACCTAAATATCGCCGACCAAATTTTGGCTCTGCCAGAGGGAGTAGTACCCAACGAATCTCCTGATCGTGATTTGTTTTCCCTACTATCTGATTTCTACTTAAATCCCAGTAAGCCTCAAGTTATGTCAGAGGATAAAGAGCTTGACGTGATGATGGTTTAATAAATTTAGCTCTTCTCAGGATAAGGAATATAAAAATCATGGTTTTCTTTAAAGAATTATTAACGTCCCTCAAACAAAAATGGTTAGAGTATTACCAAAAAAATCACCCTTGGTTAATACTTCACATGACAGAACAAAATACAATTCAGACTCCTGATGGAGGGAGAAGACCTCTGTCATACCTTATCCTGGGAATTCTCAATGCCCTGGAACCAGAATTAGAAGCATTAATGTTCCCTTTCTCTAAACTTAAGGCCGATGCAGATAGTCTAGTAGAGGTTTTAGGGTTAAATTTTGACCCTGACATTGCAATAGGTGAAAAACCTGGTTTTTCCTTAGAGAAATCAACACCTGTTGATATAGATGACCAAACAGGTGCAGATGCTCAGGAGTTACCAGGAGGGAATCAACCAGTTATACCAGATACAATTGAGGACTCTAATGATTTAGCTACTATTGCTGCTACTGCAATTATTGAGGCAGCTACTTTAGCTAAGGGAGTAGAATTGGCGGCAGGATTGGATCAAGATTTGGATGATTTACCTGATAATGACCAAGGTAAATCAAACTTGGAACTAGAAAATGATGATAATTTGGCTATAGAATTAGATTCCGACTCAAAAGCAAATGATGGTTTGGGCCTAGAAATGGAGTTAGTAGCAGATGAGTTGGATATGGGTCTAGATTCTGATTCACAAGCAGATGATGAGTTGGATCTGGGACTTGATTCTGATTCACAAGCAGATGATGATTTGGATCTGGGACTTGATTCTGATTCACAAGCAGATGATGATTTGGATCTGGGACTTGATTCTGATTCACAAGCAGATGATGAGTTGGATCTGGGACTTGATTCTGATTCACAAGCAGATGATGAGTTGGATCTGGGACTTGATTCTGATTCACAAGCAAATGATGACTTAGCTAGTATTGACCTTGGAGAGTTAGATGAAAATAGTTCTGATTTTATGGGAGAAGATCTTCCCGAGTCATTTGAGGACATATCCACTAAGTTGGATGAGTCAGAATTGGATGAACTTGATGATAATGTAAATCTATTTGCTCAAGATTCCTTAAATGAAATTGCTGATATAGACCTTAGCGAATTAGCAGAGGATCCAGACTTGGATTGTGACCTGGATGGAGAAGACTTAAATTTGGATGAAGCCGATCTAGATTCTTTAGTAGGAGATAAAAAGTCTTCTAATCATGATCTTGAAGGGTTCTTGGGTTAACTACAAGGAATTAAGTAGGAAACAACAAGTCAAGGTTATTCTAATTGTAAATTTCAAGCTGGTAAATATACCTTTCCATTAGAGAATGGGAATTTCTAAAATGTATTGTGCTACTAAACACGACCGCGATACTAATGCCAGCAAAAACATTTGAGTCTTTGGAGGACATTCTCCAGATCTTAAAAACTCTCAACGCTCATTTATCCTTATTTATTAGTATTACCTTAACATCTATGACTTTGGTCTTGGGAGTAGTTAATTCTATGCCTGAATCTTCCACAAAAATCTATAAATCAGAACCTCTAAGGCTCTAGGCTTTAATGTATGGTCTCAAATTTTTTATAGTGCGATACAAAGCTAAATTTTACCATTTTCAAGCATTGATTTACCACAAAAAATGTTGATAAATAGGAGTTTTTTTATGACTAATACTATTCAACCTGAAGCTTTAACTTTTGAGTGTGAAACTGGCAACTATCATACTTTTTGCCCCATTAGTTGTGTATCTTGGCTTTATCAAAAAATAGAAGATAGTTTCTTCTTAGTAATAGGTACTAAAACCTGTGGTTATTTCCTACAAAATGCCATGGGAGTAATGATTTTTGCTGAACCTCGTTATGCTATGGCTGAGTTAGAAGAAGGTGATATTTCAGCTAAGTTAAATGATTATGATGAATTGAAGCGTTTATGTTTGCAAATTAAGCGTGACAGAAACCCTAGTGTGATAGTCTGGATTGGTACTTGTACTACTGAAATTATTAAAATGGATTTGGAAGGTTTGGCTCCTAAATTAGAGTCAGAAATTGGCATTCCAATTGTAGTTGCTCGTGCTAATGGTTTGGATTATGCTTTTACTCAAGGGGAAGATACAGTTTTAGCAGCAATGGCAGCTCGTTGTCCAAAAAAAGTTTTAGAAGTAGAAAAAGAAGAAAGAAATGGTATACAAAAACTCTTAAGTTTTGGCAGACAAAAAGAGGAAGTTGTTGTAGAAACATCTGAGTATGTTAACCATCCACCTTTGGTTTTATTTGGCTCTTTGCCAGATCCAGTTGTTACTCAATTAACTTTAGAATTGAAGAAGCAAGGAATTAAGGTTTCTGGTTGGTTGCCTGCTAAACATTACACAGAATTACCAGTTATTGAAGAGGGATATTATGTGGCAGGTGTTAATCCT
>JAKQYF010000003.1:59362-63216 GCA_023356535.1 Trichodesmium sp. MAG_R03 | reverse complement strand
CTAATTGCCCTATTCTCCAAGCAGTTTCTGTAGGAATAGCACGAATATCTACAGAGTAGAAATTCCGACCTGTCGGCAAAACATCTGGTCTACCTCTTGTGGGAGCGCCGGAGGAACCACTGGGGATATATTTGCCATCTAATCCTATTAATAAGTTGACGATTTCTTGATTAGTTTTTTGCAGAGAAGGTAGGAGTTTTTGGCGAATCCATTCTAATTCTTTATTTGTCTGTTGGAAGAGAGAGTTAATCACATTTTTGTTAATTAAATTTTCCACTAAATTAGCTGCTTTTTCTTCCAATAACTCAACAGCATCACCCACAGTACGACAAGATTTTTCATCTATAACTAAGCTCTGATTAATAATTGTAGAAAAATCGTCAGTCAGAGGGTCAAACTCTAAATTTAAGTCTTCAGCTAAAGCACGAGTTAAACCTAAACGAGTGGTACTAGGATGACGAGCGATCGCTATGATTAAATCTCGCAGTTGTTGACCTTGAGGAGATTGACCAAATATATGTAAACCATCACGAATTTGTGCTTCTTTTAATTCACAAAGATAACCATCTATATTAGTCAGTAATTTTGCAAATATAGCATTTTCATTATTTCCAAATTTCTCTCCTATTTTTAAGGATAACGAAGATATCAATAAATCTTTTTTCGAACTGGATAAGTCGGAAATTACACTTTCTTTTTCTCTAACAAATTTATCCTTATTTTGCCCTACAGGAAGGATAGAATTATCAGCTACGTTTTCTATTTCTGTGGAAAATTTCTCTCTATTTGCCTCAGAAGTTGAAAGGAAATTTGAGTTTTTTTCGGAACTATAAAAGTCCGAAACTACATCTTCTATTTCTGTGGTCAATTTTTCCCTATTTACCTCAGAAGGGGAGAGGAAGTCTGAGTCTTTTTGTAAAAAGGATAAATCTTTATCTAAACCTTCTTTTTCTATGAGATTAATTATCCGCTCTCGAATCACAGATAACCGAGACGGGTCCAAATTTTGTGCCTCATAATATTCATCAATTAAAGTTTCTAACTGTTGTAAAGCTCCATAAATTTCAGCACGAGTCATCGGTGGAGTTAGATGATCGATAATTACAGCTTGGGACCTACGTTTAGCTTGAGAACCTTCTCCAGGATCATTAACAATAAATGGATAAAAATGTGGCAAAGCACCGAGTGCTATTTCTGGAAAACATTCTTGAGATAAACCAACACTTTTACCGGGCAACCATTCTAAATTTCCATGTTTTCCCACATGAATAATTGCATCTGCTTTAAATTTTTCTTTTAACCAATAATAAAAAGCTAAATAATTAGGAGTCGGTTCTAAATCTGGAGCATGATAATTTAAACTGGGGTCAATATCATAACCACGGGAAGGTTGAATGCCGACAAAAATATTTCCTAGCTGAATACCTGGAATAGGAAAATTATCTATTTCTTTTACCTCACTATCTTTCTGAAATTCTGAAAAATAACTTGAAACAGATTTTATAAAAGATATAGGAATGATTGTAGAATTAATCTGTACATCCGTGCTAAAATTCCTGTCATTATTCTTTCCCCATCTCTGAATAATTTTTTCTCGTATAACTTCTGGCAAACTAGTAAAATACGTTTCAAATTCTGCCAAAGATAAAGACTGGAAAACAGAACGTAATTCACGAATTTCTAAATCATTTGTTACTCCAGAAGTTAGACGCTTAATTAACTCATCTCCCGTAGTTGGAACACTTTCCAAATAGTAACCAGTTTGTTGTAAAGCTTGAAGAATTTCTACACAACTGGCAGGGGTATCTAACCCCACTCCATTAGCAATACGACCGTCACGACTAGGATAATTTGCTAATATTAATGCGATGCGACGTTGAGATGCCGGAGTTTGTCGTAGCTTTATCCAATTAGTAGTTAATTCTGACACAAACTCAATTCTATCTTCAACCGGAAAATAACTAATTACATCTGTCTCTAGAGCAGAATTCCAAGTTTGAATTGCTTTAAAAGAAACTACCCGACTAATAATATTTCCATCTACTTCCGGTAGGGCAATATTCATTGCCACATCCCGTGGTGAAAGACCTTGAAATTGACTTTCCCACTGCTCAAAGTTACCACCGCTAAAAATTACTTGTAAAACTGGTACATCTAAATTTTTTCCCTGCCTTAATAAATGATGATTAATATATTTTTCACTGGAAAAATCCTGATCATTTACAACAGAGACAGCAAAACTAGTTGTGTTTAACAATAACTGAATTGCTTCAGCATTTTCAGGTTGAAAATATTTCAATATTTCTTTCTGTACTTCTACATCTCTAGGAGAAGAAACAAATACTGGAACAGGTTCTAAATTTTTTTCTTTTAAAGCTTGACAAAGAGCATCTATAGGAGCAACATTTCCGGATAAATAATGAGCCCGATAAAATAATATTCCGACTTTTGCCTTTGTATTTTGCTCTTCTTTTTTCCCAGGATAAATTCCAACTCGTGGTACTGATATAGGTGAGACAAAATCATAATTCTTTTCCAGACAAATATTAGCGACAAGCTTGAGACCATTAACAAAATTATCTACCCCACCTTCTATTAAATATTGCCAAAATTGATTAACTAGAGAAATTGAAACATTGGAATAACTAATTAAATCTGGATCTGGGCGGTCATCTCCAGGAACAACTATTAGTTTTATCCGTTCTTTTTCTATCACTTCTAGCAAGACTTCCAAACCATAAGACCAATAGGAACGCCCTCCTAAAAGTCGAACAATAATTACTTTTGCCTTGGATAAAATTTCATCAGCATAAGTATCAATAGTTAACTGTTGTTGTAAGTGAAGTAAATTAGCAACTCGCAGTTGTGGAAAATCACAAGGTAATTTATTAACTGCTGCTGCTAATGTTTGAATATCTGTATCTGCCGCAGTTAAAAATATTATTGGTGCAGGAGTTTGTTTGATAAAAATGACTCCTTCTGCTTGAGGGTTCCAACCACCAGGGATAGCTGCTATTTTGTGCATATATTTGTATTGTTTAAAAACCTAATAATTTTAACATATTTTTTCTTCTTATCTATTAAGACTTAGACTAAACTATGAGTGTTTTAACTCCCGGATTTTTTTCCCTACCCCTGTATATTACATATAATAGCAATTAAATAAATTTTTAAATTAGAGATGAAAACAATAGAAATAAACTTGACTATTTGGAGAATCTTTTTGATAGTATTATCAATGTTTGTGGGAATTGTCAGTGGTATGAGTAGTTATCTATTTACTAAATATCAACTATCTCAAATTCCATCAACAATAATAGAAGTTCAGGAAAGTCGTTATCTAATATCTTTAACAGGTAAAGTTATAGAAAAACCTTGGAGTAAAAGTGATGAGTCTTGGATAGCAGGAGATAGTAATTATTATGTCTTAGATGTAGGAGATTTAAAAATAGAAAAACGCTCTGCTAAAGAAGGCGTAATTCTGCGTGCTTCAAAGGCGATAAATTTTGAAATTTTTGCCAAATATATTGGAAAAAAAGTGGAAGTAAAAGGAGAATATGTTGATAGTAAGCCATATCAACCAAAAAGTGCTTATGAGTCTTATCCAATGGGAATTGATGGTAGAGCTTTACCTAGAGGTGAAGGATTTAAAGTGCATGAAATTAGGATGTTAAATGAATAGATATAGCGCTATGGGCAACTCAAAAGTTAAAAGTAATTTCTAACTGAGTTTTTCCGACGGAAATGCTCCGCAAACAGGATTTACTAATGTCCGCGCCCTAAATGCTTAGTGCTATATTATTTCTTTTGTTACAATGAAAAATTTACTACCTCTAGTCTTTCCTCTCGCCAAA
>JAKQYF010000003.1:0-59262 GCA_023356535.1 Trichodesmium sp. MAG_R03 | reverse complement strand
TTCCGACGGAAATGCTCCGCAAACAGGATTTACTAATGTCCGCGCCCTAAATGCTTAGTGCTATATTATTTCTTTTGTTACAATGAAAAATTTACTACCTCTAGTCTTTCCTCTCGCCAAAGCCCGAAAAATTTTTACTTTTTCCCTACTATTTATCTGAGAAATAAAGATTTACTTGCTTGGCTTATTTCTACAGGAAAAAGTTAGATAAAATTCCCATTTTTTCGACTCTACTATTTACCTAAAAGGTAAAAATTTATCGCTTTTAGCATTTCCTCTTACTCTAGTCGGAAAAATTTCTACTTTTTCCCCTCTAGTATTTACTCAGAGCTATTTTATTCTCTAAGATCAGTCACAAAAATATAAAGGTTAGAATAACTATTGTTCATTTCTGGAGTGACGATTTTTCCTAAAATGAAATGCTCCTGGTATTTACCTGAGAGGAAAAAATTTACTTTCTTCCTTTTTTTTAACCAGACATATCTGGTCTAGAAATGTTATTTTTAAAGATTTCCTTCAAACTTTGATTTCTGATATTTTCTGGTTCCTTTCCCCATTTCCATAAACTTTCATAGAAAAAGAATGATACTCCTGCAAAATTTTTCTTCCGCACAGCTTCTACTTGTTCTTCAATTGTCGTTATCGAAGTAGAATTATCTTTTAAACCAGTCAAAATTCCAATGGCAACAGGAATATAATTTTTTGCTAATTTAACCTCTGTTCTTTCCAGCTCATTTATAAAACGTTTAATATCTCGACGATAAACCTGTAAAACAATTTCATCAATCCATTTTTCTCTTTCCCAAGTCAACCAATCTTGCAAATAAGCAGGTAAAGCAAAGTGTAAAGGATTTGGAGATACAGAAATAATACAGTTTGGTTTTATCGCTTTTATTTCTTCATGAAGCCGCTCCATAAAATTATTAATTTTATCCGCTCGCCAACGAACCCAAAAAGTTTCTTGATAATCATCAGAAGGTGATAATCCAGGAAGTTCTTTTTCATATAATTTAACTGTAAAATCATCATAACCAAATTCAGAAGGTAAGCCAAAATGATCGTCAAATTGTATTCCATCTATATCGTATTTAGTCACAATTTCCATCACTAAATTTAAGATAAATTCTTGCACTTCTGGATGAAAAGGATTAAGCCAAACCCTAGGATGTTTTCCTTGCATTTTTATAGTAGTTCCATCCCTGCGTTTAGTCAACCAATTAGGATGTAATCTCGCTAATTCTGAATCTGCAGGTGCCATAAAACCAAATTCAAACC
The DNA here is from genome assembly GCA_023356535.1 of Trichodesmium sp. MAG_R03. Classification (GTDB taxonomy): domain Bacteria; phylum Cyanobacteriota; class Cyanobacteriia; order Cyanobacteriales; family Microcoleaceae; genus Trichodesmium. The sequence goes on along the minus strand of JAKQYF010000003.1, from coordinate 57,987 downwards.
AAGGAATAATTGTTAAACCTTTTTCATGTCCTTCACTAATAATTTCTTGTAAAACATCTCGTCCTTGTAAGCCAGGTTCAGGATCTAATGATTTGCCAAATACTTGTTGAGCTACTTGACTAGGGTAGAGAGTATAACCACCTTGCCAAACAGTGGGATAAAGTGTGTTGAAGTTGAGATTTGCTAAACGATTAACTGCTGTTTTTGCCCCTGAACTAGAAAATAAAACCTCGCTGTCAATATTGGTTATCCAAACACCACGAATTTCTGTTTTTTGTGCGGTTTTGCTAATTTGATTAGAGGCTAATACTAATGTAATTGTGGTGAACATTGCAATTAGTATTAAGGCGATGGTTCGGTAAATTGATTTTAATTTAAACATGAAAATTTTAGGATAATTAAAATTTTTACAGTTGAGCGATCCCTCAGATTTAGGTGTTAATAATTAATCTAAATATCAATAGACTAATTTATTCAATTTCTGACATTATATTCTCAAAATATCATAATATACAGCAGATTTCTGGCAAATGAGGATAATTTGGAAAATTGATTGGTATTTAGGCATAAAATTTGCATAGGAATTAAATTTTTTTAGGTTAGCGATCCCTGAGATTCAGACATTGATAATTAATCTCAGCATAAATATCGAAAGTCAACAATTAGTATTAATACTATACTTCTTTATAGTAGTTGTCAATTTTCAATAACAGTTATCAATATTATCTAATCTCAGATGGTATAATCAAAGTTAAATAAGGGGAGGGTAAAATATATGGTAAGTAAAGAAAACTCAAACAAATATCAAGAGGAAGAAAATGATGAAGAGGAAGAATATGAAAAGGATGACTTAATTTACGACCCGGAGAAAATTAATATTATTACTAAAGAACCTACAATTGAACAGTTGGTGAGAAGAATAGATGAAAAATCTCTTAATTTAGCTCCAGATTTTCAGCGTCATTCTGATATATGGAAGGATGATGTTAAAAGTAGATTAATTGAATCTATTATTATTAGGATTCCTTTACCAGCTTTTTATATTGATGGTACTAATGAAGACAACTGGTTAGTAGTAGATGGATTGCAAAGACTTTCAGCTTTAAAGCAGTTTATGATTAAAAGTAATAATAATTTACGGTTAACAGGTTTAGAATATCTTGGGGAAGAACTTAATGGTAAAAGCTATGAAGAATTACCTCGTAAATATCAACGTCGTATTGAAGAAACTCAAGTTACTGTCTATCGAATTGCACCAGGTACACCACCTAACGTTAAGTATAATATTTTTAAACGTATTAATACAGGAGGAGAACGTTTAACTCCTCAAGAAATACGGCATGCTCTTAATCCTGGTAAAGTCATAAAATTATTATTTGACCTTGCTAAATCTCCAGAATTTACTAATATTATTGAGCTTGGTGAATCACGAATCAAACGTATGGATGATAGAGAATTTGTATTAGGTACTTTAGCAGTTATGCTGACATCTAATTCTTATAAAGATTATACAAATTATGGCAGAGAAGAATTTTTAGATAATGCCATGAAAAAAATTAATGGTTTATCTGATTTGGCAATTAAAAGACTTGAAAATAGATTTAAAAATACTATGATTGTTTGTCAAGAAATATTTGGTAATGAAGCTTTCCGTAAGCCAAAAAAACAAAGAAAATATCCAGTTAATAAGGCATTATGTGAAACTTGGTCATTTCATATTAGTCAGCTTAATTCTCAACAGATTGAGAAACTTAAAAATCAGAAGCAAGAATTATTAGATAAATTTGCTGAATATGTAGATGATGACAAAGAATTTTTGAAGTCGATATCTCAAGCTCAAGATAAGATAGAATATCGTTTTAAAACTATTAAAAAAATTATCAAGGAAGTTCTAAATGATTAGTTCGTTAAATCTAAAAAATTTTAAACCTTTTTCTAATCAATCTCTATCATTTAGACCATTAACTTTACTTTCTGGTCTGAATAGCACTGGCAAATCTTCTGTCTTACAAGCATTACTATTAATGCGTCAATCTTATCAACAAGGTCTCTTTGAAAGTCAAGGTTTAGCTCTGAATGGTGAATTAATTTCTATAGGTACTGCTCAAGATGTACTATTTGAAGGAGCAAAAGACGATTTTATTAGCTTTGAAATTATCTGGCAAAATGGCGTTCGAGGAATTTGGAATTTCTCTTACGACCGAGAAAAAGATGTTCTAAATCTTGACTCGCCATCTGTTACTTCTGATATTTATAAATCCAGTCTTTTTAATAAAAAATTTCACTATCTGCAAGCTGAACGTTTAGGTCCTCGCTTATTTTTAGAAATGTCATATTTCCAAGTTAAACAACTAGAAAATTTAGGCACTAAAGGAGAATATACAGCCCATTTTTTATCTGTCAATGAAAGTAAAACTATACCAAATCATAGCTTAGGACATCCACAAGCAAAATCCCTAGTTTTAAGAGATCAAGTTGAAGCTTGGATGGGAGAAATTAGCCCTGGTACACACTTACAAATAAATGTTAAACAAGATATAGATTTAATCAGTCTTCAGTATTATTATGGAGATAGTAATCCTTATCGTTCTACTAATGTTGGATTTGGAATTAGTTACACTTTACCAATTATTGTAGCGATTCTTTCATCCCCACCTGAAACTTTAATTATAATAGAAAATCCGGAAGCACATCTTCATCCGAAAGGTCAAGCAAAAATGGGAGAATTATTAGCTCTTGCTGCTAGTTGTGGAGTGCAAATTGTAGTTGAAACTCATAGCGACCATGTTTTAAATGGAATTAGATTAACAGTTTATAGAGGAAAAATTGACCCTAAAAAAGTTCATTTGTAATAAGAAAGTGTATATTGTTTTTTTTCAAATAAGATGTAAATCTATATTCAGATTTTTTATAATTCTTAGAAAAAAGCCCTGATAACGAATACTTTATATCCTGGTTTTCTCACTGTTTAATGCTTTTTTCCTTCTTTACTATTTTAACAGTGCCCTTAAACCTATTGCCTTTTTTATAGCACGAGTTTTTCACATGCCAAATAAAAATACTATATATTCATATTAGCTAAAATAAATGAGCAAAAATTACAACTTTTTTATTCCACAATTTTCTTATGTTTGTGGTCTTCTTACCATTTTAACTTTATTAGTATGGCTCTTAAGAGGGTGGAAAATTATCTCATTTTTACCAGGAGGAGTGCTTTTATTTCTAATTTTTATTTCCATAGTAACTGGCATTATTAGTCTCTTACAAAGACAACGCTAACTACAACTTTTTTCAGATATTTCCTCATGCTATTTTTTCCCCTTTATAATTGCGCTGTCCCTTGCCATTACTTCTTCTACTGTTACATTTAATTGTGCTCCAATTAACACTAAAAATGAACTAATATATAACCACAACAACAAAATAATAAAGGCACCAATAGTTCCATAAATTCGGTTATAATTGCCAAAATGAAAAACATATAAACGAAACAAATTAGAAGCTTCTACTCACATTAATGCTGAAAATGGTGATAATTTGTTGAGAAATTGCTTGGTGAGTTCTTTTTCAGATTTTTTTGTTTTAACATTTATTGATTTCTACCTACTTAGTGGGACTTGTACAACTGAACGGGTAAAATTAGACTATAATGCTTGTAAGTTAAGGATTTTTAGTTGAAACTAGTTTAAGATTGAAATGGTAACCTAACTTAAAAATATAACTCAATTAAATGGACACCCTAGAATCTCAAATATGATATGACTAAGGATATAACCCCGTGGTTTAATGAAATTCAAGCTCTTCAACAAAAAATAATCGAACTACAAACAGAATTAAATGCTACTGAAAATACTGCTTCTAAGTGGCGTCAACTATACAATACTGAAGCTCAACAACGAAGAAATGAAACTCAACAGAGTCAAGAAACTATTGATAACTTAAAAATCAAAGTGCAGAACTTGCAAGAGGGTTTTTCCTCTGTTAAAGACGATGGAGATGAAAGTATAACAACTATTGAAAAGCAAATCGAAAATTTACAAACCTTGGATGAATTGAAGGCCAAAATTATTGAGGTGAGTCAAGAACGCGATCGCTGTGCTGAAAAAGTCCAAGAATTAACAGAAGCTCTCCAGCAAGAGCAAACCAGTCATGCAAATACTCGTATAAGTTTGACAAATGCCTTAGCAGATACAGTAGACCTTTTGGCCAAAGCCAAAGCAGCTAAACAGCAAAAATCAGAAACTACTTCCAATCTTCAGCTAAAAACTCAAGCCTAATCACAAGAAAGCTTTTCTCCTAATTTTTTCCTGTTACTCAAAAACGAAAAACTATTAGACTTCTCCAAAAATACCAAATTTAGGACGGTTGCTTCAGGATATGAGAACCTTTTCTGGAGATGTCTATTACAATAGTTTATTAAGGTTTTTAGCTAACTACATATCCCTCACAATAATTTTAGCAACTGCCTCTATTGTTGGCTCTATTCCCTCGAAAAAGTGATCATTATAGCTATGTTTAATCGCTACATCTGGATCTTTAAGGCCATGGCCAGTAAGTACACAAACTATCTTTGCTCCTCTGGGAACTTGGTCTTTAACCTTGAGTAAACCAGCAACAGAAGCGGCACTAGCAGGCTCACAAAAAATTCCTTCATTAGAAGCTAGCAAACGATAAGCTTCTAATATTTCCTCATCGGTAACAGCAGTAAAACCTCCCTGACTAGCTTTTTGAGCAGCTATAGCTTTTTCCCAACTAGCAGGGTTACCAATCCTAATAGCACTGGCCACTGTTTCTGGGTGAGCTATAGGACGGCCTTTAACAATAGGTGCTGCCCCTGCAGCCTGAAAGCCCATCATTTTTGGCAGGCGATCGCATTTTTCATTTTTATGGTATTGACAAAATCCCATCCAATATGCTGTAATATTCCCTGCATTTCCCACGGGAATACACAACCAATCTGGGGCATCACCTAAAGCATCTATTACCTCAAAGGCCCCTGTTTTTTGACCATCCAGACGATAGGGATTAACTGAATTGACCAAAGTTACGGGATATTCATTAGCCACATCCTGGACAATTTTTAGGGCTTGGTCAAAGTTTCCCTTGATTGCCAAAACTTGAGCTCCATATAACAAAGCTTGGGCTAACTTTCCTAGAGCGACATAACCATCAGGGATTAAAACAAAAGCTCTCATCCCACCTCGTCTAGCGTAAGCTGCAGCAGAAGCAGAAGTATTGCCCGTACTGGCACAGATTACTGCTTTAGTTCCTGCCTCTTTAGCTTTAGATATGGCTAAAGTCATGCCCCTATCTTTGAAACTACCTGTGGGATTAAGGCCATCATATTTAACAAATACTTCTACCTGTCTACCTACTTGATGGGCGATCGCTGGCACAGGAATCAGAGGAGTATTACCTTCTTGCAGTGACACCACAGGAGTTTCTTCTGTCACAGGTAGATAGGATCTATAAGCCTCGATCAAACCCGGCCAACTTTGTAATTTTAACTGAGAAGGGGACAATGTTAAGGTCATCTTTAAAGTTTTGAATTGTTTACTTTGACTACTCTTCAGACTAAAATTAGACGAATTATAAGCTGACACTTCGCAAGGGGGTAAATCAGCCAAAGAACTTTTCTTCTTCGCTAAACCAGATTTATATTCTTTGGGAACGAGTCAAAGTCCCTCCTACACAATAAATCTACTAAAATTAGTTATAGGTATTGTGTTTTGTATAAATTAGGTTTAGATTATAAGATGGTGATTTGCGGCAGATTCCAAGCATATGAAATATAAATACTCAAGAAGGGCTCGCCCGAGTGAGCGGGGTTGAAATAAAACCTTTGTAGTGCAGGAATTTTACCTGCGACAGCTATACTTTACCCTTAATTAAATGGGCTGTATTACTTTTTCAAGATTTTCAACATATTCCGCCAGTTGGGCATACTCTCGAAGCCACTATCATTATATATTGATTAGGTAATAATCAATACGGCTAACTTACTTGACGGGAGTTTCATACTTACTAGCTTGGTTGAACGTATAATTAATAGTTTTAATCGTAGTAATTTAATTTTTTACGCATCTTTAAATTTTACCACAAACAAAGTTCATATTTAGTCCGTGCTGCGAATTTAACTTCGCCCCTTCTGATATGACTTCTGACTTTAACTATATTAGTAAGCTAAGGGGGTGAGAGTCAACCTGACATGAATAGAGGTATTAGGTTTGAGGTGTTTAATACCAAAACAGTCTTCTGTAGCTATGGTAATAACAGCTTGATATATGAGCGATCTGGGAATGCTGAAAATTCAATACTTTCAGGACTTAAACCTTATCCCTATATATAGTGCAAAAATTGGTCATTTTTCCGCTGCCGATAATGCCACTATAATTAGGGCTTGCAGGAATTGTCTTTTTCAGGAGTAGGGGAGTCACCTCTAACATCTCCCAGGAGGAGAAGTAGGGACGTTGGATAACAAAAATGCGTTTCATGAAGCGTAGCGAAACGTCCCTACAGAGGAATGGGGAATTGGTAGAGGAGGTAGTTGGATGTATTTGTCCCTCCATTTTTCTGCGATGGTCAGCCCGAAATTCTAACTTTTTCAGCTTTTTACCAGCAAAAAGCTAGTACTTTTTGCCACCTAAATCAGGCTCAAGCTTTTATATGTCAATGCTTTTATAATTAATCAGCAAGCCCTAATTAGTGTCGTGGGGTAATTCCTGACTTGACTTTTTGCACTTTGCCTAAAAAATTGAATAAATAAAAGCAGTAATGAATTTTAGTAGAAATTAAACCGTATCACCACCCCACCTGAAACCTGACACCTGCTACCTAATAGGTTTTTAGCCGTCTCGTCACCCCTTCATATCAGTAGGTTACAACCCACAAATTCCACCTACTAGTATTGGCTAATTTTTAACCTCAACCCTAATTTTGGAGATTATTTTCACGGAATTAAGGTTAAATAGCTTAACTTATTGTAATCTATAATCTTAAATAAAAATAATTTTAAGTAGGTATAAATGGCTAGTAACTTACTGATTTCTGACAGCACATCTAGTTTGTCCAAATCTTATCATTCTTTAGATACTGCTACAAGAGTAAATGGTTCAGGAAAATCAACCAATCAAACCCTTACCTTAGAAAAGATGAAGTCCTTATATCAAAAAGATCAACAAGTTAAATTGCTTCATCTTGAGGCAGAAATAGAAACTCTCTTATTAGAATTACGAACTATCAGAGAACGAAACTTAGTCTCACAGGTTGAAAAATAAGTCAATTCATAAAAATTGTGAAGTTGATTTATGACTAAACTTGGCCAACAAAAAAGAAGTAACAAAAGTAATTAATTTATCTAGATAGTACAAAGATTATGATATGCAAGGCTTATGTAAAGGAAATAATGGCAGTTTAAATATATGAAATAATCACAAAAATACACCATATATAGCGCTAGCGCGTAATTTTTGACATAAAAAGAAGAGTTTTCCTACATACAGGGTTGTTTTGAACAAACAAAACTTACTAATATTCACGGAATAATATTAATTCTGATTATTAGCTGTAAAAACTTTCTGTGGTCAAAACCCCCAGCAAAATTTTTGAGCTGGTATAATTTTTCGGAATCATAAATTTACTGCATAATTATCAAAAAAAACGGGGAATTTAAACAATTTATGACTGTATTAATTGGAGCATCCGCTCATGAAAATTCTAATGGTCAAAACCACCAACTCAAGATAAAAGATATTGTCAAAACTCTGCCTAGTGAAGTTTTCATCAAAAATCGATGGAAAACATGGACAATGGTGATAACCAATATATTTATGGTTGTTTTAGGCTATTGGGGATTAATAACTACACCTTGGTTTCTATTGCCCCTACTTTGGGTTTATACTGGCACTGCATTAACAGGGTTTTTTGTCATTGGTCATGACTGCGGTCATCGCTCCTTTGCTAACCGTAGGTGGGTAAATGATCTAGTTGGTCACTTGGTATTTTTACCCTTAATTTATCCCTTTCATGGTTGGCGAATAGGCCATAATCATCACCACAAACATACGAATAAGATGGGCGAAGACAATGCTTGGCAACCTTGGTATCCAGAAAATTATGAGGCTGCTAGTAGTTTTGTGCAGTTAGTGTATAGGGTTATGCGTGGTAAACTTTGGTGGTTAGCTTCCATTGCTCACTGGGCACTTGTGCATTTTGATTGGAGAAAATTCGAGAAAAAGGATAGGGAAAATATCAAGTTTTCTGCATTGGTAGTTTTTGGGTTTAGCACGATCGCCTTTCCTTTGTTAATAGCTACAGTTGGTCTGTGGGGTTTAGTCAAGTTTTGGTTAATGCCTTGGTTAGTATACCATTTCTGGATGAGTACATTTACTATTGTTCACCACACAGTACCAGAAATTCCCTTTAATCCTGCGCCAGAGTGGAATGAATTGGAAGCTCAATTATTTGGTACAGTACATTGTGATTATCCCCGTTGGGTAGAGTTTCTTTGCCATGATATTAATGTGCATATTCCCCATCATATCTCAACAGGAATTCCTTCATATAATCTGAGGCAAGCACATAAAATTTTGAAGGATAATTGGGGAGATAAACTTTATGAAACTAAATTTTCTTGGTCTTTAATAAAAGAGATCACAGATAAGTGTCATTTATATGATCAGACTAAGTTTTATCTGACTTTTAAAGAATATGATGTTCAGCAAAGCCTCCCATTAATTGAAGTTAGGAAAAAGGAAAAAAACATTGACACGTAATTGACACATAAAGGTTTTAGCCTTTTTAGGGTCGAAAAAACTATTTGGTTTTCGCTCCTTCAAACTTAAAAAGTTAGTATTTTTTGCGCTCCCATAGCAGAAAAATCAAGGAACAAATATATTTGACTACCTCCTCTATAAATTCCCTGTTCCTTTGTACGGACGTTGCATGCAACGTCCTTATCCACTTCCATTGGTTACAAGTTAAGGAAAAGGAAAAATTGTCAAGGGTAGTATTTCCAAAAGTTAAAAATAGTGGAAAACTCAATTGAATCGTTGACTCCTATTGACCACTATAATTTTCTTCTTACTTTTGAATGCGTGACTTTTGACTTATATTTTTATGCTACATTTTGACGTGGAGAATGTAAGCTAAAAGCATTGACATCTAAAGGCTTTAGCCTTTTTTTGTGGTAAAAAGTACCAGCTTTTCGGTGGTTTAAGCTCAAAAAGGTTAGGATTTCTGGCTGACCATGACAGAAAAGAAAGAGATAATTCTTAGTACTACCTCCTCTATAAATTCCTTTTATCGTGACTCCCTATTCCCTATTTACTACTCCCTACTCTCTCCCTGAAAAGACTTTTGATAGAGTCGATGGGAGAATTTGCGTCTCCATGACAGACAACTCTTGCAGCTTCGGCTATATTCCTTTAGCTTTTGGATACATTTAGGCCATGCACTGAGAGAAATGGACCCTACCCCCTTAAACCTGATTTATGAAGTCACTCCCTAACGTATAGGAGAGGAATTTAGCCTCTAAGAATATGTGAGTTATCATCCCTGATGACTATTAATCATTTGAGAGATGTGAACCATGTTGCATAAAGGCTTCTTTGGCTCAACGAATCGCACTCAGCAAACCCTGTTTAGTTTAACTCATCAATGATCAGTACTGCGATCATCACTTTGTTTGATAACGAGATAGCAATCCTAAATCATTATGTAAAATTACACGCCTTCTTAAAAAATTGCTCCAAATCCTATTCCTCCTGCCTTCTACCTCCTGCCTTAAAACAGCTCATTTCTCTGGCAAATCAGATAGGATTGCTAGAGTATATTAATTAATTAAAGTATATCATATTTACAATACAGTTTATAGTCCTAAATTTTTTAGAAATGAAAATTCTCCATGGAACCTGGATACCTGAAAGGAAAACTGAATTTATTCAAAACGGAGCCTTTTTTCTCTGGGTAGAAACAGACTCTTCGCCTAAAAACGTAAAAATAAAGTCTAACAGGCGCCATCCCGGACATCTATAGTCATTCTGATTTAGATTGAGACAAGATTTTCTTGCTGTGAAAGGGTTTTTAGCTGAAAAAGTATCCCATTCTTGTTCGGAATGACTATAAGTAAAAATGAATGGTCTCTTTTCCTTAGTAATGAATTAAAGCTGCCATCTCCCAAATATGGCACTCTCAACCAAGATGTAGCTACCAAATACTTCCTTCTGCCTAGCAGCAACAGTCAACCTTTACCCTCACCAGAATTAGGTCGTTACCTAGAAACCGAACCACCAGAAGCCACGGAATGGCAACTTTGGGAAATTGACTGTTATCATCTTACTCTTATTATCAAACTACTCAACGAAATTCACTTTCTCTGTCTTTATAATGTCGCTCAAGTACAACTAGGAGCAGACTTACTTTTCTGGTATCATTACTCCCAATCTTTTAAATCAATTATTTTTAAAGATCAATACATTCCTGCCTTAAAATATCGAGAGTTGGAGCAAACAAACGGAAGACGGAAAAAGAATACACCATTCTTTGAAATATATCCAACTTGGGAAATTATCTCCCTATGTTATGAAGATCAAATTAATTATTATCTCGAATATATGCCCCTTGCTTGTATTTCTGGTTTTGATCAAGGGACTGCAACCCTAGAATTTTACGATCAAGAAACCCTACTGCGTCATTTTTCCGAATGCTTGCTCAACAAAATTGTCACCGAAGCTCCCATTCCTGCTGTCTTTGAGAAAAAATTAACTGGCTCTCGACTACTGACGGGTTGTTTGAGTATCCAATCTCCTCAACCACCTTGGTCGGATGATGCTACTTTAAGAGAATATCAAAAATGGCAAACTTGGAAAAAAACTTGTTGGTGCACAAGATAATTCTGCTTTTCACCTCTGTTTTCAATTAGAAGAAGCATCAGAAAAATCTCCTAATGCTTGGTATCTAAAATTCATTGTTTCATTGAAAAAAGACCCTTCTTTGAAACTAGCATTAGAGGAATATTGAAGTCAAAATCAGATAAAAAAACAGCTACAAAAAAACAGTTTGGCAAATATTTTGAAAAAGATTTACTATTAAATTTAGGTTATGCTGCGAGGATTTATCCTTTAATTTGACAGGGATTAGAAACAGATAAACCAGTTAGTTTTTCTTTCACTCTAACAGAAGCATTTGATTTTCTCAAAGAAACTGCTTGGATATTAGAAGATGTAGGTTATAAAGTAATTGTTCCTGCTTGGTGGACTCCTCAAGGTCGTCAACGGGCAAAAATTTGTCTCAAAGCTTTTCCTAAAAAATCAGCTCCTACTTCTGCAAAAAAAGGTTATTTTTAGTTAGAAACTCTGATTCAATATCAATATGAATTAGCTATTGGAGATCAACCTATTACTGCTAAGGAATGGAAGCAGTTAGTTAATGCTAAAAGTCCTTTAGTAAAGTTTAGGGGCCAGTGGATGGAATTAGATCAAAATCAAATGCAAAAAATGCTAGATTTTTGGCAAACTTATCAAAAAGAAAAGCCTGAATTCACTTTGCTAGAGTTGTTGCAAAAAGCATCGGAAGTTAGTTCGGAATTTGAAGTGGAACCGGATGAAAGTTTAGGGATAATGATGGCTAAATTGCAAGATCCTAATTGTCTAGAAATAATTGATAATCCCAAGAAATTAAAAGGTACTTTGAGAGAGTATCAAAAACGGGGAGTTTCTTGGATTCAATTTTTGGAACAGTTAGGATTAAATGGTTGTTTAGCTGATGATATGGGACTTGGTAAAACTGTGCAAGTAATTGCTTGGTTAGTGATGGAAAAAGAGTCTTCAAAAAAGGCTTTGCCGACTTTATTAGTTGCTCCTACTTCTGTAGTTGGTAACTGGCAAAAGGAAGTTGAAAAGTTTGCTCCTCATTTAAAGGTTATTGTCTATCATGGGGGTAGTCGAATTCAAGATGAAAAGGAATTTGAAAATGTTAGTTTAAATTCTGATCTTGTGATTACTTCTTTTACTTTGGCTAGAAAAGATAGAAAACTTTTAGAGGGGATAAATTGGCATAGAATTGTTTTAGATGAAGCTCAAAATATTAAAAATCCAAAGGCTGCTCAAACGAAGGCTATTTTAAATTATCAGCTCAACATTGTTTGGCTTTAACGGGAACTCCGGTGGAAAATCGGCTGTTAGATTTATGGTCTATTTTTAATTTTCTCAATCCTGGATATCTGGGAAAAGAGGCTCAATTTCGTCGGAATTTTGAGATGCCAATTCAGAAAGAGAATAATCAGGTCCAGCCGATTTTTTTTAAAGAAGTTGGTTCAACCTTTTATTCTCAGAAGGATTAAAACTGACCAGGATATTATTAAGGATTTACCTGATAAAGTTGAACATAAATAATATTGTAATTTGACTAAGGAACAGGCTTATTTATATGAGGCAATTGTTAAAGATGTGATAGAACAGTTGAAAAATGTTGAAGGAATTCAACGTAAAGGATTGATGTTATCAACATTGATGAAACTCAAACAAATTTGTAATCATCCCCGTCAATTTTTATAGGATAGGAGTGAATTTACACCAGAACGTTCTCATAAATTAGAACGTTTGAGTGAGATGAGTGAGGAGGTTATTTCTGAGGGAGATAGTTTGTTAGTTTTTACTCAATTTACAGAAATTGGTGAGGCTTTACAAGACTATTTTAAACAGTCTTTTTATTACAATTGTTATTATTTACATGGGGGAACAGCGCGACAGAAAAGGGAAGAAATGATTAGGGAATTTCAAGACCAAGAAACTGCACCTTCAGTGTTTATTTTGTCTTTAAAAGCTGGAGGTGTGGGGATTACTTTAACTAAGGCAAATCATGTATTTCATTTTGACCGTTGGTGGAATCCGGCGGTGGAGGATCAAGCGACTGATAGAGCTTTTAGAATAGGTCAAAAGAAAAATGTTTTTGTTCATAAATTTTTGGCGTTGGGTACTTTAGAGGAGCGTATTGACCAGATGATTGAGGATAAGAAAAAGGTGGCAAGTGCGATTGTTGGTTCTGATGAATCTTGGTTGACAGAGTTGGATAATGAGAGTTTTAAAGAGTTGATTGTTTTGAATAAACAGGCGGTGGTTTAATTTAGTAAGCATTCAGCTGTCAGCTATCATTTAGGGTTTACTGAATCAATTTTGTGGTATGGATAAAACAACAGGTAAAAGTTAAGAATATCTGCTATAACTAAATTATTTAATAGTCAATGTAGATGGGATAAAATCTCAGTAATTGAGGTTACTACTACATAATATAATATTATAGTGTTTTTGCGTCAGTCCTAAAAACAAATTATTTGAATTCTATAATTTCATCTGCTGCCTCCCAGTAATTATCAAATTCCTTTTTAAAATAATTAAATAGGCCAATATCATTTTTTTTCTTCAATAAGATACTAGGACCAGAACGAGACTGAGAACGAAAAGAAACTAATAAAGCAAATAGTTTACCATCAATTGATTCTGGATCAGCAATAGAAAGACCAATAGGAGGTAAATATTTTATTTCTCGTATTTTTAAAAGATATATTTGAGACTTATTGATTTTTTCTTTTAAGCTTTTTAAATTACGAATAGAATTGTCTATTTCACTAATTATTGCACTGTGATTTGTCGTATTATAACCTCTAAAAGCCATTGAATTAATTGTTTCTTGATTCCTAGCACACAAAATAATGCGTACTTGACAATTTCTATTGATAGCTTCTTGAATCTCCTCATCAAAAGATTTTAAGGTACTTCCAGAGCGAGCGAGTATACAAATCTCTTCTTTGGCATTACTAATAGATTCTAAAATATTATTATAGAAAAAAGATTTATCCCTCTGGGCAAAAATTTCATTTTGTTTTATAGTTAAATCTTCCAATAGTTTTGATACTTTTTGAGTATTTTTTCTATCCATTAAAATCCCTAATGCTAATAAGGTTAGCACTGTGGAAATAGCTGTAAAAACATATTTTAATGAGATATTAAATATTCCTATAAATGAACAAATTAATCCTATAAATAAGGCCAGATACCCATCTATATTTTCCCCTTTTTTGATGTCATTTAAAATGTTTCTTATAATTTTCATTTTTACTATAAACTATTAATATCAGGACTTACGCAAAGGTACAATATATAGAGCCTTGGTGCGTTACGAAGTGCGCAATTCAAGTCGCGAAGCGTTCGCTCCGCTTTGCGTCAGCAAAACACATCCTACCAATAGCGTTCATGGGTAAGTCCTAAATATATTAAACATTTTGTATATTCCACTGAATGTATCATGGTTTGATTTTATAGTCAATATCAAAGATTTAATCAATTTAACAGGACTTACGCCAAGGCTCTATATATAGTGCCTTGGTCCGTTACGCTAGGGGTAACACACCCTACCAATAGCGTTCATGCGTAAGTCCTATTTAAATGAACCACAAAAATCTAAAATAGAACTATAAACAAGCGATCGCAAAACAAATGCCAATGCCATATTTTTAAAAGTTCTATAATTAGGGCTTGCTGAAAAAGTCTTTTTCAGGAGTAGGGGACACACTCCTAATATCTTCCAGGAGGAGATGTAGGGACGTTGCATAACAAAAATGCGTTTCATGTTGCTAAGGGTTACGGCCCTACAGAAAAACGGGAAATTGATAGATGAGGTAGTCGGATATATTTGTACCTTGATTTTTATGCCTAGGAAGCGCCCAAAATACTAACAAATTGATCTCTCAGGAGCGAAAACTAGACACTTTTTTTCGCTCCTAAAAATGATGAAACCTTTATGTATCAATGCTTTAATATTTAATTAGCAAGCCCTAATTATCACGACAAACAAAATCAGAATCTTTGTACTGTTTTTTTCATCAAGGGGGTTTATTTGACAAAAATACTGTAATATCATGTCCGGATAATTAGTGATAAAAGACTTCCTCCTCTTCCCTCCTGACTCCTGTAGGGGCGTTTTATGTCGCGCAGCGTTAACGCAGTATGCGCAAGCAAAACGGCCGTTCGTCCCTACTTCTCCCTAATTTATTTATACCTATTCAACCGGACATGATATAAGAATGTTTTCTCGGTTTTTTCTCAAAGTAAACACCATATATAGCAATTCTATTTTTTCATGTCAAAAATCTTACCACAAAGGTACTCAAACATATATATTTGGTTTTCAACCTCCCAATATTGACTTACAGGGAACGGTTAATACTGGCTTTGTTGGATGAATGTAGCGATCGCAAACCCTGGATGCTTTTGCCACATGGGAACATCCCCCAATAAACCTGCAAAGACTAAAAAGCTAAGGAATGAGAACAAAATAAAGCCGGAGAAAATTAATTACGCTCAAAAGATTTCCCAGGCACAAACTACAAATTTCTGATCTTATACCAATTTGAAAAAAGAATACTACAAAAAGGTCATCTCAATCAGATATGCTTAAAAATAGCTGCTCTAATTTATTTTAGATAGCTTGATCTATCATTTTTCTGTTTTTTTTCGATTTTTACCTCTTCTTCATTGTTCCTTCTTTCTTATTCCTTCCTTCTACCATCTGTAACAAACATTTATAAAATTGGTATTATTTAATTTATGTTTCTAAATGACACTTGCTTTTCCCGAACATTACCGAGTATTGCGCAACAACAGGGTAATAACAGTGAAATTTAACTACAAAGAGTCCGGCGTGTGGGATGTTTTAGCCATCTGCTTCATTGACGCTGCTATGAAAATTACCGCATCTTGGGCAGTCATAAGCTTAGAACTTTTAGGATTAAAAGGACATTAATGTAGGTAAAAAGAGCTGCTCTAATTCATTTTAGACAGCTATCTGTATCATTCTTCCCTTTTTTTCAATAGACATCTCCAATTCTAGTCTTCCTTCTTTCCTCTTCCTTAATAAATTCTAAATTCTAAATTCTAGCTTATGGCTTGATTTACCCCTCTACTTTACCCCTATCAAAAAAACTCTGACACTTTTCCCTCTGAGGGCAAATATCACACAAATACTCTTTCTCTGTTGGTGGAGGTGGGTCAGGTTGAAACTCCTCCCATCTTAACCACTCTCGCATCTTCTCTAACTTACTGGGAACTAAACTCTCCACCATATTCTCCAGCTTTTCCCATGAGTGATGATACTCTCCCAACTTAGGCAAAACCCAATAAACAACAGCATCAACAGACACTTTTTTCTTTTCTTTCAGCAAAAAACTATAGAGAGCAAGCGCCATTAACTCAGGGAATGCTTCTACAGTTTCATAAGTTTGATAATGAACTATATACAAACGGCGAGACTCAAAATCAAAAATTAAATTATTAACTTTTCCAGTTAATTTTTGAATCTTACTATATGGCATTTTAAAAGTATAATCTACTGGGATTTCGGCCGTAATTAATGTGCGACGAACTACAACATTTTCATTGCAGTAACGCCTATTTTTCACAATGATTTCAGATATATTAAAAATCAGTTTAGTTAATACTTGCCAAACTTGATACAATGCCGTTCCTAAAGTAGCATCTTTTTTAATTAGGGTTTGTAAATAAGGAAAGAAAATAAACTCATAAAATAATTGTTGTATTTGATTAGCGATCGCCCCTACCACCAGCCCTTCAAATTTCCCTGCAAACAAAACTTTAATTCTAGATTCTTGCCAAATCATATTCATCAACTGATTAGCTAAATCAAGAAAAGCATTATCAATTTCTTGGATATAATCCTGTGGTAAAAATGAATAATCGCCTCCAAAATTATGTTTCAAATAAAACAAACGCGGGCAATCAAAAGCAACTTTAACATCATTAATACTAAATGGTGGAGATTGTAATTGTGGTTTATTACTTATTGGCATTGACAAACTATTTTGATTTTCCTGTTTTTTTCTTAACGTAACTAACAATTTTTAATAATTATTAGTTTTATCTATAACGTTTCTCAACTTACTGAGGTACAATTGTTTTTTTTATTTTCTATTCCCTGTTTCCCTAATTACTAGGATCTAGAAACGTTACATGGAACATCCTTGCCTACTTCCGCGCAACAAAGGAATTTTGCACCTCACTCAGAGATGGGAATTGCTATAGTTTATATTAAGTAGGGCTCACTAATTCAAGATCAAAGCATTGATCCGTAAAAGCTTTAGCCTTTTTTGGGGTAAAAAAAGTGCCTAGTTTTGGGTCCTTCAAGCTCAAAAAGTTAGCATTTTGGGTTGACCATGGCAGAAAAATCAAGGGACAAATACAAATACAGCAGATTTCGGGCAAATGATGTACAGGGTAAATGGTGAAAATCATATAGTGTGGGCATCTTCCCCGCGCGGGTGTACCTCATAACAATGGAAAGCGCTGTATATTCGACTATCTCCTCTATAAATTCCTCATCCCTAGCGGTACGGACATTGCATACAAGGTCTCTACTTCCCAATCCACGGTCGGAGTTAGAGGTGGGTCCCCTACTCCTCAAAAAGACTTTTTCAGCAAACTCTAAGTAGTTGTGCAAAATTAATTACACATACTCTAGGTGCTAAACAGCCTATCTTATAAAAATCACAGGGAAGAAAATTAAGGAATTGAGAAGGCAGGAGACGCGGAGGCACGGAGGCAGAAGGCAAAAGGTGACCTTTAGGAGGAGACCCTGACCCCTCCTTAACGGTAGCCACTGCACTTGAGTTCAATGTGGGATTGAAACCCCCGCTACCTTTGGTCGCCAGAAGTTTTGTACCTTCGGCGTCCCATGGGAATCCCTCCTGTCTCCTGCCCTCTATCTTCTGCCTTTCTTTGTTAATTTGGAATAGGCACTTAATTCTAGTTAATCATCCTAATCATCAATTAGAAATTCCTTATTAACCAGGAACAAAACAAACTAATTGTTCATCTAATTTTGATGTAGGAGCAATAATTTTTATTTTGTTTTCTCCCTCAAGCTCTGCTATTATTATATCAATTGTTGAATGTTCTATTTTGACAAATTGATTTAGTGTATTTTCAATTATGCTGTCGCGTTCCATAAAACTTTGTTGTCTAATTAAATTTAACACAAAATCCTTTATCTCGTTTTTATCTAGCTCCTTTTGCTGTTTTTGAGTATCTGGGGAAACAACTATAGACAAATCTTGTAATAGGCTACAGTGATTTAAAATTTGTGAATCAAAAATTATCTCTTCAAACTCTTTCATATTAATAATATTGCCTTCAATAACTAACTCATTAGCTAGGGCAGCATTCACCAAACTATGATATGTCGCCAAAAAATGCACCGATTCCAGATTAGGTTTAATATGAATATTTTTCGACCTACCTTGGAAAATTTTTCTATATATTTGATGGCTAAGATTTTCAGCATTTCCCACCTCAGCAGCTCTCAGCAAATATAAAGTTTGACACAATTTTTGATTCACTACTTTCTGACAAGCATTCATCGTATTGTAAAAACTATTCATATTTGGATCTTCTGTCCAAACTACACCAATAATTGGCTCTTGATTTTGTTTTTGATAACTCAAAGAATGGCTGGCATACTTCCCACTTAATAATTTAGTTTTTACCTTCTGAAACTTTAAAGCATTGAAGACTTCTTGTAACATCCGAATCAATTCCGGTGCCGCTAAATTAGTGATTTTGCTAATTTTTTTCTGAGTCTTTTTGTAGTTTTCTTGCCAAATCAACTTAAAAGTCGCCAATTTTGTTTCTAGTGTGAAATCTTGACTATTCTGTGTCTGATTCAATAATTTTAGTTTGTACTGCTCATATTCCTGACGTCCCAATTCTAATATATTTCGAGGTAGAGTTCTTCCCCTGGGAAACTTTTGTTCTAATATTTCTTTTGATAAAGGAAAAATAGCTGATTTAGGCTTGGCTTTTGCCAGGGAATGCAAAGGATTTAAACGAGCTTCTAATATAGCTTCGCCTTGTTCTAAGGTAATTGGTTTTAAATGGAAATATCCCGCATTAATTCTGGCTTTATCTGCTGGTTGAATCAATTCAGAATTTTGTTTCCAGGTACTCGTAATAATACTAATAATTATCAGAAAATTTTGTGGATAGTGAGTATGAATACTAGAATTAACATTAAATAATGCTTGTAAATCTAAGGTTCCATTTAACAAGCGAGGAATATTATCAAGATTATCAAAACATAAAACAATAGGTTGAGATGCAGCAGAAATAATTCCCAAGTTAGTAATAATTTTTTGGGCAGAGTCTTCAGAATCTATACTACTTTTAATACCCAAACATTTTAAATCTCCTTCATCCAAATCATCCCCCCGTAACCATTCACAAGCAACAGGGCTATATTCAGTATCTAGTAGATAATAGAGGGCACTGAAAAAATCATTAGGATTATAAATTCCAGAAGGGTAAATTGCCTTTAGGTTTCTAATGAATACTCTTCTTTCACCAGTAATTTTTTTGAGCAAACTACTATTTTGAAAAGTTAATAGATTTTTGAGCCATAGTAATAGCTGAGAATCGGTTTGACCATCCGGAGTTTTCATCAGACAGTCAACAGTTTGGCGCAAAATATGTCGCCAAATATAATCACTATGAGGCCAAGGATTGACATAGACAAAAAAAGCTTTAGTATTGAATAATTTTTTGATTCTCCCTAAAAGGTAACTTTTACCAGAACCAGAGTCACCCGTAAGTATCAAAGTACGGGGATGATGTTCCTGAGCAACCTGCTCAAGTACCGTTTCTATGTTAGTGATAATATTTTGATGAATAGAATCAACATTTAGGCTAGAACTTTGTTGCTCTTGCCAAAAATTAATGGTATAAAGAGTTACAGGATCGAAAGGATTAAGTTGTCTTTGAATAATTTGATCCATAGATGTCATACTATAAATTGTTCATATTTTTAAGAATGGTTAGAAAATTACGATAGCAGATATAGGAAGATTTATACCAGTTTCAAAAATACTGCTACATTAACTTTTTTGTATTTAAGGAAGACTTAGATGTTGCCATATAGGAAAATTAAATAGAGAGCAAGGGTTTTCCCTATTACCAAGGGCCTAGGGACATTCCGGGCAACGTCCCTATCTACTCCCTTGTTTTACTGTCACGATCTTGTTTGAATTTCCTATTAGCGGTACTTTGAGATTTTTTCCCTCCGAAAATGATTTCAAGCCCAGTATTAGCAATAGAAATACCTGAATTAGCCTAAAATATCTGAAACCTAGATAGATCAATAAAACAGTAAGTTTAAGGTGAAAATATTGCTGTATAAGGTTTTGACCTTATTTTGAAGCTATTTTTTCCGAAAGTCCCATTAGTAGGGAATGATAAAAAATAAACGTCCGCCAATGTTCTGAGGGATACCTGCTTCAATTTGTTCTAGTGTATAGCATCTTACCTCCTGTAGGGAACTTAATTCTATCTGGTCACTTCTTTCTAAACGGTAGAGTGCTCTATCTAGTTCTGCTCGAGATAAAGAAGGTTGTAGCTTTTCTCGTAGATGAAAAATTGGTAAGTAGTTATCTGTACCTAGATTATGGTCTAAATCCTTAATCGTAGCTAAAATTTCAGAGTCAGTGGGTTTGTTATCTGACCCCCCAGAAAACACCTGTTTATTTTGCTGATGGTAGTTTGTACGCATTAATTGAAGATAATCACTTAACATTTTCAACGATATTTCTTTGGCAGTACTGTGAGATGAATATTCTTGGCACAAAAATTGCTTTCCTTTTTCTGTTAGCCATACTTCTTTGATTTTTTGATTAACAACTTCAATCAAACCTTGGTCTAGCAAATCTGTAATCACAGCTTGTCTATAGGTAGCAGCTATACCAGTCTCTCCTGGAGCAATAGTACCCTTAGCAGTTGCCTTGAGCAATTTCAACTCTTCCTCAGTCAATGAACTGGCAGCTTTTTTACTATCTAGTAGTAATTTTCCCAGGGGTGCTATATTAATTTTTGTAACCTCCCTTGTAAATTTTACTAACCCTTGATCGCAAAGTCGGTAACAGATGTCATCCCGTTCAGAAACCTTCATTTCTTGCTCTGGGTGGATTTTACTAATAGACACTTGATAGTTTTTGTAGCCTAGTAATTTTAAAATAAACTTAAGATATTTAATATTCATGTGATCGTCTGTTCCTCTGTTGCAAAAATTAGCCAATTAATATTATTATTAATTAAATAGGTAAACCTTGAGTATTTTGTGCAAAAAAGTTACAAAATAACTTCAGCCATTTTAATGAAATTATGTGATCGCACCCTGATATGGCCAGAAAAAATTCAACCGTCAGCTAATTTAGTTCAGAGTAATTGCTGATTGCTATTCCCAAAGCTTATTCTCCGGCTATGCCTAATCAAGTTGTAGGACTAGAGCAAAAACTTAACAGAAGTTGACAAGTAGTTTACTAAACTCATACCATACATTCAACTGCTACTAATGGGATTTACACAAAATAGCAGCAAAAAATAGGATCAAATATAGACAGCTAGGGGGCTTTTATGTCAAAAAGGTATAATTCCTTTTTTATCAAGGATTATCGCCATTTTTAGGGCTTTGACTTAATTCCCTTACCTAGACTGACTTTTAAGCATTTTTCTGCCCAGAAAATGTGTAAGTCCCACTAAGATCATAATTTGTTTGTTTGTCAACCCTAGCTAAAAAGAGTATGCTAAAGTAGCCCGATAAAAGTAAAATCTCAGTAAGAGAAAAAATTACACAAGGCATGGAAAAATCAATAACTAAAAACGCTGTTGAGTATACTGATGTATAAGCTTGTAGCTTGAGAATTAATTATAATTTCTCAGATTATGTGACCATGAATTTGTTAAGCAGTACTAGGCAGTTTACTCAGTCTGACTATCTAATCCTATTTTTGTCAAACTAGGATGAAATTAGGATATTTTCAATATCTAGGGGAGCAAAAAATTCTCTATTTATCAAAAGTGATAAATAGAACTAAAAAAGTCTATGTAATTGATATCTTTCTACCTAGACTGTACTAACATAATACTTTATATTTGATTTTAGGAACTAAGGAAATTTGTCAGCAAATGGTTTCATAACAGGGCCAAAATTGACAACAAGAGTTATCAGTACAACCAAATAAGTTTGGAATTGATTTCTATATCTATATCTAAAATTGCTGTTCCAGAGTCTCAGGAGAAAGATATTCCTCCAGAAAGACATGAAGCTATATTTAATAGCCTTACCGAAAAATTGGGTGTAAAGCCTCGTCTTTATTGGGTTACTTTTTAGCTGATTTTATTTGAATCAGGACTTACACTAAGGTACTAACTATAGTTCAAATATCGGAAAAATTGCCAAAATACACTATATCTAGCAGTGTTACGTAAGTCCTGTTAATAAATTATGTTATTCTGAATGTTAGTTAAAAAGTCACATTATGAAAGCTAGATTTAAGTATCACATCTATCCAACAATGGGACAAAAAACTAGATTAGCAAGGCTATTTGTTTGTGTTCATATTGTCTGGAATGATAATCTAGCTTTCTGTAAAGAAAGGCACAAACTACGAGAGAATAAGCCTGTTAACTCTGAGCTACAAAAACAGTTGATTACTCAAGCGAATTTTCCTAGGTTATGCTGGGCAAAAAGATGCATAAAAGTAATAAATTACTAAGTTTAGCTGATAATCTTTTTCGTTTCAGACTTTTAATTCTTCTAGGAGATTAATTGCTTCTTCTAGCTGATAGCTGATAGCTGATAGCTGACAGCTGAATGCTTACTAAAATTGATGATTAAGTAGGTATAGATTATGACATCAAAACTTTTGCTATATTGGGTAATGGTCAAAAAAATTGATGCGCTCAAACCAGCGACAAAACAATAAATGCGTATTTTGTGGACTAGCCTTTAGACCAACTGACCTTGTGGAAATTGACCATATAAAACTAAGGTCTGAAGGTGGTGACAACACATACAAAAATAAACCAAGTGTTGCACCGACATTGCCACGATACCTAAAAACTGCTTTAGACAACAAAACATATCCAAAACCAAAATTATAGGATTTACCTGAAGGTTATATTATGGGCTGACGATATGTTGATACTGAAGTAGGGATGTACCCATGAAAAGGGACGTTTAAGAGAGGAGCTGATTTTGAGGTGAAAGTCTCACATCCGGTTCTGAAGACAAGTCGGGTATAGAAATTAGTCGTTGGAAACCAACATCCCAGATCTGGTCATGCTGCGGTTTTCGTAGAGGCAAATTAAACCTTTCACTCAGAGAATGAGAATCTCTCAACTGTTTTGCTAAACACGACTAAGACAAAAACGCAGCAATAAATATATTAGTCGCCGGAGGAAATTCGGAGACAAAAAACGGACGTGGAGGAAAGCATAACCCACCCCCATTCCCTCCCGGGAGGGGAGCAAGAGGGGTAGGTGCACTAACCTATGAAACGTCAACCCGCCGAGGAGCTTTGGCTCGGTAGTAATCTCCGTGCCTCCAGGCCGGAGAGCATGTCAATTACTACTCTTATCAGGTTAATGAATAACTAAGACTCTAAACAGCAGTATGAAATTATTCGTGGTTCTGATTAGTGTCAAGTTACCAAATAAGTTGAAATCAAGGAACTATGGGCCTGGATTTATGAGATTACGAATGAACAAGTGAAAATAGCTAGAGTACAGATGGAGAAGTTAACTCAAGCACTTATGCTAGAAACACCCAACTTTGAGCATCTATTGCAACAACTTGAGGTATCATTTGATCAAATGGTAGATTCTATCACCCCAAGAATCGATCAATCAATTAATAAAAATAAGGAGGTTATTAAAAAAAAGTAAAATCTTTGCAAGAGCAAAGCATTGATATTGCTCAAATTGAGCAGTTCAAAAAATGATTACAAACCTAGAAAATTCAGTTCATAATAAGGTAGAAAAATTGGTAAGAAAAATTACAAGTTCAGCAACTAAAAAGACAACATCTAGTTCTACAGGAGTGAAAATGGAGTTATTATCAAAACAGCTTGACGATCTTGACAAACAAATAGAGAAAAAATTGGAAGGGATGGTCAACACAGTTAATCAGTTTTCCCTGTCAATTAAAGATCTTGAAGATGACTTAAAAACTCAAGTATCAGCAGTTCGACGTCAATTGCAGGCAATACCAGATCTAGATTCTACTGTAGAAGTAGAAGCTAAAACTGATACAGTACCTAAGACAACGACTAAGAGCAAGCCAACTTCCACAACGCCTAAGTCTAAGGCGACTACCACAAAAACAAGTACTAAAAAAACTAAAGCTAGCTCAGCATCTCAAGTGGAACCAGAAGTTCCCGTTGATGACTATGATACTAAATCACTCAGACAACTTAAGAAAATTGCCCAAGAGCGGAAATTGCGTGGTTATGCGCGGATGAAACGCCCTGAAATTCTCAAAGCTCTTCGGGAAGCTGATGCTGCTGCTAGTTAGGATCAGCTTAATCCTAAGTATTAAGACAGGATTTATGCAGGTACGCTATATATAGCGTACTTTTATATTTTATTGTTAATACTGTAGTCAGTTGTTTTTCTGAATAAATCAGGACTTACGCAAAAGCTCTATATATAGAGCCTTGGTTCGTTACGAATTGCACTTTTCATGTCCCGAAGCGTTCGCTCCACTTTGCGTCAGCAAAACACACCCTACCAATAGCGTTCATGCGTAAGTCCTATAAATATTACTTTGAAGACATATAGCAATCCTATTTTATTTATGTCAAAAATCTTGCTGCGTTTTTGGAATAAATTTAAAGGCAATAGGCAATGGGTAAAAGTTTCGGAGTTTATTTCTACTTTTTGAATTGTTACAACCTATTTAGCGCTTGCTGAAAAAGTCTTTTGCAGAAGTAGGGAACCCACCCCTAACATCTCCCAGGATGAGAAGTAGGGACGTAACGCTTAGCGACATGAAACGCATTTTTGTTATGCAACGTCCCTACAGAGGAACGGGGAATTGGTAGAGGAGGTAGTAGGATATATTTGTCCTTTGATTTTTCTGCCTAGGGAACGCCCAAAATACTAACTTCTTGAGCTCTCAGGAGCGCAAACTAGACACTTTTTGTGAATTTAAAAATGCTTTTACCTTTATGTGTCAATACTTTTGGATTTAATCAGCAAGCCCTATTTAGGATTGCTGTATTATCTAGTAACAATAAGAGAACAAAATGTCTAAAAATTCAGATTATCTGGTATCAGAATTGAAATATTCTTCAAGCACGAATTAAACTTGTTTAAGTATAAGACTAATTCCCAAAAGTTATGCTATACCCGGAGGCTTGCAAAAATAACTTTCCTTCATAACCGAAGTTACAATTCTATCGAGTATTTGCTCCAACAAATAATATTTAGAAATATAACAATCCTATTTTATTTGCATCTAAAATCTTACCGCTTTTTGGGAATAAGGAATATGCAATGGCCAATAGGCAAGAGTTTCGGAGTTTATTTCTAGTTAATGAAATTGTCACAACCTATTTAGGATTGCTATTCCCATTGCTATAGAAAGTCAAGGTATAGCAAAGTTTATGGGAATTGGTATAATAACTAAAGATTTTTGAATAAATAGGGCTTGCTAAAAAAGTATTTTCAGGGAGTTAGTAGGAAGTAGTAAATAGGGAATAGGGATTCACTAGTATCAAGGAATGGCAATTACAGAGGAGGTAGTAGTCAGAATTACAGCAGATTTCGGGCAAATAATGTACAGGGTAAATGGTAAAAATCATGTAGTGTGGGCATCTTGCCCGCGTAAATTTACCTCATAACAAAGGAAAGCGCTGTATCTCTTAACTTTTCTATCATGGTCAGCCCGAAATCACCACTAAATGAGCTTAAACCACCAAAAAGCTTATGCTTTTTAGCCTGCCTCATCAGCAGTAGGCTTTTAACTGCGTAGCCTACGTATAAATTTGAAAGCAAGCTCGCGAATTTCTATAGGTAATATAGATAATGCTAGCCCAATCCAAGCTCTTAGTGGGGAGAAAGATTTTTGTTCCCAAACCATCTGCCTGCCCTTTTGAGTTTGACCTGTTTCAATTAATAGTAGTCCTAAAATTAGCTGAGTTTCTGCTAGCCTTGACTTTCTAACTGACTCTAATTTACTTAACTCAAAATTAAATTGTTGTAAATAATTTAGCTTATCAGTTAGATAGGGAATTGCCCGGTTAATTCCATGCTGTTCTGCATGAAAACGATATTCCATTAATTTTTCTGGCAAATAATAACCTGTTTTTCCCGCTAGAGCTAGACGAACAAATAGATCGTTATCTTCACAATTTTGTATATTAGGCCGCATAAATTCTACTTCTTTTAGAGTTCGATTACGGAATAATGTTGCGCCAATTTGAAAGCTTTGATTAATAAATACTATTTCTAGTAAATTGTTTACTATTCCTTCTGAAAGTTGAGTTCTACCCCATTTTTGAGAATTTAATTTGGTTACTTTTTGATCTCGTTGATTGTTAATATCAATAACCCAATGGTCAGTTCCTACAAAATCAATACTTGGATTTCGATCTAGAATGAAAATGGTTTTTGCCAAAAAATCTGGGGTCAGACTATCATCATCATCAAATTTGATAAAGTATTCACCTGTGGCAGCATTAAAACCAGAGCGCATATTATTGCTTTTACCAATATTTTGTGGATGCCTAATATAACGAATTCTAGAATCATTCCACTGACTGACTACTTCAGCCGTATTATCTTTTGAACCATCATCAGTTATAATTAACTCAAAGTCATTGTAAGTCTGATTTAAAACACTATTTACTGCGTAGGGGAGTAAATTTGCTCGATTATAGGTGGGGATGCAAACACTAACTTTTGCCATAATAAATTACAGAATTTATGCTATAGCTTTAATTGAATTTCCGATCTAAAAAACGGTATTGAAGCCATTTATTCTGGCTCCTGAATCCTAATAAAATGACAAAAAAAGGGTTAAGAAAAGAAAATTTGTTCCAGGCAAGACTTAGCGGTGGAAGATTCTTTTAATATAAAGTTTTCTGGTTTTTTATATCGATAAAAAATTGTCATTATCCTTTCCATAGATATTGGTTCCATAAAATCTACTACTCTTTCTTTAATCAGAGTATTTGTCTTATGAATGTAATTGAAAATTTTTGATCTATGACTACCAATTCCAATATTTGGAATCCCTAGTATATCAGCAAGTATAATTGAGTGGAGACGATTTCCTATATGAAAATTCATTGAGCTGAGAATTTCTAGAAAATATTCTGGTTCTTTCCAGGAGTGCATTTGACAATTAGTAGAAGGGAGATACTTTTTCAGCAATTCATGGAAGAGATTATCATTTCTTTGATTTCCCACCTGTCCCGACAATACCACCTGTCCTGGCAAAAGATGAATCGTAGTATTATACTTTTCAATCAGAGGCATTAACTGTTTTGCATAAAATTCAGCTCTGCTATCGCCCCACCACTTTTTGCCAGAGAATGATATGTTAGTAATATTAATTGATTGATTTAATGGCTTGAAAAATTTTTCATAAATAGTCAAATCTAAGAAAGCTAAATCACCTCCTAGACTTGGTAATTGCTTAAGTTTAAGCTGCTCCAATGCCATTTCATAGGAATAGTTATCTCTAAGATATAGATAGTCTGATTTTGCAAAAATATTAGCTATCTTACTTTTGCTATTTTTCTCTTTCCAGACAGAGTCTAATCCAATTCCAAGAAAGCCAAAACCCTTGCCCATTAATTTTGATAATTTTTGCAGCTTCAATAAATTACCTGGTTCACCATCTAATTCTAAACTTCCTCCACCCCAAGCAATATAATCACTTTTTAGTAGTATTAAAGCTCTCTTGATTTTTGATAATTGATTATTAGTAAAAGAAAAAACTTTTATACTATCAAATTCATAATAATTGTCTTCACCTAAAATAAAATTTTTTTTAACTTTTTGTTTGCTAGCTAAATAATTAGTAAGTTGTTTAACAAATAAGTCGTCTCCAATGTTATGGTAGCCGTAATACCCAATTAACATAATGTTCATAATATATCAATCTTATTTAACCTATTTAAGTTATAATATTTTGGTGGTATTTAGGAGAACCGAGTCAGGAGTCAGGAATCAAAATTTACTTATGTTTTCAGCCCAAATTAGTTATGATAAAAAGGTAGTCCTAAATATGTCAGGATATTTAGTTGCTACATCCCTTTAATTGTCAGAAGGTAGACTAGAAACATCATTACTTGTTTACTACTACTTATTTAGGGTTGCTATTGTCATATTATAGATTACTGAACTTATTCTCTAGTTTTAATAGATAATTAACTAAATTTTTCAAATCTGCGCAACTATTACTTAATTAAAGATTCTGTGCCAGGAATATGACAAAATATTTGTTCTGAATATTCCCATACTTCCTGATTAAAAAAATTTTTGTACTGAGGATTATCACAGAATTTTTGCCATCTGTTTAAGACATTCATAGATGTTGCTTGACCATCAAATTGTTTTCCATCAAACGAACTACCTCCACCAAGACCAAAAACGATGTCAATACCTGCATCAGAGAATTCCATTTGCAGTTTCTTAGCAATTTTTTGCCGATATTCAATGTCAAAAAACCATTGATTATAATTTATACAAATTTTGTTGTGTTTGAGATAATTTGTTTCTCCTAAATACTCTTTTGCATAATCAATCCATAAATTAACCATTGTTTTATTCTGAGAATTTACTGATAAAAAATGTCCCACCTTAGAAGAAGCCTTTAACCTACTTGCAAAAAGGTTAAAAGGATCTCTAATAATTAATAGATCGTACCTAATAGCACTTTTTCCTAAATATAAGTCATGATTATGCTCAAATTTATCACTTGCGACTTGGTCTAAAGGAAAATCTTCATAGCTGTATATCAAACAATCTCTTTTAATAAAATTTCCTTTAGCTTGTTGACGATAATGTTATATTGCCCATTTATATTCTGGGTAATAATCTTCGAGATTTTGATATTTGTAGCGGTAGGGGTTTTCATTAGCTAATACATTATTAATAAATTCTACTTTACCAGCATGCTTTTACCAGCATGCTGACCTTTAACCCAGTTAATAATTGCATGGTTCCCAGTCCGTCTCATACCTGCTACTCGAATTTCTTTTTGATTAACTATTTCTGAAAGTTTGTCTTGTTGGGTAAGTATTCTGATGAAATCTTCAAGATGATTTGCTAAAAAAACCTTACTTTTTTTTAAAGCTAGATTTGGTTTTTTTAATCCTTTAACTATTAGTCCTATTGGTAATTTTTGCATCATAAAATCTATGTCCTAAAATTAAAATATAGCAGTATACCTAAAATTAAGAGGTAAGCATTCAGTTATTAGATGTCAACTCTCAACAACAAAATCCTGCTATTAAGGATGGGGTTTAAATGAATATAGACTTTAAGGTCAAGGAAGCCGACTTTTATAGTAATACTTTAATTCTGACTTAATTCATAAAGCTTTCATCTAAAACTAAAAGTAATGGCTGGTAACGCAGTTCCTCTGTAAGAGGCTAGCTGACAACTAAATGTTTATATTAAAACTATGATATTTTTATCAAATATAATAAATTTAGATGTAATAGAGAAAAATTTAGAATAACTTACCAATTATATGAAAATTTTAATGCTTTCCTCGACCTTTCCTTATCCTCCCAGTCGAGGTGGCACACAAGTTAGAACATTTAATTTACTTAAATATTTGAGTCAGAAACACTCTATTACTTTGCTAACACAAAGTTCTCCAGATGTCAATGATTTAGAAGTAGATTCATTGCGATCTTATGTAGATAGATTGGCCATATCTCCTCCCCCTCAAGAGCCTAATCAAAGAAATTTTTTTGCAAAACTAAGACGTCTTAGTAATTTTATAATAGAAGGTACTCCACCAAGCGTTCTCTCCATATATTCCCCAGAAATGCAAAAATGGGTAGATGAGTTTGTGGGAGAAGGTAAATGTGAGGCCATTACCTGCGAACATTGCGTTAATGAAATTTATATCCGCCATCAATGGCAGGAGAAAGTCAAAACCCTAGTTAATGTCCATAGTTCAGTTTATGGCACCTGTCGGCAACAGTTGGAAACTGGCACAGCAGAGAAACCTTTGCGAGATAGACTTAATCTTCCCCTACTCTTGCGTTATGAAAAACGGTATTGCTCAAAATTTTCCTTTATAGTTGCCACAACTGAAGAAGATCGGAAACAATTGCAGGAATTTAACCCTAATAGTAAAATTTCTGTTATTCCCAATGGAGTAGATCTCAGTCTGTTTCCTTATCGCAGTTCTGACCCAGGAGGAAAGCAATTAATTTTTGTGGGGGCTATGGATAATTTTCCTAATATTGACGCGGTTCGGTTTCTGACTCTGGAGATATTACCTAAAGTACAAGAATATTATCCTGATACAACCTTGGCATTGGTAGGGGCAAGACCAGTACCAAAAATACAGGAACTTTCGACTCGCCAAGGGGTAAAAGTGACCGGTCGTGTACCTTCAATAGTAGAATATTTACATCAAGCTACAGTTTGTGTAATTTCTATGCGTACTGGTTTTGGAATTAAAAATAAAACCTTAGAAGCAATGTCAGCAGGTACCCCTGTCGTAGCCAGCGATCGTGGTTTGGAAGGATTAGCAGTTGATGGTGGGGATACACCACTAAGAGCATTAAGAGCAAACAATGTAGGAGAATATATAGAGGCCATTATTCGGTTATTTGAGGATAGGCAGTTAAGACAAATGTTGTCAGAAAACGGGCGATCGCTCATAGAAACCGAGTATACTTGGGAAGTTCAAGGTCAGCGGTATGAAAGGGTATTACTAGGATAATGAAAAAAAAGATTTACAACTCAAAAGTTAGTTACAATCAAGGGAAATCTACTAAAGCTGTTCAAACAGTTGAGAAACCCTATTATCCTAGCACTAGAAAAACTCCAAAAATTGGTCGAATTACCTCTACTACAAAATCTAGGAGGCCTAGAAGACATCAGTCCCAGTCTCAAAAACTTTTGTTAAAATTTCTCTCCTTACCTTGGCAGAAATGGATGATTGAATGGATAGGAATTACTCTGTTATTTGGTGGTTCTAGTTTAATGGCAGTAGGAACATGGCTTAGTGTCAAGTTAATTTCTGATCCAAATGCTATGGTCTTATTCAATCAAATGTTACCACAATGGACTCAATTCTACATATCTGGGAATAAATCTCTAAAAACCCTGGAGGAAATTAAATCTAATATTAAAGATGAAGGGTTCAGTCCTGGAAAAACTTTTCCTCTTCCCAATACAACCACAAATTCTAGTTCAGATATATTAGTCCCAGTAATGAAGCCAATTCAATCTAGGGCATCTTTACCTTGTGAAACTCCCTGTCGGGAAGTATTAGAGTTACGGGTCTATCAATCAGTTTTATCTACTAATCAACGAGAAGGTAGTAAACCATATTTTCGATTAGTCAATACTTTACCACTTCAGGGTCTCCCTGAATCTTTTGTTATTGCATCTACTATTCCTCAAAGTTCAAATCAACTTTTACCTATAACAACAGTACGTCAGTTTAAAGGCAAAGTTCCTGGGGCAGGAATTTGGTTTACTGTCAGTGGTCAGAGATTGCAAAATAATAAAGCTATTCCTTATGGGCAAATTATCAATTATAATCCCACTAAAAATTACTTAAGTTCTATGTTGGAGTGGAAAAGTGCTGCTGGTCAAGCTCCGATATGGCAGGAAATGACTGGAGGGAAAGATCCAGAATTAGTAGTTGAGCAAACTGTGGGATTAGACCCTGATTTTGACATTTATTGGATTCAACCACGAAAGTTTATACTTAATCCAATTGAACTAGAGAAAATATCCCTTGATGAAACCCCTATTGGGGATAGATCTTATAAAAATGCTTTGAGGTTAGCTCGTAATGGTTTATGGTCTCCTGCTTTTCCTTTAATTGAACCTTTGCGGAAAAATTTAATAGATAAATCTAAATGGTCGAAAAAGGCACAAGCTCAGTTTGATTTAATTAAGTTTCATGCTAACATCACGGAGGCTCAGGCTATCGCTTCCTGGGCAAGTCCAAGTCAAAAAGTTTTAGCTGGTTTAATAGATGGTCGTTGGCAAGAAAGTTTAAATGTCTTTGAAAATAATTGGAGTAGCACTTATGATATTGCTAAATTATTGCAAAATGATACTGGTAGTCTGCGCAAGAGAGTTGACGCAACTATTAGAGTAAATAGAGAGGAAATTCATGCCATAGCTTGGGGTAGCTTAATTGTGGCAAGTCAAAAAGGCCGAAGAAGGGCAATGTCATGGTTAAATAGGCAACCTCAGATTAGCAAGGAGGCAAAGGAACGGATTGAGAAATTATTAGATCAACTAGATACTGCTTTTGCAAAAAAGGAGGAATAACTGGAGAGTACAAAGTTCTTCTAAAAAATTATTGGTTTTTAATGCTGAAAGTATTACTGGACAAGCTTTACAACACCTACAGTTTTTTTTGTAGAGTTTCTAACCGTGAGATGGCTGAAAGCCTTATCTAGCAATAGTTATCCCCAGCACTTTGCACTGTATAGTTTCTAACTATTAATTTAATTTCCGCTTGATACTTGCCTTTAAACTCCGCAGCAATTTTTTTAATCTAGTTAAATTAACCTCCTTACTGCCATAACGCCATCTTACATAAGCTTGCGAAATTTCTTCTATTATTTCTGCTTCATTTATAGAGTTATATTCCTGAATAGCTTTAGTATATTCAAAAGGGGTCTGAAAACTACGCTTAACTAATCCCTTACTCGTCATCAAATTCAACATTTGTTGATAAATATTTTCCATGGGAGATAACCTTCGTAACCAAAGACCGTAACGCCATTTCTGAAAAAAAATATACAACAACCAACCCAAGAAGCCTAAAGCAGTAGCTAATATTAAACCGCCAAATATACCTTGCCAACCTTGGTAAAATAAAGCAAAAAACCAACCAAGAATTCCCAATATCCAACGAAATATTCCACCAATAAACCTTTCTAAAAAACTAGTTACAGGAGAAGGCAGCCAACCAGCTACCCACTTCCAAAAAGTCATTAATGCACTAAAAGTTTGATTTTTTTCAATTGAAGGAGGAATTAATGGCATTCCCGGAATAGGATTAAAAGCGAACCATCCATAGTTAGGAAAATATACCTCGCTCATCATATAAGCATCCGTGTTTTTTACCACATATAAACCAGTAAAAGGATTAAATTCACCAGAAGAATAACCACCCACCAATCTAGCAGGAATTCCAATAGAACGCAACATTATTGTTAAAATAGTGGAAAAATGATCGCCATAACCACCCGTAATTTTTTTCCCTTCAGGGCTATTTTGATAACCAAATAAAAAGGCTGAAACTAAATCTTCACCTTCTGCTAAAAATGGCGGTGTTTTCTGAAGTTTATAATTTGGGTTTTGTTTGAGGTACTGAGCCAAATAAAGTACTTTTTCGTAAGCAGAAGTAATAGGTTTACTTTCTTTAGCAACTTTCTTTTTATTTGCTAAAATTTCCTCCGTTTTTTGTCTAACTTTTTCTGCTATTTCAGAAGGAATCTGTAAATAATATTGACTAATATTTGCTGGATAATTTGTTCCTGCCTGACCCAAAATACTACGATTTCGATAAGGAACATCAGAAATTACGGTGTAGGTTAAACCTTCTCTCAGTTCAAGAGGAGAACGTAAATTTCCATCAGGGTCAATTGCTATTTTTTGAGTAGGAAAATATATTTCTCTTGCTTGATATAAAGCTGGAATCAAATTGGGTAACTGAGAAACTACTGTATAACTTTGAATGACTTCTTTAGTTTCGTTTTTATAATTATTTTTCCCAAAATTCATATTAAATTTATAAGACCAACGAGGACGATTTAAAGTAACAGTATTATCATTCCGAGAAATTTCCCACCCTTCACCAGTATATTTATCAAAAGCCAAAACTCGCCAAAATCCTTCAGCTTGCGACCTAACTCGCATTACAACTTGAGGAATTAATTGCCCGCGCAAATTTTGGTTTATTTTAGTATTAAAGCCATAATAATAAGTAGCATCTAAAGTTCCCGGACCAGATTCTTGATTGGTTCCATTAGTATTTCCAAAACCATCTCCATTTTCCCTACCTTGACTAAGATAACCAGGATTTATAATTGTCCGCCCATCGAAATTTTCTATATCAAAATTAATCGGGGCACTCACAGGAAAAGTTCGTAATTGATATCCAGGCAACCTCGGTAAAAAAGCAAAAATTGCCATACCCAAACCAAAAATTACTAACAATAATATTGTTAATCGCTTGGGAGACAAAGTAGCATTTAACAAAGATATTTTTGGCTGCTGCTTTTGCTTTGGAAACTCTAATTTATTACCGGAAAATCTTGAGTGCAAACCTAACCTAGAACGGTAATCTAAAATAAGGCAAGGAATAGCAAACACAATAAATACTATTAATACAGGTCCATAAGTTAAAGTTTGACTAATAGTACCTGCGACCCCCAACAAAATTAACCCTATAACCATCGAATAACCTAAGTCTTTTCGCCTGGGTAGATCAAAGCTATGTAAGACTTGAAGTTGAATCAATAATTCAGCTAATACCAATCGTGTATCATTTAACTCGCCAACTAATCTACTCAAAAAAGCAGCCAAAGCTAACAACATTCCAATTGCCAAGCAAAATTTAGCTGGCATATTTCTTTTGTAGCGATTGTACCAACTCCAAATTGCTCCTATAATACTTAGTGGTCCTGCCCAAACAGTTAAAGGTAGTTCATCTGTTGCTACCCCAGCAGCCACATCAATTGCTATAATACCTACTATTACCAATGCCTGTACCATTACTCGTAATAGAATAGAGTTTTCAGCAATAGGTTTAGGTGCTGCTTCTACTTGTCTCCACAAAGGTCCTAATATAGGGAGATTTCGCACTTCCCATGCAGAAAAAAAATTAGACATAATTTTATCGGTATATCCTGAAGGAATATTAATTTTTAAGTAACGGGACTTTAGCAGATTTCAAGTCCAAGCAAATCCCCAAATCTCTTTATTAGAGGTAAATACGTCGATGTTTTTATCTCACTACTCAACAAAACGATAAGATATTGCTGTACGAAATGCTTCTCAAGTATCAGTAAGGTATTTAATGGTTTATTAGCCCAACGCCTTCTTATACCTCCAGTAACTGATGCTAGTCATCTCTTCGAAGCTTTGAGGTTAATTATGGGCTTGCTGATTAATTATAATACCAAATCCGGTTTAATAAGGAGATATTCATAAAATCGAAAACCTTTGTCTGATAAAGATTTGGTGACTTGAGCAACTAACCGATAATAACCGGATTTAGTATAAAAGCATTGATATATAAAGGCTTTAGTCTGATTTGATCAGCAAAAAGTACCAGCTTTTCCCTGGTAAAAAGCTGAAAAAGTTAGGACTTCGGGCACTCCTATGGCAGAAAAATCAAGGGACAAGTATATCTGACTACCTCATCTATACCTTCCCTGTTCCTCTGTAGGGACATTGCATGCAACGTCCCTAACTACTCCTCTGCTCCTTAAAAGACTTCTTCAGTAAACTCTAATTATGGGCTTATGTTTGTGAGTTTAGACTTTAGGTCAACGTCAACTACGCCAAACTTTAATACCAATTTCAAAAAAGATTGTTATACAAATTTCCTCAAGTACGGCAACACATCATATCTCAAGATTATAAATTAATTAAGATAAGCAGTGTAGCCTAAGTTTATGAAATTGGTATTACAATAAAATAAGTACCAAATTATTAAGTGATTGCAGTTATTAGATGAGAACAAAAACTCAAATATTAGAAACAGAATCTGAAAAAAAACTGTTGCCCCAGGAAACAGATACCCGTATCAAAGCAAAATTACAAGCACTTTACTGGTTAAAAACGAAAAAGCTATATACTATAGGACAAATAGCAGAGTTGCTCGGTTGTCATCAAGTTACAGTACAACGTTAGTTTGGTGAATATCGTCAATGGGGAATAGAAGGAATATTAAACAGAAAAAAAGTCCTGGAAGGCCAAGAGCAGTATCATCAGAGATCGTCAATTAACTAACCAAAGAACTCACATCTGCGGAAGGTTTCTTGAGCGATGGTGAAGTTCAACTATGGCTGCAAGTGTTTTATGATTTAAAAGTTAAATAATTAATAGTACATGAATTGGTCAGATATCGACTGAAAAGTAAACTGAAAGTACCACGAACCCTCAGCATTAAGCAAAAATTATGAAAATTTGAAGAGTTTAAAAAAAACTAGATTTGAAAATTTAAAAAAAAATAACAATTAAGGAAAAACCAAATTTAAGAGCTGATAAAATTAGATATTGGTGTGAAGACGAAACAAGAATTGGGCTGAAAACTATCACTGGTAAATTATTAACTCGAATGGGTATTAAACTTATAGGTAAACACCAATTGCTGTTTAAGTATTTGTAGCTTTATGGGGGGAATAGAATCTAAAACAGGAGAGAGTTTTTTCTATGAATTTAGCCACTTATACACAGTGTGTATGGAAAAATATTGGGAGTTATTTGCCGACAAAGATCCTGATGATTTACATATTATTCAATTAGACAATGGACCTCTACATCAAAGTTTAAATATGTCAATTCCTGAGAACATAATTTTTTTATTTTAACCTCCTTACTCTCCAGAATTAAACCCTATCGAAAGATTATGGTTAGAAATAAAAAGAAAATTAAAATTGGAAATATTTGAGAATTTAGAGCAGCTCAGGAAAAAGTTGACGTCTATAATTAAAGGATTAACTTCACAGAACATAGAATCTCTAGGGGGATGGGATATCATTTTAAAAGCTTTATTAAAGGCGGGAATTTTTACTCTAATTTACTCCTAGGTTTGACATCTTAATGCATAGTTTATGCCTACAGTCACCATGTTGATATCAGGTATATATTCTTAAGTTTCAGCCTGTTTTTTCGACTTTCGTAATCTATTTCCTATTCCTTATTTTGTGACTGTAGTAATGTTCAATTGCATTTATATGACTATTTTCTATCCATTAAAGTTCTGCAAGTTTTCTATCGCAATTCATAAATTTTTTCCTTAAGAACCTGATTAATCAGGAATTGAAATCTCTCCTGACTCTATAGTAAGGATGGGTAGTTTTTATATGGTTATTTTGGTCTTTGGTAGTTAAGCGATCGCAACAAATTAGTTGCGATCGCTTAATAATTTTATACCTACCGACCTGTCCGTTCAAGTCTCGGCAAGCCCACCCGCGACTAATATATTTATTGCTGCATTTTCGTCTCTATCGTGTTTACGTTAAATTAAGCCAGGTAAGTTATCCTACCCGACTCGTTTTCAGAACCGTGCGTGAGACTTTCACCTCACACGGCTCCTCTCTCAGACGTCCTTTGTAATAGGTAGACCCCTACTTTAGTATAAACATATCGTTAATCCATATATAATTCTCAGGTAAAGCCTGTAGCTTCGGTTTTGGATATGTTTTATGATCTAAAACAGTTTTAGTATCGTGGCAATGTCGGCGTAACAGTTGCAGAACTTACGCAGAGCCACTAGATATAGTACGGGTGAATTACCTCTCACCCCAACATCTAGTGTATAATGTGTATTTTGCGTAAGTCCTGAGTTGTTTATTCTTAATCTTGTTGTCGCCACCTTTAGACCTTGGTTTTATATGGTCAACTGACCTAAGGTCATTTGGCCTAAAGCTTAGTCCACAAAATGCGCATTTATTCTTTTGCCGTTTTAACAGCGTTGTGACTTCCTTCCTTACCCCTGGATATTTGCTAATTCTACTACTCCAATAAGTCCAGTTGCCGTCACAAGGAGATTTATGACCTTTCACCTTAACGTGCCGTATAATAGAAACATCTGAGTACAGGCGTAGTATATATTCGCCGCCGTTAAGTATCCAATTTCGGGTTTCTTTGCAGTGAGGGTAATACTTTTTTTCACCCATTTAGCTGGCTTGTTTGGATGCCTTCTATTTGCCCATCTCCATAAACTTTTCCATAAGAGCATATCCAGTTTGCTGAAAATCTCTTTACTGATTATGGTTGAGAAGTAGTTAGCCCATCCTATTATTATCGGGTTTAGTTTAGCTATTAAAGCTTTAGTGGGGGCGGTTTTGTACTTATCACATATATCCGCCAGTTTCCTATAATGAGTTTTGATACTCTTGGAAGATGGTTTAATCAGCGTCTTAAATCCTTGTTCAGTTGACTTTACCTGACCTTGCCTGATTGTGAAACCTAGGAAGTCAAAACCGGGTTTATTTCCCTCCTATTCCTCCAAAGTGTGGGCAATTTTAATCTTTTCTGGTTTTAGTTCTAATCCTATCTGGTTTAACCATTCCTGTATTACGGTTTTGCCTTGTAGCACTACTTTGATGTTTTCGTGTAGGATAACGAAGTCATCAGCATAGCGTATTAAGGATATGCTAGTTCGTTTATCTCTTTTTGGGATTGTTTTTCCATTAGGGTATCTAAGTGGAAAATTTTCAATAAACTTCATCAGCATGTTCTCCATACCGTGTAAGGCGATGTTTGCTAGAGGGGACTGATTACCACTCTTTGTGGCATACCTTCCACAGTTTTTGAGAATTGCTTGTTGTCAAACACATCAGATTTCAACCATTGTTTGATTAATCGTTTGTAGGGTGTCTGACCCACTTTTCTCAACAACGCATCATGGTTAATTCGGTCAAAACATAAAGACATAGCGTTTCATACTTAAAAGTACATTTGGTATGTGTGACTAAATATAGAAAAAGGGTATTTACAGCAGAAGGATTAGAATTAATCAAAAATTCTTGTGAGACTGTAGCTAATGAAGATGAACTTTAAGATACTAGAGTTTAATGGAGAAGCCGATCATGTTCATACAGCTATCGAAACCCACCCAAATTGTCCATATCTCAAATAGTCAATCATCTTAAAGGTGTTTCCAGTAGATTATATGGGGCAGCAGGAGATAAAAACCCGACAAAACCTCCCTTTGGAGTCTTTCATATTTTGTAGCTTCAGTTGGAGGCGCACCACTTGAAACTCTTAAAAAGTACATTCAAATTCAATTGTCCCCCTTTTAGGGAGAGGCTTTAAACCCATTTTTCTGGTAAATTAAATTAGTCTGGGAATCGGCAGTAGCTTTTCATCAAGTTTTATTTCTTGTGATTTTTGTAGCTCGTTGAGCAAATGCTAAAAGCAAATACACGGTAAATACATAACCAGTTGCCAGAACGGGAATTATTACAGGAATGTGATTGTAGTTCATAGTTTTACAAAATGGTGAGGAGTGTTTTCAAAAACTAAAGAAGCAACTAATACAATGTTGGTTAGATATTAATTAATTAATTAATTAATTAATTAATTAATTCTAAGTACAAAAGTTATCTCTACTTGATTTTGAGATTCAAATAAATTTGTTGATAAATTTTAACTCTTATGTTTATATGGTTTGGCATTAAATACTAATTCAAACTAGTAGATATTTTTATTTCTACAAGCTTATGTATTTTAACTTTTATGGAGTTACGCCCTGCTGGGGTAGTCTCTAGAATCCATCGATATTTATCTATCTATAGAATATTGGTTTGATTTGAGCTATTAGCAATTACTTGCTATTGCTTCTAGAAAAAATTGTTATCACTAGGGGGGTTACAAACTGCCTGTAAGTCCTACTTAATAATGGTTTGAGGCAATGTAATTTTGAAAAATACTATTTGCATTTGGCCCTAGTATTCAGAATATTAACGAAGAAATAGTCTATTCAGGTCAATTAATGGCCAGTCAGTCTCTTAAGACCCCATCCTCAACCCCGAATTTTTCCTGAAGGTAGGTTTCTCCTAATCTTGCACCAAAAGGGTTTCACCTTAATTTGTCACCCCTCGAGTTGTTATCAAAAGGAAAGCACTTGAGTAATTATTACTCTAGGCAGTCAGATTTTGTTGTAATAAGCATTACTTTTGTGCTGGAAAAAATACCTGCAAAATAGTAAAGATTTAGGTCCTATGGAAAAGCCTATAAGTATTGACGGATAGATATTTCCAGTAATTACTTCCCAAATTATATTCTTAGATAAATGTATGGTTAAAAACCATTAAATACTATTGATTTAATATAGTCATTCTGATTTAGATTGAGACAAGATCTTCTTGCTGTGAAAGGGTTTTTAGCTGAAAAAGTATCCCATTCTTATTCGGAATGACTATAGAAATTTATAGCAACTATTGTTCTTATGTTGATTAGATGTTAATCTAAATATATTAGCCTAAGAGCAAGTTTTGTACTTAACAATTCTCAGTGCTTAGGAAAGCAAGTTAACTCTAATTGGTGCAATTCATTTATCTGCAAATACAGCGCTTTCCGTTGTTATGAGTTCACCCACGCGGGTTAGATGCCCACACTACATGATTTTCACCATTTACCCTGTACATCATTGGCCCGAAATCTGCTGTATATCTCGCCCATATTATCTGCAAAGATATCTCGTCCATATTATGCAGTTTTTAATTCATCTTCTAAGTAATTAGACAACTTAATAGCTGATTCATGCAATTACAGAGGAAATTTGAAAAAAATAAGCATAATAGCTAAATTTTATTTATTCTATTTTAAAGGTTATTAAATATTTTTCCTAATCATTACTCAGTTTTCACTATTAGGGAGTGAATAACCTATTAACTTTTCTCATTCAAGACTCAATCAGTATCTCTTTGCTACGTTGAATTATTACAGCTTAAACATTTTTAAATTGAGATGTAAACAAGAGTGGGTCATTCACTAAATGTCAAACAGGAGGCAAAGCTTCTTACCTGTTGCTTCTTGCATACATGCCCTTTGTCTAAAAGTAGTTAGGTTTTTTTACACGACTCAAATAAATGAAATGATATTAATATATTAGTCTCAATAATAACATAGCACAGTTAATTCTATTAATATACAGTCTTTTGGGAGTAGCTTAACAATTAGATACAATCTAAAATCTAATGGGAATAAGCTCCTAACAACAATTGTTGACCCACCATAGTTAGATTTATAGCACAGATAAACCATATTCTGCACCCCTTAGCATTATAATTTGATAATTTTATTAATCTATCCCCCCTAATACTCTCCCTAAAATCCTTATAGCTATGGGCATCGAGTTTCACTGTTACAGAGAATTGTAACTAATTTTCTCATAAAAAATTAGTTATTAAGAAATTTTATTGATATTGAGTTCTATAATGAGGGTTTTTCCTACAAGGCTCTTTCAAAATGTAAATATACATAAAGATATATGAAGAACTGCGAAATGTGGATTAAAAGCTTGCAAAAATAACTTTCCTTTATAGCCGAAGTTACCATTCTAAATATTATTTGCTCCAACAAATAATATTTAGAAATAGAAAACCCAAGTATAGAAAAGTTTATGGTAATTGGTATTATGCATAACCATTGTATCTAGTAGGGGTGAACATTACAGATAGTGTATGATTTTAGATTTTTCGTATCCATAATCAGGTTCTCAAACCCTGACCCAACCATTCCAAACTTATTATTTTTGGATATGTCTAATAATTAGGGTAATAGATACGTTTCTTGTTTGGGTGTGTAAGTCGGGTTTATTTGTTTTTTAAAAAACTATTTTGTTTTACCATCAAAATTTCCAACTTTCTTATATCCAAGGATGGTTAGCTTAGAATAAGAATATAATTTGTAAAATTTTGTTAACTTGTAGTTTTACAGGCTAATCCATGACCAAAAAACAAGGTCTCAAGCCTGCCCTTTTAAGGGTAAGAGAATAAAAAAAATAAACTTCAGTATTTCTTGCCTCCGGCTTCAGTCAGAAGTATTGATAACTGATAACTGATAACTGATAACTGACATGACTACTTCCACCCTCCTATTTTCCCCAGTAGAAGCAGATCTGCAACTGCTAACAGATAACTTAAGAGAATTGGTAGGTGCCCGTCACCCCATACTATACGCAGCTGCAGAACACCTATTCCGTGTCAAGGGAAAACGGGTCAGACCAGCCATTGTCCTATTAATTTCAAGGACTACTATGCTAAACCAAGGAATTACTCCTAAACATCGTCGTTTAGCAGAAATAACAGAAATGATCCACACTGCTAGCTTAGTTCATGATGATATAGTAGATGAATCAGAAATTCGTCGAGGTGTCCCTACCGTTCACAGTTTATTTACCAATCGTGTTGCGGTACTAGCTGGAGATTTCCTATTTGCTCAATCATCTTGGTACTTGGCCAATCTAGATAATCTAGAAGTTGTGAAACTGCTTTCAGAGGTCATTATGGATCTTGCCGAAGGAGAGATTCAGCAAGGACTACATAGATTTGACACTAATTTATCAATAGAGGCTTATTTAGAAAAGAGCTATTATAAGACAGCTTCTCTAATGGCTAATAGTTCTAAAGCTGCAGCTATTATTAGTGGTGTCCCACCAGAACTAGCCCAGAATATGTACTACTATGGTAGATATCTAGGTTTAGCATTCCAGATAGTGGACGATATACTAGACTTTACCAGCGCCACAGAATCTCTAGGAAAACCATCTTTTTCAGATCTCAAAAATGGCAACT
Source organism: Trichodesmium sp. MAG_R03 (assembly GCA_023356535.1). GTDB lineage: Bacteria > Cyanobacteriota > Cyanobacteriia > Cyanobacteriales > Microcoleaceae > Trichodesmium. Next base: position 15,386 of record JAKQYF010000003.1, on the reverse strand, counting down.
TGACAGCACCCACATTATATGCTTTTGAAGAAAAGCCAGCCTTAGAAAAAATCCTTGAAAGAGAATTAGCCCAAGATGGGGATTTAGAAGAAGCTATTCAATTGATTAAAGATAGCCTAGGTATTAAAAGGTCTCAAGAGTTGGCTACTAAATATGCGAAGATGGCTGTTGAATATTTACAATCTTTACCAGATTGTGATTCTCGTCAAGCTTTAATTAATCTTACTGACTATGTTTTAAGTAGGCTGTATTAGTTTTTAGTATATTCCAATAATTAGTAATAATGAACAAATACTATTGATTGGTATATGGCTAACAAATAATATATATTTTGATACTAAACTAGGTTTTTTTTGAGCCCGTTTTCAATGATCGTTCCCAATTAGGATTTTGATATATTTGCTTGAGGTAGTTGAATTTTTAATAATACAAAATCTAAAGCTGGAAAATATTTCAATATCTTAAGCAATATCTGAGGGAATTTTACTAGGGTTGGAACTAGAGGATGTCTTATACTGTCTAAGATATGTACTTATCAGTTTTTGGACATCCTCTCTCTTAACCTCAGTAGCTGTTGTTAAATCATCAGGCTTTTCAAAGAATACAAGACTATCTAAAGGTTGAATTGCTATCATTTGAAAGATTATATAAATAACTGGCATAGGTGTCGCTACAACATTATCTTCAGAAATAGATAATGAGGCATCTTTTAGTGTCGGAAAAGCATAAATAACACGTTTTTCTATATCAAATTTACTGCGATGACCTAAAGTAGTTATAATCCAGTTTTGTGACAAAGTTTGCAATATATAGTATTGCAAATGCTTGAGTTGTTGAGCTAACAGTTTTAAAGCAGGTATAATTGCTTCAACAATTTGTGGTGTATTACCATCTTGGGGTACATTTTTAATAAGTGTTTGTATTTGTTGCTCTAAGTCCATAATTTAGTGTTTTTTATATTTTCAGAAATTATCTAACAATTGGGTGTATTTGTGATTATTTATCAAGTTTATTAGTAGTTAATTATGAATACAATGATGGGGGAAATCTGCCAAGTTGGCGAAGAAATCTTAAAGTTACTCCTAGATGAATTTCAGCAGTCTACTCGTGCGTCAAGGCAAAATTGCCAAGAAGTGGCAGAACGTATTAGACAAGAAGTAGAAAGGATTTGCACAGAAAGTAAAAGAATTCAAGCTTCAGGAGAAGTGGGTAAATGGGCTAAAAATTTAGCTCTACATCGCCTCAGGCGATGTATACATTACTACCAGCTTCGTTCTCAAGAAGGAAGAATAGAATTACATAGCACCTTCAGTGCTATTGTTTATAGATATATCACTCCTCCCCAAATACAATCAAGTTATCAGGCCAAATTAAATCTGATAGAAGATTTTTTACAACAATTTTACCTAGAGACTTTAAATGCTTTTCGGCGAGAAACTGAACTACCAGCAACTTATCGTCCCCATACTTTGTTAGAATTGGCAGAGTATATGGCCTTTACAGAACGTTATGGAAAAAGACGTATACCTTTGTCTGGTGGCCGTAGTCAACAATTGATTATTCTACGGGCACAAACATTTTCCCAACAACAACCAAAAGAAACATCTGTAGATATTGACCAAGCAGCAGAGGGGAAAACTACTGACTCAGATAAGACTTGGAATGATCGATCTATCCAGCAAGTGCGAGAAGCAATGGTCGCACAAGACCCAGGCAATGATATTGGTTCTTTACGTCAGGCTGTGATTCAAGAACTAATGGCCTATCTAGAGGAACGTCAACAGCAAGACTGTGCAAATTACTTTGCATTGCGTTTACAAGACTTATCAACTGGAGAGATAGAATCTATCTTAGGTCTGACTGCCCGAGAAAGGGATTATTTACAGCAGCGCTTTAAGTACCATTTGCTCAAATTTGCTATGGGACATCGTTGGGAACTGGTTCATCAATGGTTAGAAGCAGATTTAGAGCAAAATTTAGGCTTAACTCCAACGGAGTGGGAAGCTTTACATCAGCAAATTGATTCAGAACAAAAAAATTTGCTAAAGTTAAAACAACAAGGTCTTTCTGACGAAACGATCGCGAAGACTTTAGGTCGTAAAATTAACCAGGTTAAGAAAAAGTGGTATAAATTACTCGAACTTGCCTGGGAATTACGAAATCGTTCAGGTTCCGGAGCAGGGGCATCAAGTGATGAATAACGAAACGAACAAACAGGTGGAAACTTTCGAAAAAAATTTCCTTGATTGGCTGTTATCAAAGTCAAGTTCTACAGAAATATTGACAGTAAGAGATAGTCGAAAACCTATAGATAATATAGAAGCAGAAATCAGCGTAGAGGAAGAGTGGGAAGAACTCGATCCACTAAATTCTGAAGAAATTGACTGTCCCTTCTACGATGAAAGTCCACCAATTACACTGGGAGAAGTACCAACTGTGTATCATCGTTTCGAGTCATTGTTACAAAACCGGCTTAAAACTGAGATAGAATCTAAACCACCACTATTTCCTTGGGAAAAATCAGGATATGATACTGACTATCCAGATGTTGAAGCTCAAGATTGGGCTTCCCCAATTCCTCTTTGGGCATCACAGATGAAAAATATCAGGTGGAGAAATTTATCTATACCTTTAACAGATAATGTATTTGCTCAACTCTTGCAGTCTTGCCAAGAGGCGGTACAATCCAATTTACTACCTGGCAGTAGATTGGTCAAAGCTGTAGATAATTTATTCCCTGGCCAATCTCAATCCCTAAATAATCTAGCAGCTTTAGTATTAGTAGGTCAAACCCGTGATGGGGAGTTGACTTTTAATCAAGTTCAAACTTATGATACTGCAACTCCAAGACAACAAATGTTATTGTCTTTACTGGCTGCTAAAGACATTTTATCATCTTTAACGTTCATTTGTCATTTGAACAAGTCAGTGGTAAAAAAACAATGGGAAACTGCTGTGGGTTGGGTTAATATTGAGGCTAAATATTATATTCCTGAAGATAGATCTTCTACTTCTTTGTGGATTAAGGGGGATTTACCAGAAGCAGCAAGTTTAAAACTGCAAGGTGGAGAAGCTCAAACAACTTCTCAACGTTCTGATCCAGGTACTGTATGGGTAGAATTATTTGATCCGCAACCTGAACAAAAATATGAACTAACTATTAAGTTGTTAAATTGGGAAGAACCTTTAAAATTTGCTGTTTACCTTCAAGACCTTTAATGGCTCAATTTGTAGCTACAAAATTCTGGTGACAAATAGCTAAAATAATTATCATGTGCCTATGCTTGCAAAATATTAAGGAATGGAGATAAAATATGATCCATAAATATTGGCGCTTGAGTATTGCACTGAAATGCTCCTGTGCAGAAAATCACCGAAGTCAATAAATCCTCATTCCTAAATAGCTGCTTCATCAAGCTGATATAAATTACAATTAGTAGCATTTTAATGCTGACTTCCTGCTTCTATGGTTGCATAAGATAGCAGAACTTTTATTACAGTCGATAGAGATATCACTATCTCTCGCTTCTGCTTTATGGGCCACGGGTGAGAATTTCCAACTCACAGGGCTCCTAAATGTGTAGTGGGGCAACCAACACAATCCTGGACTTAGGGGAGCATCTAATACTTATATCAACGTAGCTATTGAACCAGTTGTAACTTGCTTGTCGCTTATTTGGACGAGCAGGACGACAAACACAAGGGTTTGTAGAGTCTATAATTATACTTAATGGGACTAGATTTAACTTTGCCAGACCATAGCAATATATCCGGTAAAGTCAGGAAATTAAATATTGTGAGACCAGTGATATAGCCATGAGCGCTCACTTCTTTTGGAGCTTTTTGTGCTTTCTCTGATGAATGGTCCTTATTTCGTCTCTTTTTACTAGCTTTAATGTCTGGTTTGCCAAGTTCACCTTTAAGACGGTTATTTTCGTCCCGCAGCTTTTGATTTTCTTCTTCTCACTGTTTGACTTTGGAATTGAGTTGTTCTACCAGATTTAGTAATAGTTCTACTGTTTGACGCACTCCGACCTCTGCAATCTTTCCTGGGTTTATTGATTACAGTAATGTGGCCACTAATTTAGATGATGATAGTTTTTACGTCATAAGTCATATTCTACAACACTAGCTGTACTTTTTCTTTTTTTACCCCAATTTACTGAGCGGATACCTCTCTTTGTTATCCTTTTTTTATCCCAAAGCTATTTTTGCGGTCGATTTAATTAGTAAAATTTATACTTTAGCTAAAAATGATAATAAGAAATTATCATGATCTTTTCTTGAATTCCACATTCTGCACTTCAAACTGTTTATTGAATATTTTCTCTCTGATTCCTTGCAATTCTACAGTCTATAATTTCAGTTTTTGTTGATGGATTTTAAGTAATTTTGACCCTGAGTAATTTTGTCAAATCCTGTTTTTTCTAACTGTTTTGCTAGCTTTGATGGTAAGGATTCAGGTATCTCCAACCCAGTCATAGAGTGAATTGTGAAAATTATTGACTCAGCAATATGTAGTACAGAAAGAGGGGAAAACGTAGAGTTTGTATTTAGGCTCGAGAAAAAAACTTCAAAGTGTAATTCTAGATAAAAGATGAAGATAAAAAAAGAGGAGAAAATGTCAATACAAGTGACTAATGTAGACCATCTAGGTTTGCTAGCAGGAATTATTGATGAGATTAGTATAGAAGAGAAAATTAATCAACTACTATTGATTCATTCCGGAGTTAAAAGCATATATAACCTAACTCCAGAACGTTGAGTATTATTGATATTTTTGACTCCAAGTTGTCAAAGATACTATCTACTCAGTTGAGAAACTAAAGATGAAAACAGGTAAAGCGCTCAAACAATCAACAATTAAATAATACAGGACTTACGCAAATTCACCTTGAAAACGCCATATGTAGGGGCCGCCCTGATCCTCGTGTAGTGCCCGTGGGTAAGTCCTTTATAGCTTGAAAATGAAAGCACTTGGCAATTATTAAGAGTGGAGTAGTCAACTGATAGAGGGACTTCGGCAATTTTTGAATTGGTCTATTGCTGAGTTCCAGCAACTGATATCATTATATCAGGTATTCATAGAGTACCGCTGGAGTTACAAGCAAGTTAAAATTCTTTGAGGATAAGCTTTTGAATCAACATCACTCAAAAAAAATAGGGTGAGGATGGATGATTAACCTGTTGATTTGTAACCACCTCACTATCCCATACTATAAGTCTAAATACTTACTCAAGTTCCCCCCTCTTCATGTACTACATTTTGACGTGCGGAATGTAAGTTTCAAGCATTTTTCTACCCAGAAAATGTGTAATTCCCAATAAATAGTGTCGTCTGAATAAGTCTTTTTAAGAAGCAGGGGAGTAGGTAGGGACGTTGCATGCAACGTCCCTACACAAGAACAGGGAGTGTATAGAGGAGGTAGTCGGATATATTTGTTCCTTTTCATGGAGAAATGGTATAAGACCTTTATATATCAATGCTTTAAAAATTAATCAGCAAGCCCTAAATAATCAACTCAAAGTGGGGGTGTAGTGCGTTCGCTCCGCGAACGCACTACACCCCAACATTTCTCAATAAGCATTGTCTTTTAGTTGAATTATTATTCAGTTCTCTTTCCGCCAATCCATTTCTATATATAGCTTTCAACTAGCTTGTCACCCCGTGAGCTAAAATACATAGAAATAGTTTAGTCTAGAATAGTAGGTAAAGAAATTGCTTGTACAACTGGTTTGTAACCCAGCCATTGTAATGATAGATCAGCAAATTTTTGAGGAGAAGCACTAACTACAAATTTTGTTGGTTTTGGTTTCTTATAGTTTTGCAAATTCATAATTTCTAACTCTCTAGCTACTACTTTAACCAGAGAAACTGCAGGGTCTACAAAATTTACAGACTTAGGTAATAATGAGCGCAATATTGGTTCTAAATAAGGATAGTGAGTACAACCATAAACTAATGTATCAATTTGTTGCTGTATTAGAGGCATTAAATATTCTTCTGCTATCTGATATGTGTAGGGATCATGTAGCTGATTTTGTTCTATTAATGGTACAAAATAGGGACAACCAACTTGCCAAACTTGAACAGAAGCATCTGCTTTTAAAATCGCATGACGATAGGCATTACTAGCAGCAGTTGCAGGGGTCGCAATAACACCTATTCTTTTTCCTTGTTCCACTGCAGTATTAGCTCCAGGTACAATCAATCCTAGAATAGGAATATCAAATTTCGATTTGACTTTTTCCAGAGCCAAAGCTGAACTAGTATTGCAAGCCATCAACACCATTTTTACCTCATTTTTGACTAGCCATTCAACAATTTCATCTACAAATTGTAAAATCTCTTTGGTAGTTCTTGTTCCATAAGGTAATCTTGCTGTGTCACCAAAGTAAAGAATAGATTCCTCGGGTAACTGTCTATATAATTCTCTTAAAACAGTTAAACCGCCTATCCCACTATCAAAAACTCCTATTCTTTTTTTCCTAGTTTCAGTAGTCATTATTTGAGTGTTCACATAAATAAAGTATAGTAGTCATTAGAGCGCTTAAGATATTCTCACGCCTCTCAAATTTAGTCTGTGCTATAAATTTAACTTCTGACTTGAGCTATATATCTCCTAACAACCTTGGCTTTTGCTGTATAATTCAATTCCTCAGTTTGACATCGTCCCGATATTATGCTTGGATCAGAGGGCCGGGTTCTTCAGTCTGAGAAACCTTGAGTGCAGTTTTGATAGAGGTAATATCCTGCTTAATAAAACCGATATTATAAAACTTTACAACAGGTGACAAATTCATGTTTAGGAACGTAAATTAAATAGGGCTTGCTGATTAAATATTAAAGCATTGATACATCAAGGCTTCAGCATTTTTAGGAGCGAAAAAAGTGTCTATTTTTCGCTCCTGAGAGCTCAAAAAGTTAGTATTTTAGGTGCTCCCTAGGTATAAAAATCAAGATACAAATATATCCGACTACCTCCTCTATCAATTCCCCATTTCTCTGTAGGGACGTTGCATCCAACGTCCCTACATCTCCTTCTTGAAGATATTAGGGGTTCTTCCCCTACTCCTGAAAAAGATTTTTTCAGCAAGCCCTAAATAAGACCGGAAATTTGTAGTTCGTGCCTGATATGGGGCATAAATTCGTCTTTTTCAAGATATTGCCACTACAATTAGTGCCGTTGCGTAAGCCCTAAAGCTTTTAACCGACATTCGGCAGATCTTCATATATCTTTATGTATATTTACATTGTCAAAGAGATTTATACGAAAAATCTTCCTTCTAGAACTCAATTTTAATAAAGCTTATCAATAACTAATTTTTTATGAGAAAATTAGTTACAATTCTTTATAACAGTGAAAATCAATGTCCATAGCTATAAGGATTTCAGGCAGAGCATTCGGGGCGATAGATTAATAAAACTTATCAATTTAATGTTAAGAAGTGCGGAATGTGGGTTTTAAGAACCTTATTCAAGCATTCCGAACTAGGTAGGACTTACACATAAACTCAGGTTGATCAAAAAAAATTATCCATTAGTGCAAAAAACAATAATCAGGACAATAAACCTGATTTCTTATTTTGGTGCATCAGTCCTGTTAGGGTTATGTAAAAAATTAAGACTGTATAGCAATTGAAAAAGATTGCTTTACTGCAAAGGTTTTAGCCTTCCATTTCAGATTTTAACCTTACAGTTCACAAATCCAATCTAATTGCTATACTTAATAGACAAAGCATTTTTCTCTATCTATTTTATTACTGATCTCAGCTTAATATATATTAAGACACTCAGACTAACCTACGAAACCTAATCTAGCTGGTTTTTCTTGTGGTGCTTCTATACCTTTGAGATAGGCTAATACCGTATCTGCATCAGATACCTCAAATGGATCTTCACCATAGTTGTCACTAAAACCTGGTTCAACAAATATCTTTTCAATTTGGCAGTCATTGACAATCATTGCATAGCGCCAAGAACGCATACCAAAACCAATATTGGACTTTTCTACTAACATTCCCATTTTGCGAGAGAACTCTCCATTACCATCTGGTAGTAGGAATACATTTTTAGCACCTTGATGTTTACCCCATTGGAACATCACAAAAGCATCGTTTACTGATAAACAGATAACTTCATCTATTCCTTGTGCTTTCAATTCATCGTATAGTTCTTCATAGCGTGGCAGATGAGTAGATGAGCAGGTTGGTGTAAAAGCGCCGGGCAATGCAAATAAAACAACACGCTTGCCGCCAAAAATTTCTTGGGTAGTTTTGTCTTGCCACCGAAAAGGATTTGGTCCTTCAACAGACTCATCACGGACACGAGTTTTGAATACTACATCAGGAACTTGCTCAATAACCATAACTTACCTCTGGATGATTTAGTAGATTAGCAATTCAATCTGTATCAGCTTTTATTGCTTTAATGCTCCCCATACAATGAAGCAAGGGGAATTCTTGGTTATGCAACTGTACTTAAAATCTTAAAGGGGAATATTTAAGGGTTACCCAACCTCTTTCGAGTATTAAGATTCAAGTGGTATAATGTTACACAAGCATTGATTATACTATTTCTATGCGCCTCACAGTAAAATACAATTTGATTGCTATAAAAAAAATAGTTTCGCTGCTTGCCGATTCATTTAGAATCTATTGTTTTTTATAGAGGACTTTCCTTCCTCTTTTTGTTTGGCCTTTTCCTTGATTTTGCCTTTTAAATCAGAATAATTATTAAATAAGAATATGTCAATGGTATTAAAGAAAAAATTTTATTTTTGAGTTTTTCTTGTGAAAGTTTTTTTAAATAAGCTCAGGACTTACATAAAAGGTGAAATTACACAACATTTGTAGGGGTTAACAGCTATATTAGGATGTATAGTAGTGTTAGCATTCAGGTGTAAGGGTTGACAAAAAGGGAATGGTCTGTGTTTCTGATAAGAAATGAAATTAAAGCCACAAGATATCCTAAAAGACCGAAAATAACTAGAGCTGTTATCAAAAGAAGCTCTAGTAGAACTGATTTGACAACAGCAATAAGCAATAGAAAAACTGATTGAAGAGGTAGAACGACTTAAAGGAATACAGGATAAAGATAGTTATAGTCATTTTAATTTAGATTGAGACAAGTCTTTCTTGCTATAACTAAGTTTCAGCGGAAAAAGTGTTCCGTTCTTATTTTAAATAACTATAAACCTTATCATTACCACCTTCAAGTGATCTGCTCAAGGGTTCAGAAAAACTCCAGTTAAAAAAGAAAAAGAATCAGACTCTAGCCATCGAACATCAGGAGGACAACCCGGAGATCCAGGAAAGACAAAAATTGGGTTGGGTAGAGTCGACCGTTACCAAGTAGTGGAACCGCAAAGATATCCAGTATGTGGAAGAAATTATTGGGAAGCCAAGGGAGCAACTACCAGAAGTTACCAGGTAGCCCAACTGGTAGAACATCCAATATCTGAAATAATTGGGATGATTTTGTCAACCCCTGTATCTGAATGCTTACGAAATTCCCATGAAAAATGATTTGGAAAGACAAACTTATTATGGAGCGTTAGATTATCAAACCAAGGAATTTATTGTATAACAACATGCGCTGGTATGTTTGCATAGTACAAATAATTGCTGCTAATGTAATATATATGAAAGTATTGATAATTGATAATAGTAGCATGAATTTATACTACATTTCCAGAAGATAATAATATGTAAATATGTGAGTGATCATTGCTATACAAGAATATTAAGAACAGAACTACAAAGATTTTATTCACAGTAATATAAGGCTATATTTTGTTGATTTTACCAGAAATTACTAATCTGATCTCCTAGGTTCTTAAGCATAACTCTGAACAATGGTAAACTTAAACCTATTACATTTGTATGACTTCCTTCTATCTTTTCAATAAATAAACCACCTTTGCCTTCTATAGCAAAACAACCAGCAGATTTTAAAGGTTCTTTAGTCGCAACATAAGCTTCTATTTCTTGGTCATTAACAGGGGAGAAATGAACTTTAGTCATTCGACAAAGTACGATAGTTTTCTTTTAATACAAATCAATTAAGGCATGAACTGTGTACAATTGACCTACTTGACCACGCATTTTTTGCCAACGAGATTTCGCTTCTTGCCTATCAGCAGGTTTACCATAAATTTGGTCTTCAATAACTAATACTGAATCACATCCTAAAATTAAGTGTGATGGTGTTTCAGGTAAGTTATCTTTAATTATAGACTTAGCTGTTATTTCTGCTTTAGCCTGGGCTAACGTTTCTACCAATTTTCTAGGATCTGTTAATTTCACTGTTGATTCATCAAAGTTACTAGGCATAACTATAGGTTTAATACCAACAGTTTCTAGCAAGCGAAGTCTTGCTGATGAAGATGAAGCTAATATTAAGCTAGGAATTTTCATATTTCAAACCACGCCAGTATAAAATTTTCAAAATTGCTGATCTTATTTTTTATATTTCCTGATATATTCAATCCTAATATACAGAGAAAGAATTAATAACTTGCTGAAACTTATCATTCACTTTTTGCCAGCGCTTTTCAGTAGTGGAAATATTCATAGTAAAAAGTTTTCCCCGACTAATTGCTACACTTGCTAAGTGATGACGTTGCCTTCCGTCAGCAAATTTAACCTCATACTCCAATTGATAATATGTTTTAGCCTTATATTCTCGTGCTTCTGCATTGACTAATTCTGCTTTTCGACCTGAGTTTTTTGGCGCAATGGCATTTTTACTTAGTTTATATCCTACTTCAGTAGGAGTACCCAAGTCAGTCAAAGTCTTTTCTTGAACCACGGGACTAATAACTATGCTAACATTCTCAGTAGACTCAATTAGGTCATGGAAAACTATATCTGGGCCCTCAGAAACTTTGACTTCGATCCAACCATTGGGATAAAGGAACTCGTAACCATCTGTTGTATCTACAAAGCTTTGGAGTCCACCGCCTACAGAAACACAACTTGTTAGTATGAGAGCGATCGCTACTAAACATAAGGCCACAATTTTTTTTAACATTTTCTTAAATCTTGATTCTACATAGCTGGAGTGGGGTTGAGTTTATCCTTAATTCTCAATGCCCCTATGAATATATTCTCTCATTAAATCTTAATTAATTTAAAAATAATGAAATATTATCAATTATAAATAATGATCAATAAGCACTACTATGGTTGTTATCTGAGAGTAGAAATAGTCCCCAGATCAGTAGTGAATTAGTATTCTCAATAGATGAGTGGCCATTGTTGTATTGCTATATACACAAACAAAACGACCCCCAAATGTAGCTCCACCGATGACAACAGTGATCATTTGGATAGCAAAGTTGGGGGAATTTTTAGGTCTACAAAAAGATGGAGAACCAGGAATAAAATGTTTATGGAAAGGTGTAAAACGTTTATTTGACATAGCTCTGAGTTGGAAGGAGCGTGAAATTATCTTCAGGCATAGATTAATATATAGTTCTGAAATAATTTTGAATTAATTTGAATGATTAACTACCTTAAAGGCAAAGTAGCAGATGTTCATCAAGGCAGTAGTCCTCGTGTAACTCTAATTTTAGAGGTTAATCAAATAGGTTATGAGCTACAAATTCTGGCTAGGTTGACTCAAAGTTTACAACCAGGGGAAGAGGCCCAAGTTTTTACCCACCAACAATTACGGGAGGATCAAATGTTATTGTATGGTTTTGGTACTTCTACAGAAAGAGACTTATTTCGTCAGTTGGTAAGTGTGAGTGGTATTGGAGCACAATTAGCGATCGCTCTGTTAGATACTTTAGAATTACCAGACTTAGTTCAAGCTATTGTCGGAGGAAATACTCGTGTATTAGCCAAAACCCCAGGGGTAGGAGCAAAAACAGCAGAACGTATTGCTTTAGAATTAAAAAATAAATTGGCCGAGTGGCGACAAGATGCAGGTTTGACTACATCATTACCAATGGGAGTTATGCCTGCTATTCAAGAAGAGGTAGAAATGACTTTGTTAGCTTTGGGATACACACCTCAAGAAGTAATACAATCATTGCAAGTCGTTAGTAAAGATGCTAGTATGTCCAAAAATACAAATGCGGAAGACTGGATTCGAGAAGCTATTAGTTGGTTAAGTCGTTCTAGTCAACTATAAAAGATTTCTAGGGGTATATCTTAGAATGAATATATATGATATAATGATAGGCTGTAGTAATTGTTGAAAAGATTAGTATAAATCAAGTATATGGTTCTTAAACAACAGCGTAAACAAGAGATTATTGGTGAGTATCAAACCCATGAAACGGATACAGGTTCAGCAGATGTCCAAGTAGCAATGCTGACAGAAAGAATTACTAAATTAAGCACTCATTTAAAAAATAATAAACAAGATTATTCCTCCCAGAGAGGTCTGTTAAAAATGATTGGTAAACGTAAGCGCTTATTGACATACATCCAGAAACAAAACCAGGAACATTATAAATCATTAATTACTCGCCTTGGTATTAGAGGTTAAAAACTAACTTATGCCCTCAAAATCATCACGCCAAACCTTACCTTTTGATCCTGCTAAAGGCCGGCAAAAGCAAGGGAAAAAATCATTTTCTTCACCAAAAACAAAGGTTAGAGAAAAACACAACTCTCCTGATGTCAATCAAAAGGGTCAAAGAGTTAGAGAAGAAAACTATATTCCTGAAGTAGTGAGTCGGAGGATGATAAGCCGTATGGTATTATTATCTGGTACACCTCTACTACTAGCTTTGTTAACTTTTGTTTCGAGCTATTTTATCATTATAAATGAGCTTTTTACACTACCAAACCAAGCAGTTTTGCTAGTTAGTCTTGGCTTTTTTGGTTTAAGTGTTATTGGTTTGAGTTATGGTATTTTTTCAGCATCTTGGGATGAAAACAAAAAAGGTAGCTTATTAGGTTGGCAAGAGCTAAAAACTAACTTTCAAAGGATGAGAGAAGCCTGGAAAGAAGCTAAATCAAAAAGCTAATTTCTGTCCAAAATTTAGCAGTTATAGAGATGAACAAAATCTCATCTCTAAATTATGTTCCCAAAATTTATTTTATAGTTTGTTGAGAAAAGCCAAAGTATCATAATCTATAGAGAAGACAGGATTTTGGTAAGGATTCAAGTCCTGTAAAAAAGCATAAATGTCCATTAAGTGGCCTGAATGACCTATTTCTCCCTTAATATTCTGAATATCAAGGCCAAATGCAGATATTATTTTTCAAGAGAACATTGGCTCAAACGATTGTTAAGCTGGACTTACAGGCAGTTTTTCACCCCCTAAGTAATTTTAGAGAATCCTTTGTTGCCTTCTAAGAGCAACTTCGGTTGGATTTCAATAAGAAATTATTATAACTTTAGTATTCCAACTTCTAGTCACGATAATCTTAATTGAACCTACATCTATATTGAGTGCAAAAACAAAAATGATTATAGTAACAAAAATCGGTTCTCCAGAAACAGAGATAGATCGTCTTTGTAACGAGCTTAAAACTAATTGGGGTCTAACTCCAGAAAAAATTGTTGGGCGCTATAAAGTTGTCATTGGCTTAGTAGGGGAGACTACAGACCTAGATCCATTACAATTACAGGAAATGAGCCCTTGGATCGAACAAGTAATGCGAGTTGAACGCCCCTACAAACGAGTAAGTCTGGAGTTTCGTCACGGAGAAGCTAGTACAGTAGTGGTATCTACTCCAGATGGACCTGTACCTTTTGGCCTTCATCAAGATCTAGTTGTAGTTGCTGGACCCTGTTCGGTGGAAAATGAGCAGATGATTATAGAAACAGCCCAACGAGTGAAAGCTGCTGGTGCTAGATTCTTACGTGGAGGTGCTTATAAACCTCGTACTTCTCCTTATTCTTTTCAAGGACATGGTGAGAGTGCTTTGAATTTGTTGGCTGCGGCTAAAGAAAAAACTGGTTTGGGCATTATTACAGAAGTAATGGATGCTGCTGACTTACCAAAGTTGACTGAAGTTGCGGATGTGGTGCAAGTAGGTGCCCGTAATATGCAAAACTTCTCCCTATTAAAAAAGGTCGGTGCTCAAGATAAACCTGTGCTTTTGAAGCGGGGAATGTCAGCAACTATTGAAGAGTGGCTAATGGCTGCAGAATATATTTTAGCAGCCGGAAATACAAATGTAATTCTTTGTGAGCGAGGTATTCGGACATTTGAACGTCAGTATGCTCGTAATACTTTGGACTTGTCTGCAATACCAGTATTGCGATCTCTTACTCATTTACCAATTATGATTGACCCTAGTCATGGTACTGGTCGAGCTGAATATGTACCTGCAATGGCAATGGGAGCTATTGCTGCAGGAACAGATTCTCTAATGATTGAAGTCCATCCAAATCCAGCAAAAGCTCTGTCAGATGGCCCCCAATCTCTAATGCCTGATAAATTCGATCAATTAATGCAGGAAATGGCAGTTATTGGTAAAACTCTTAACCGTTGGCCACAAATAGAACCAGCTCTTGTATAGCTTTGCTCAAACATTAGTTAATTCTATGTGCAATATTTGCAATATAATATAGCCCAAAAATTAAAAATTTATTAACAATAATTAAACAGTTAGAGGAGTTTTAGGATAACAAAGAATTTCGTCAAGCTTGAGGTACAGTTGTCGTAGTTAAGATGGCTGTGTTACAAAAGTTCAATATTTACAGTGACTTTTATTTGGGTAGACAATAGTAGAAAGGTTCCATAGAACCCAGATTCCGCACAACAAATATATTACAAGGGTATTTTTAACGCATAATTTCGATCACAGACTCTGTTATTACTAATAATCATCAATAGTTCAAAGAATACGTATTTTGACTTATAAACTTCATAGTTATTATCAGGGAAGGCTTTCAATCGCTAGTTTTAGATACTACATTTTGACCTGCGGAATATAGGATAGAACGTTCCTGCAATGTTTTTGTTGTAAAAAGTACTATAACATTTGGAATTCATATACTTGGAACTTGGTCAGGAATTAACCATAAAAGCATTGACATATAAAAGCTTTAGCCTGATTTTGGTGGCCAAAAGCACTAGCTTTTTGCTGGTAAAAGGCTGAAAAAGTTAGGATTTCGGGCACTCCCATGGCAGAAAAATGAAGGGACAAATATATCCAACTACATCTTCTACCAATTCCCCGTTCCTCTGTAGGGACGTTGCATAACAAAAATGCGTTCATGTCGCGTAGCGAAACGTCCCTACTTATCCTCATGGGAGACGTTAGAGGTGAGTCCTCTACTTCTGAAAAATACTTTGATAGAGTCGATGGGAGGATTTCGCCTCCTCACCTCTCCTTCAGAACCGTACATGAGAGTTTCCAACTCATACGGCTCCTGATACTAGATAAATTTTTCAGGTTTCGCCGTTCATACT
>JAKQYF010000299.1 GCA_023356535.1 Trichodesmium sp. MAG_R03 | reverse complement strand
ATTATCTGATTATCAAGGCAAAACTCTAGCAGATTTCTACGATAGCCAAGGTGCGATTTTAGTTGATGCTTTCTTAGCTGCTAACTTAGTAGGTGCTACTCCTACTGCTCGTCCTGAAGATTTAGAAGTTCACCCTGGTGATGGTAGTATATTTATTGCTTATACCGACAATGGACCTGGTGGAGATGGATATCCAGATTCCAGAGTCTTTGTTGTGAGTAAATACTCTGCAGATGTTAATGCTGCTCAACCTTTTGGTGGTATCTACCGAATCATTGAAACGAACAGGGATGCTACCAGTACGACCTTTACCTGGTCAGCGTTTGAGCAGAGTGGAGAAAATGGTGCTGTTGATGGTCCAGGTTTTGCCAATGTGGACAACCTAGAAATTGATACTTTGGGTAATATTTGGGGTGTAACAGATATGTCTACTAGCACTCATAATGGTTTCAACACTGGTGCTGCTGGAGAGGTAAGAGAGATTGACCACACTCAAACAGGAAGTGTTGGTAACTTGAGAGGAACATTTGGTAACAACTGGTTGTTCTATATTCCTGTCGTCGGACAAAATGCTGGGATGGTTGTACCTTTTGCTTATGGTCCCCCTCGTTGTGAAATCACTGGACCATACTTTATCAGAAATCGTAGTGGTGCAGATGAAACTTTACTATTAGCTGTACAGCACCCTGGTGAAAGTTGTCCTATTGGAGATGGTGTTCAACTCGGTCGTGATCTTGAGATGTTAAATTTAGATGGTACTCTTTTTACTCAACGGCGAAGGGTATCTCGTGGAAGTAATTGGCCTAGTAACATAGGGTATGTAGGTAATTCTGGAGACTTTTTTAATGGTTTGCTGCCGCCAAGACCTTCTGTAATTGGTGTTACTCGTAAAGACGGTGGTCAGTTTGTTTGATATGGTCCCAACCTTGTGCTTAACCAATAACAGGAGATTCTTCAGTTAAAAAAACAGATGGCAATTTTTCGGTGAGCCTGTATCGATCCAGACTAAAAAAGTCAAAAGTCAAAAGGATAAGATTCTAGTGGCCATATAGAAGTAGACAATTTAGTAGCAAGTTAAGGATTTTATACTAATTTTAGTGTTACAAATTGAAGTAAGGAATGTGGGATACAACTTCCCTAGCTACTCTAAAATCCAGAGAAATACTTTTTCAGCAAACCCTAAATAAGGGATTAGGTTATGGAGTAAGCCTGCTTTCATTCCAGGAATAGGTAATAGAACACAAATGCCTATTATGTTATAAAACTTAACCCACTGCAAAAGGTATATATTTTTTTGACTTTTGACTTATAACTCTAGACAAATAATGGAGGTCTTTTATTTATCCTTAACTTCTTCTTTGATCGGTAAAGGAAGTTGGGAAAAATCTGGTAGTCTTACAGGCTCTTTTTCCTTATCTTTGACTGCTATTGGTAAACGTAAAGGTTCAGGTTTTTCTTCAATTAGATGACCAGCTATTGGTAATGTTTTTTCTAAATCATCTAATGCTCTAGGAATTACCATTACACCATTTAATTCTCCAATTCTTTCTGCCTCGTGCATACCATTTTCTACAGCTACCGCCACATTAGAAACCGAACCACGAACAATAGCAGTACACAAACCTGCACCTGTAGTTTCATAAGCAGTTAACAATACATCAGCAGATTTAAGCATCGCGTCACAAGCTCCCACCATTGCTGGAAAACCTCTAGTCTCTATTAGACCAACTGCCTTATTTCTAAACTCAGGAGAAATTTTGCCTTGAGATAGTTTCAGTAAAAGACTGCCAATAGGTAATACAACTTCTAAATTAGGTAAAGGTCGAGGTATAACAGTCTTAGAAATAAGTTGCCCAAATTTTTTAGCTGTTTCTGCTCCAGACTCTATTGCTAAACGAACATCGGCAATACCACCACGAACTACCGCCGTACAATATCCACTACCAATTTTTTCATACCCTACCAAAATTACCCCAGATGACTTTAGCATCATATCAGCAGTTCCAACTATAGCCGGAAAACTTCGAGTTGTAACTAAACCAAGAGCAGCATCTCCAAACTGGATTGGCGATTCGATAGATTCTAGCTTATAATTATTATGGGCTTGTATTTTCATGTTCTACCTCTTTACGTTAACTTAAGCAAACCCATTTCCAGTTTTTCCTTTATAGAGTCTGCTTATCTTCAGAACCGTGAGTGACACTTTTAGCAAGGGTGGCTCTTTTCCTAAATGTTCCTTTGTCATAGATACATCCATGCTTTTATTCTGACTGATGGTCTTTAGGACTATTTTAAGAATTTCTGATATGAAATTAAAAATATAAACTGGTTTAGTTCACCTAAAATTACAGTTAAACTCTCACCAGTGGTAGTTTTCAGATTAAGAAATTAATTTTTAGAGATTGTTCATAACTTTTTGTCCCTGAAAAATAGAAAGCTTTTAGGTATATTTCTACTTAAATTTAGATTATATTATATTTTTTTTATCTTTCTTCGGCTTTTCTAACTACCTCCTTTATAAATTCCCTGTTCCTTTTCAACAGAGTATTATTGCCAAAGTATAACTGTGGTTTGGAAGGCGATCGCTCTTCACCCACAACCATTAGGGACATATTGGCCATTGACTAAAATCCTGGCCATAATCTGATGGAGTGTAAATGCTCAAACTGCTGATGCCCAGTTCTAGTTGTTAAAATATTTTTATAGTTGATGGCTCTATAGGGAGAAAAACTACTATGAAATTTATCAATCCCAAGGTTGATTATGCTTTTAAAAAAATCTTTGGTTCCCACCAAAGTGAAAAAATCTTAATCAGCTTTCTGAATGCAATCATTTATGATGGAGAAAAGATTATTGATTCTTTGACAATTGTCAACCCTTTTAATCCTGGTCAAATTATCAGTTTCAAAGATACTTATTTGGATGTCAAAGCAGTTTTGGTTGATGGTTCTATTGTAGTTATTGAAATGCAGGTGGCACGAATGACTGCTTTTAATAAGCGGGTGGCTTATAATTTGGCTAAAGCTTATGCTAACCAGTTGGATAAAGGGGAGAAGTATCCTCTACTGAATCCGGCGATCGCAGTGACGATAACGGATTTTATCCTGTTTAAAAAAACTGATGACCCTATTAATAAGTTTGTGTTTCAAGAGGAAACTAAAAAGCTGGAATGCTTGGATAAAGAGTTACGGTTAATATTTGTAGAACTGCCGAAATTTCAAAAAACTTTGTCTGAGTTAAAGAATTTGACAGATAAGTGGATTTATTTTCTGAAAGAGGCGGCTAGTTTGGATGGAATACCAGAGAGTTTAGGGGAAGTTGTCGAAATTGAACAGGCTTTAAATATTGCCAACTTTATTAACATGAGCCCTGAGGAGCTAGAGGTAGTTGAAAACCGAGGGATAGCAATGCAAGATGAAAGAGGACGGATAGCTTATGCAGAACAACTTGGGGAAGCCAGAGGGATAGTTAAAGGGGAAGCCAGAGGGATAGTTAAAGGGGAAACAAAAGGACGTTTATCTCAAGCGATCGCTCTGGTCAAGCTTTTGATAACTCAACGTTTTGGAGAGCCTTCTGTAGGGATGAGTAATCAGATAGGAGATTTGCCTTTGGCCGATTTGGAAGATTTGGTGAAGGTATTTTTAAGTTTTAATAGAATGGCCGATTTGGAAAGTTGGTTGCAGGAACGTTTGAGGTCAAATTTTGAGTGAGGCTCATTCCTTGATCGTCTCCAACTGAGTATGATTGCCAAAGTCTAACTGTGGTTTGGGAGGCGATCGCTCTTCACCCACAACCATTAGGGACATATTGGCCATTAACTAAAATCCTGGCCATAATCTGATGGAGTGTAAATGCTCAAACTGCTGATGCCCAGTTCTAGTTGTTAAAATATTTTTATAGTTGATGGCTCTATAGGGAGAAAAACTACTATGAAATTTATCAATCCCAAGGTTGATTATGCTTTTAAAAAAATCTTTGGTTCCCACCAAAGTGAAAAAATCTTAATCAGCTTTCTGAATGCAATCATTTATGATGGAGAAAAGATTATTGATTCTTTGACAATTGTCAACCCTTTTAATCCTGGTCAAATTATCAGTTTCAAAGATACTTATTTGGATGTCAAAGCAGTTTTGGTTGATGGTTCTATTGTAGTTATTGAAATGCAGGTGGCACGAATGACTGCTTTTAATAAGCGGGTGGCTTATAATTTGGCTAAAGCTTATGCTAACCAGTTGGATAAAGGGGAGAAGTATCCTCTACTGAATCCGGCGATCGCAGTGACGATAACGGATTTTATCCTGTTTAAAAAAACTGATGACCCTATTAATAAGTTTGTGTTTCAAGAGGAAACTAAAAAGCTGGAATGCTTGGATAAAGAGTTACGGTTAATATTTGTAGAACTGCCGAAATTTCAAAAAACTTTGTCTGAGTTAAAGAATTTGACAGATAAGTGGATTTATTTTCTGAAAGAGGCGGCTAGTTTGGATGGAATACCAGAGAGTTTAGGGGAAGTTGTCGAAATAGAACAGGCTTTAAATATTGCCAACTTTATTAACATGAGCCCTGAGGAGTTAGAGGTAGTTGAAAACCGAGGGATAGCAATGCAAGATGAAAGAGGACGGATAGCTTATGCAGAACAACTAGGAGTTGTTAAAGGGGAAACAAAAGGACGTTTATCTCAAGCGATCGCTCTGGTCAAGCTTTTGATTACTCAACGTTTTGGAGAGCCTTCTGTAGGGATGAGTAATCAGATAGCAGATTTACCAATAGTTGATTTGGAAGATTTGGTGAAGGTATTTTTAAGTTTTAATAGAATGGCCGATTTGGAAATTTGGTTGCAGGAACGTTTGAGGTCAAATTTGGAGTGAGGCTCATACCTTGATCGTCACCAACAGAGTATATTTGCCAAAGAATGGCTGTGGTATGGGCGGCGATCGCTCTTCACCCACAACCATTAGGGACATAGAGAAGCATCCCTATTAACTCGCGACGAGGGGATTAATGTTTTGAGCGAATGGTTAGAGGATTTTATCGATATTGCTGAGGTAGCCCTAGCAGATAGCCCGCTGTTGTTGGGAACTTTGGGCGTTGTGCTGCGCTCTTATCTGGTCGTTGGGTTGGATACAAACTGCTTTTGAGGGGCGATCGCTTTTTTCCTTCTGGAGATGTTAGAAGAGCGATCGCTCTTTTTAAATTCCCTATTTTCCCCACATAATTTTGCACCTTTTCTCAACTATGGAGCATAGCCCGACTCAGGGCGTCCTCCGCAATAGTTGGGTTAAAGTTCATCAACTTAAGACAGCAGCCATAAAACTGGTCTCCTATAGCAGACCATTCCGGCCAAAACTCCTTTTCTATATCCCCCAAATCCGATTTCTGAGATTTTTTTCTCTTTCCTGTCTCGGGGGTGATGGAAACCTTGACCGTAGATGCTTCCATTGCCAGACTTTCCGTTAAATCCCCAATTTTATAGGCTAGATTCATTATGGACTTATCTCGGCGTTTTTTTTCAGAGGACGACCAGAGAGCAAATAATTGTCTAGCATTGTGGCAAAATTTAGTAGAAAACATGTTTCACAACAAGAATAAAGCAACAAAGTTACTTGATTTACTCTCAATAATGCAACTCATAAAAGAGAAAAATACTCAATAACCAAACTAATCAACTAGATAAACAATCTTGAATCTGGATAATATCTGATTTAAGAGTTATATTTAATTTCCAGTTGACGATTTTATTTAAATTACTCTTGGAGCGAAGCAATACTAGCTGGGATTTATGCACTTTGTCAATCTCTAAAATTAATACTTTTCTAATATTACTTTTGTATTACTTTTGGGAAAAAATATTAACATTTATATGAGACTAGAGTGAGGGCGAATGCCATACATCCCCTAGATAAAGGGAAAAAGTGGGACCATTAACC
>JAKQYF010000298.1 GCA_023356535.1 Trichodesmium sp. MAG_R03 | reverse complement strand
CAGTTAAAGAATTAACTCAAATTCATGGTATTGGTATGGCGAAGGCAACAACTATTCTGGCTGCTATTGAATTAGGAAAAAGAGTATTTCAATCTCGCCCTCCAGAATTAGCAGTTGTTGATAGTCCCCAAGCTGCTGCTGATGCTTTGAGTCAAGATTTGATGTGGCAAACCCAAGAAAAATTTGCTGTGTTATTGTTGGATGTAAATAACCGCTTACTCGGAACTCAGATAATTACTATTGGTACAGCAACAGAAACATTAGCTCATCCCCGCGAAATTTTTAGAGAAGTGATTCGCCAAGGTGCAAGCAAAGTAATTATTTCTCATAATCATCCTTCTGGAAATGTAGAAGCAAGTCCTGAAGATATCAATTTAACTAAACAACTTTTAGCAGGGGCGCAATTTTTAGCTATACCCTTACTAGATCATATTATTATGGGTAACGGAGAACATTCCAGTCTGCGTCAGGCGACTAATTTGTGGGAAGAATATCCTCAAGCAGATTAGCAGATAAGTGGATATTTAACATACTTTCCTCTCCTACCCTAAAAAACAGCAATATTTAAAGACGATAGAAAGACGATAGTAATACAGCAGATTTCGGGCCAATGAGGTACAGGGTAAATGGTAAAAATCATGTAGTGCGAGCATCTTGCCCGCCTTGGTGTACCTCAGAACAACGGAAAGCGCTGTAACTGATAACTGAAATGATTATGTTTAACAAAAATATTGGCTATATTTCCCCAGATTATTTATATAAATACAACACTCCTATAAACACAGAAGCAATACTAAAAACCCGTCAAGAAAGACAAACAAAATTATTTGAACCTCCTAATCAAAAATATTACGAAGCAGTACAAACAATAGCAGATATTCAAAGCAACTTTTTCGACTTTTCCAGTAAAGTTATAAAAGTCGGTTGCCCTGATGAACTTTCCTCAGACCAAAAACAACAGTTTTACAACTCTTTGCAAACATTTTGCCCTTGGAAAAAAGGTCCCTTTGAACTATTTGGCGTAACTATTGATGCAGAATGGCGTTCCGACTTGAAATGGGAACGAATTTTTCCACATATTAGTTCTCTGAAAAATCGTAAAGTTGCTGACATTGGTTGCCATAATGGTTATTTTATGTTTCGGATGGCAGCTCAACAACCAGAACTAGTCATCGGTTTTGAACCCTACATCAAACATTTCTGGAACTTTCAACTGATCCAAAATATTGTCAAACAAAAAATGCTAGCATTTGAACTTTTAGGAGTTGAACACATTCACTACTACCCCCAATTTTTTGACACCATTTTTTGCCTAGGTATCCTCTATCATCACACTGACCCCATTAGTTTATTACGCAAAATGCGACAAGCATTAGCACCCAAAGGTGAAATTATTATTGACTGTCAAGGCATTCCTGGAGATGGGCCAGTAGCCCTCACACCCCAAAAACGTTACGCTCAAGCGCGGGGTATTTGGTTTCTTCCCACCCAGTCTTGCTTAGAAAATTGGATAGGCAGAGCGGGGTTTAGGAATATTAATTGTTTTTTTGCTGCACCTTTGTCTGTTGAAGAGCAACGACGCACTAATTGGGCAAATATTGATAGTTTATCAGAATTTCTTCATCCTTACAACCCATCCTTAACTGTTGAAGGTTATCCTGCTCCTTGGCGTTATTATGTAATTGCACGGAAGTAATAAGTTATGAGTCATATTAATTCTCATACATTACAGCAGTTTTCATTTCGGTAGACCATAAGTAGGGAAGTTGCATGCAACGTCCCTACCATATTAAATTATCAAAATAGCATTCAACTTTTCCAAATTATTCTGTTGTTGACATCCTCCCCGGCCTAAAGGCACTGGGTAACAACCGAGCCGTAGCCCCTCGGCGGGTTGAAATTTCACAGGCTGCTACTACTTTGGCAGTAGTCTGGCTGCTGGCCTCAATGTCCGTTTTTTGTCTCGGTAAGCCCACCCGCGACTAATATATTTCTTGTGAACTAAAAAGCATCATAACATAACCTGTGAAAAAAAATCAACTAAAAAGTCCCCCGCTTATGGGCGAAAGTTTAAACCCAATTTTTCGGTAAAATCTCAGTAACAGTCTCATAAAAATTAGTTTCTGGTGGTTTGGTAAATAAATATGACATTTCTGCCAATGCTGCTTTATAAGCATCAGTTTCATTAGCATCCATATCTTCAACTCCTTCCCAAAAAATTACAGCAATACCTTTATCTGTCCCTGGCAACTGTAATAAATAAGCACCTTTAAAGCCTTTATTATAAGTAGCAACTGCCTTTTCATAAAGTTCTTTTGCTTCTTGAAACTTTCCAGGTTTAAATTCTCCTATAGCAACATAAGCATATTTGTGCTTCAAAAAATCCATAAAATCTGACATTTTTATTCCGATCTACAAGTTTTAAATTTTTGACTGTATTAGGACTTACAGCAAATTCCATTTTGGTGAGGTACACATATCCCGGGCAAGATGCCTCCACTGGGAACATTTAATTTTTAATATCTGTACTTTATACTTCCTATACTTGGAATTTGCTGTATATCATGTCCGGTTGAATAGTTATCATTAGAAAGAAATAGAATAAATATCTAAAACCTATGAAATTGCTTCCTTGATATTATCTCATGTCTACCACATCTAAACTTGGCCCTCTAAACTCTGACATATTCTCAGATAAAGATTTCCAGAAAGGATTATTTTTTCCTAAGCGAGTTGTATTCATAGCATCATGGGCATTTCCTCTTAATTCTTGATAATATTGATCATCCATAAAATTAATATTTAAGCTTGAGCTCGACACCAACCTGCGGAATTTTTCTTGAGTATAATCTCTGCCATTAATTAATGCTCCTCTCGGATTAGAAACTAATAATTCTCCATTAATTACCACCGAATTAACCATATTTGGCCACCAAGCATAACCAGTATATCCAAACATAGCTGGCACATGAATTATCTGGTCATTGCTCAGATTAAATTCCTGTTTTAACTTCTCAATTAATGGGTTCAATTTTTCCCTTTGTAAATAGAGATTATGCTGAATTAACTTTTTATTTTTTAACCCTGCCCGCACTGTTGTTTGAGTACTTAAACCACGATTGATAGCAGCTTTATCATAGCTTTCTTCACTTAGTTTTTCTAATAATTTCACCCCCGCTTCTGGACTCACAATTAACATTAAAGGGTTGCCAAATTTACTAGGAATAAAACTAATAATTTCATCCACATGACGCATCATTAACCAAGAAGTATCAATATCCACTGGCGGCCCCTGAATTTTTTGTGCTTTGACAAACTCAATAATATCAGGATTCATACCCACTTCACCTGCTTTCCCATAATAAACTCTTCCCATAGGATATCCTGGTAAAGGTGGTGTCACTTCTAGATTTCCATAAGCATCTGCCCACCTATTCAGAGGATCTAGTTGTCTGGGTTTACCAACTTCAAACCAACCAAAATTTTCTTTGAGGAGACTCATCCCATACCGATCATTTTCTCGTGGGCGGTTAGCTTTAAGTACCACATTCATATTGTGCATTTTACCTTCACTGGGAAACTGCACATAACCTATTTCTTGAGTATCTTGCATCCAGGTAGTGCCACCAGGATTAATTTTAGCTGTCACACCTGTTTTTTCAATAATTTTGATAATTTTACTGATAAATTCTTGATTGGCAAAACCTCGATCGCTAACGTGAAGTTCTTTAACTGAAGCAGTGTTAGGAGACATTAACCAAGGAACTACACCTATTTGAATGCTATCAGAAGCAATTTGTCTACCATTTTTTTCAGCGATCGCTTTCAAGTTAACTACTCCTTGCCAATTGCGGTCAGCAAATTGTTTAGCTTCTACACCTAATATGATTTTTGCTTTGGGTATTAAGGCTTCAGTACCAGAAATATCTACTAGTTGCCATCCAGATTCTGTTTTTTGGAAGACATTGATATAATTACTAACGTCTGTGTCAGTAGAGATGTAGATTTGAGCATCTCTATAGTTTTCTGCCAATTGAATATTGACAATAGCTAAATCTGCTGTATCACTTTCACCATCAACATCCCCATTTTGCCAGTCTGGGATTAGATCGCCGTTATCATCATCATTATTAAATAACATCAACGCGCCTTCTGATAAAGACCACTTGTCTCTACCAGACTTATCAGTTCTATCCACTTCCCCATCTCTATTAGTATCACCATATATGGTAAAACCAGGAGATAAACTATATGCAATGGGTGGATCAGCGTTGGCATTGTTATTTGTCTTGTTTTCTGTCTTTTGTTCCCATGCTGCTGCCATTACTTTTTCATAACAGGCAACTGCTAAATATCCCTGATATTCGAGCATTTTTTCAATCGCTTTCTCTGTCATCAATGAATCTTGAGGAATTTGACGTAAACTAGAAATTGCCTCTAACCAGAGATTTTCTGCTTCTTCCCAAGTTTGATAATTTGCTTGTAGTTTTTTTCCTTTTGCTACTGCATTAGTTGCTATGCTCAGTGCCTGCTTCCAACTTTGAACAGCTTTTTCTTCTTTAAGAATTTTTGCTTCTATACTGCGGAAGTCTTTCAAAGTTTTTTCATACTGTTGTAGCTGGAATTGGTATTGCCAAGGTTCCCTTACTTCCTGGGGATTTGGCATTTTAGATATTCGATCCAGTTTGATTTTTAATTGGTCTCTAATCTGGTAAAGTTCTAACAGTGAACTTATTTTTTTAGGGATTTTTAAATTTTTGTTGATCGATTTAATAGTTTCTAGGGCAGAAATCTCTGAGTTAGCTTGCTCAGGAAGTGAAGATTGTGCTACTACTTGAGGTATAGGTACCCAAATAATTGCTACTAATGCCCCAACAGTATTTATTAGAGCTATTTTAAGGTGTTGCATCCAACCCATAGTATATATCCTCATATATATTTATGGATTTTAACTTATTTCTACCAACTCAAGCCGTTCAACAAAAGTAAAAATTTATAAGTCAAAAGTCAATAGGTAGTAGGGACTAGCTCAGAAGGGGAAATAATACCTTAGTGATCATTACCTCATAAATTGCACTCTTGAAATTTCTCTAGTTTTTCTGGCTCAATACACTTTTTCTTTGGGAACATCTTTAAAATAGTAAAAAAAATTAAACAAAACAACATAACTTGTCTATTTTGTCAAGTACTATATATTTCCGGTTGAGAAGATCGTAATTATCAATTTTTAAGGATATTTAACAAATATCTCTTTGACTTCATTCTATTTGCTTAATTATGATTTTTCAACCGGAAATTATTTTAAAGCTCTCTAAGCATATCCATATTTGCTTGTAGTTGAGACAAATTAGCTGTTTCCACATTATTAGCACTGGACCCACTATTAGGTAACTCTAAGCAATAACCAGCACCGTACACCGTTTTAATATGCCGAGGATGACGAGGGTCTGGTTCCATCTTCGTTCTCAGATGTCTAATATGGACTCGAATTGTCTCAATATCATCGTCTGGGTCGTAACCCCAGACCTCCTTAAGAATTTCACTAGGAGATACTGTCTGGCCATGGCGTTGTAGCAAACAATGGAGTAGCTCAAATTCTAGATGAGTTAATTTAACTGTTTGATCAAACCAGATAGCTTCAAACCTTTCAGGAACCAAGGTCAAAGGGCCATAGTTGAGTATTTCACTATGTTTAGCTGCTTGGGGAATTCGATCTGTGCGTCGCAGTAAAGCACGCACTCGTGCCAGCATTTCTTCTATTTCAAAGGGTTTTGTCAGATAATCATCTGCACCAGCATTGAAACCTTCTACTTTATTTTGGGTTTGACCCAAGGCAGTTAACATTAATACTGGAATATCCGCTGTTCGTTCATCACGACGCAGACGTTGACATACTGTAAACCCATCTACTTTCGGCAGCATTAAATCTAACACTATCAGGTCTGGTAATAGTTGCAAAGCTAGAGCT